>NZ_LIRK01000358.1 GCF_001419765.1 Streptomyces torulosus
CGGTACGTCGTTCGGGGGATGCGGGGGCGTGGGCGTGCTGGGGGTGCCCGGAACGGCAGGCGCACCCTGCGCCATCGGGGCACCGGGCGTACCCGGCGCCGTCGGTGAACCAGGCGCACCCGGTGCTGCATCGGCCGGGCCGCTCCATGCCGCGGGCGCACCCTGCGGGGCCTGCGGGTGGATCGGCTGCTGCGGGACCGCCGACTGTGTGGGGTCCGGGGCCTCCGGGAACGCCTGTGCGGCAGGGGCCGACGGCTCGGACGCGGGCCACTGCGCGGCCGGTGCGGGCGCGGCCGGTGCGGCGGGCTGGTACGCGGGCGGCAGCGGCGGCAACCCGCCCTGCGGGGCCGGCGGAGGAGTCCACGCGGGAGGAGTCTGCGGCACGGCACCGGAGGCGTCCGGCGAGGCGGGCGCGGCCGGTGCGTCCTGCGGGGCCGTGCCCTCGGCGTTCGCGGTGACAGGGGCGGTGTTGGCGGGCTCGTCGGCGCCCGGGCTGGACACCTGCGGGGTGGCGTCCTGGGGAGCGGCGTCCTGCGGGGCGGCGGCGTTCGCCGGCTCGGCCTCTCCGGCGGCGGCGTCCGAGGCGACGGCGTCACCGGGCTGCTCGCCCTCCGCGCCCCCGGCTTCGCCGGACACCTCAGCGGCCGTCGCACCCTCAGCGTTCTCGCCGCTCGGGCCGTCCTCGCCGGATGCGTCGGCACCCGCCGAGCCCTCGGCGCTCACATCACCAGGCTCGGACTGGTCCTCCACCGCATCGGCTGGTTCGGCGTCGGCCCCGGCTACGTTGGTGGCACCCTCCTGACCCTGGCCCTGGCCCTGAGCAGTGCTCTCGACCGAACCGTCGGTCCCCGAACCGCTCTCCGCGGTTCCCTCGGCGGCCTCGGCTTGGACCTCGGGTGCTTCCGCACCCGCACCTGCGTCCCCAGCCTGCGCCTCACCACCGGCACCCGCACCGGCGCCCGCAGCCCCGTCGGCGACCACCTTCGCGTCCGAGGCAGCCTCCGCACCCCCACCGGGGGCAGCGGCAGCCGCATCTCCAGGCGCGGCCCCTTGCGCGATGTCACGCTTCAGCGTGGCGGCGGAGATCCGCATGGTCGCGCCGCTCTCGATGTCACCGTTGTCGATGTCGGCCGGAGCGGGTGCGGGAGTGGGAACAGGAGTGGGCGTCTGGGTGGGAGCCGGGCCCGGCGTGGGCGCGGCGGCCACCGGGGGCCACGGCGGGGGATAGGCGCCGCCCGACGCCGTACCCGCCATACCGACGGGCGGCCCGACCGGCGGGGCCTGCGGAGGTGTCACGGGTCCGGCCGCCGGAGCGATTCCTCCCGCACCCGCACCAGCACTGGCATCGGCACCCGCACCGGACCCCACGTTCGTCCCCGCCCCCGACTCCGGGTCCGAACCGGCCCCTTGCGGCGAGGCGTTCTGCGTGTACCAGGCAGGCGGTGCGTAGTCGATGGTGAACTCGCCCGTCGTCTCGATGGCGGACTCCGCGTCGGACTGGTCATCGCCGGGCGTGGCCCAGCCCCCGCGCATCCCGTCCCGATCGCTGTTCACAATTCCTCCTGGTGTGGTCGAGCACCCTCAAAGTCGTACCGGGGCCGACCGTTCTCGTCGTTCGAGCCGTGTCGTCCTGAACGTCGTGGTGTGCGCCCCCGGTCCCAGCCTAATCACCACGAGCGTGACGACGGCAGGCCCGTCCGCCCCTCCGCGCCCGCCCGTTCCGTCACACCCTGCCCGGAGGTGACACGCGCACCCTCAACGGGACTGTCCCATCCGGTCATTACCGCAAAGCAAGCAGAACGAGACACCTAGAGACGGACTCCGGAGACGGACACCCGACGAGGACACCTGACGCGGAACCCGACACGGACACCTCACACACGCACACCCGACACACACCGGGGAGGAGCCCTGAGATACCCACCCGAGAGCGGCAGCCGGAGAGCGGCCGTCACAGCTGCCCGGAGCGATCCGACGCGTCGCCCCCGAGCGGGCGCGCGCCGCCCGGCGGATGCGCCGAGGACGCGCCCCGGACCGGGCGCGCACCCTCAGTCCATCCGTCGGGGCGTCCCCAGCAACCCCGTCTCCGCGTCGGTCGGCTGGGTCATCACGTACTGCCGGTCGCGGTCGGCGCACCACAGCGTGACACCGTCGGCGAGCGTCGGCAGCGACTCCACGTCCGCCCGCGGCAGCGCCATCGTGCGCCCCAACTCGGCTGCCTCGTCCGGCGAGACCCGTTGTACGCCGACGAGCCGCGCCTGACGGATGAGCCGGGGGGCCACCGGGCTGAGATACGGCAGCAGCGTCAGCACCGACTGCCAGGGCCCGGAGACCACCCGGCCGCGCGGCGGGCGCATACCGCAGTCACGCACCACCAGCACTGGGTTGCCCGCCGACGCGCCCTGCGGCGGCACCCGACCCACGTCGTACACGGTCATGCCGTTCTGGCCGCCGCCCATGGCGTGCACCATCTGCATCCACAACTGTGCCCGCCCGGTCTCCACGGCGACCCGCGCCCCCGTCGCCGCCGCGCGCAGGGCGAGGACCTGGGCGGTCCAAAGACCGCCGATGAGGACGACGTCGTACGGAGTGGGCCGGTTGACGCCCAGCACCGCGGGCTGGCCCTCGGCGTCCACCCCTATGACGACCCCGTCGTCCCCGATGGGCAGCGCCAGCGTGTCCAGTTGCTCGGCGGAGAGTGTGTGCCGTCCGTGCCGGGGCCCGATGAGTCCGAGACCGGAGCGCACCCGCTCACGCACCCGCTCCCCGACGGACGGCCCGGTCGAGGCCCCGCCCGACACTGAACCGCCCGGCGAACCCGGTGGATACGCCCCCTGCGGCTGGGACCCCTGGGGCTGGGAGCCTTGCGGCTGTGGACCCGGCGCCTGTGCCCCCGCGCCAGTCGTCACCGTCATCGAGCACCCCCGAGAGGCAGCGTGGCGAGGACACCTGGCAGTTGCTCGCGGTCGAGGCGCGCGAGCCCTGTGCCGGTCTCGCGGGCGGCGTGCTCCAACGCGCGGCGGGCCGCCACGAGTTCGTCGTCGCTGCGTCCGGTCACCCGCAGGTGCCCGGTGAGCGTCACGTCCTGCCGCTCCCCGCGGGCCAGGGTCAGACTGAAGGTGGTGGCGAGCGCGGGCACGGCCGTCAGCGCTCCCACGAGCCGGGGGAGCGAGGGCCCCGGCCCGCCCAGCTGCGGCCAGCGCCGCACCCAGTAGGTGGTGTGCCGCCGGTTGTCGCACCGCCAGCTCCGACCGGACTCCTCGGTCCGCCGCTGCGGAGTGTCCGTGCGCCCGGCCTCCGCCGTCACCAGCGGATTGGCGCAGGCGGAGGTCGCGACGGCGGCGATCAGCTCCTCCTCGTCGAGCACGGTCGCCCGGAACCCGGCACCGGTCAGCCGGCTGGCCAGATGGTCGGCGACCCGTACGACGCACTTCTGGGCGCCCACGAGCCCGCCCCCGCGCATGGCGACGGCCTCCGGGCACAGTTCCGGGTCGAGCTTCAGGGCGATCCAGGTGATACGGACCGCGGGCGCGCCCGTCCGGGCCTGCAACGGGGCGTAGTTGCTGACGGCCACCGACTGCTGGGGCAGGTGGATGGCGGGCGCCGGCTGGGTGTGCAGCACGATCTGCGCCCCCTCCAGCCGGATGCCGTCGACCTCCAGAGCGTCCCGCACCAGCCCCAACGGCAGTGGCCGCCGGCTCCGTTCGGCGCGCAGTGCCGTCACGTCCGCCTCGACCTGGAGGACGGCCGTCACGAAGGTGCCGTCCCCGATGATCCCGACGGGCCGGCGCTCCCGGCCGCCGTACGCGTACGTCCGCAGGCTCGGGTCGCATTCGACGGCGGGCGCGAGGCCCGGCTCGGTCCCCGGGCGTATCTCCGAGGCCGCCGCCTTCTTCTGCCGCGCCTTCAACGCCCGTGCCGTGGCCAGCCATTCGGGCAGTGAGCGTCCCCGGCGGCGTACGACGGCGAGGAGGACGAGCAGGACGGCGACGACGGCCGCGGGGATCAGCGCCAGGGGACCCACGGCCCAGCCGACCAGCAGGACCGCGACGGCGATCTCCAGCAGAACGATCCGTTGCAACCGGAACGACCCCGACAGCCCCGACCGGGACCGCAGGTGCACCGCACCCGCCGGGTCGGGCGCCGCGCCGGGAGCGGACGGCCGGCCCGCGGGGTGCGGCGCCGGGGTCGGGGAATCTGGTGTCCGCGACCGGTCACGCGACCGGGTCAGCGCTCCGGAAACCCTCACTCCGTCCCCCCGTTCTGCCCACAACTCACCGGAATTTCCCAGGCCCACAGGCCCTCGGAAGATCCAGGTACCCTACCCGCTCCACCGAGCCGTCCCCGTACCAGGCATAGTAGGGGGCCGGTCTGACAACGGCGGGCGGGGGACGGTGACCCCCTAGCGCCGATCAGGGCGAGACACGGGGAGATTCACGCAGACATGGCATCTCGGCGGGACCAGCTCAACGCCTACACCTTCGCGAAGCGCCGTATGCTCGCGTCCTTCCTCCAGTCGTCCCCGGACGGTTCCGACGAGGGGGCGCCGCGCCCGCTGCGGGCCGTCCTGCCCGGCACCATCGTGGGAGTCGTCATCGTCGCCGCCTTCGGGGCGTGGGGGATGTTCAAGCCGACGGCGCCGAAGGACTGGGACAAGCCCGGCGAGAAGGTGATCATCGCCAGCAAGTCCACGACCCGGTACGTCGTCCTGGAGACGGAGAGCGGGACGGGCAGGAAGACCCAGTTGCATCCCGTCCTCAACATGGCCTCCGCGAGGCTGCTGCTCGCGACCGGCAAGGGCGAGGTCGTCACCGTCGACGAGTCGGTCCTCGACAAGGGCGACATCCCGCACGGCGTGACGATCGGCATCCCGTACGCCCCCGACCGGCTGCCCTCCGCCGAGGAGGCAGGCGCGAAGAAGCGCTGGGCGGTCTGCGAACGGCAGGCACCGGGCGGCAGGGCCATCCAGAAGGCGGCGTTCGTCCTCGCCTCCCGCGACATGAACCGCACCGAGGGCCGCGACAAGCTGCGCGGCGGTCAACTCCTCGACGTGGTGGACCCGGACGGGAACCGCTACGTCGTGGACGCGAGCGGCACCGCGTACGAGCTGGACGGCGACGACGAGTTGCTGGTGCGGGCCGTCGTCGGATCCGCCAGCACACCCCAGCGGGTGAGCCGGCAGTGGCTCGACACCCTCCACCAGGGTGACCCGATCACGTTCCCGAAGGTCGTTGGCCGGCCCGGTGCCCCGGCGGACGTCCCCGGTCTGCTGAGGGACGAGGACAAGAAGGTCGGCATGGTCCTGAAGGCCGAGGACGGGAACGAGGAGCAGTACTACGTGGTGCTGCCGGACCGGGTCGCGCCCGTCTCCAGGTTCGTCGCCGAACTCCTCCTGAGGAGCAGGGACCTGGTGCCCGTCGGGCAGAGGGGCAAGGAACTCGGGGTCGGCGCCGGGCAGATCGTTCCCGGCGAGCCGTTCGAGGCGGACAGGGCGTGGCCGACCCTCAAGGCGGTCGCCGTCAACGGCGCGTCGAAGACCGGCCGGGACCGTGACACGGTCTGCGCCGTCCTGCGGGACGTCGACGAGAAGAACGGCGCCACCACCCTGAGCACCTGGGCGGGCGGCGACTTCCCCGCGACACTGGCCACCGGCTCCTCCAGCGCCTACGTCACCCCGGGCTCCGGTCAGCTCTACCGCCAGTTCAAGGGCGAGGAGACCAAGGCCGGCGGTGTCTTCCTCGTGACCGACACCGGTCTGCGCTACGCGCTGCAGTCCAACGCGGACGGCGCCGGGGACGACGCGGGCATCGGCATCACCAAGGAGGAGCGCAAGCAGCTCCAGAACGAGGTGCAGCTCGCCCAGATCCGCCTCGGCTACGGAGACCTGGACCCGGCCGTGATCCCCGCCGAGTGGTCCGTCTTCCTGCCGACGGGCCCCCGACTGTCGACGGCGGACGCGCGCCAGCCGCAGGGATCGTGACGGGGAGCCCTTGATGCGACAGGAAAGCCGCCCCGCGCCGCCCTCCTCGTACGCGCGGGGTCGACTCGCCCGCGTGGCCGCCGCGACGGCCGCCGCACTCGTCACCGGCGGCGCCGTGACGGTGACGCCCGCGGCCGCGGCCTCCCCCGACGAGTGCGTCTTCGACAACAAGAAGTACGAGGGCCGCCCCTGGTCCCTCCAGCGCGTCCTCCTCGACGAACTGTGGAGCCAGTCGAAGGGCAGAGGCGTACGGGTCGCGGTGATCGACACCGGCGTCGACATCCGCAACGAGCAGCTCAAGAACGCCGTCGACGTCTCCAGCGGAGCCAACTACCTGCCTGCGAAGGACGACAAGGGCCGGCCCGTCGACCGCGGCAAGGCCAACGGCACCACGGACACGGTCGGTCACGGCACCAAGGTCGCCGGCATCATCGCGGCCCGCCCCGCGAAGGGCACGGGGTTCGTCGGACTGGCCCCCGAGGCGATCGTCATCCCCATCAAGCAGAACGACGCCGAGGGCCGCGGCACGACCAAGACGCTGGTGCGGGCGATCGACCACGCGGTGGCCGAGAAGGCGCACGTCATCAACATCTCCCAGGACACCGCGAACGCGGTCGAGCCCGACGAGTCGCTGAAACGGGCGATCGACAGGGCCCTGCGACAGAACATCGTGGTCGTGGCGTCGGCGGGCAACGACGGCCTCGGCGGCGACGACAAGAAGACCTACCCCGCGTCGTACGACGGCGTCCTCGCGGTCGCCGCCTCGGACCGCAACAACGAACGGGCCCCCTTCTCCCAGTCCGGCGACTTCGTCGGGGTCGCCGCACCCGGCGTCGACATCGTCTCCACTGTTCCCCTGGGCGGGCACTGCTCCGACAGCGGCACCAGCTTCTCCGCGCCGTACGTCGCCGGGGTCGCCGCCCTCATCCGCGCCAAGCACCCCGATTGGACCGGCCCCGAGATCGTCGCCCAGATCGAGCAGACCGCCGAACGCTCCTTCGCGGGCCACGACCAGCGGGTCGGCTGGGGCGTCGTCGACCCGGTCCGCGCCCTCACGGACGACGACCGGCCGATCGAGTCCCCCGACCCACGGGAGGGCCTCAGCGAGGCGGAGGCACCGACAGCCGCCGAACTCCACCTGGGCGAGACACCCCAGGAACGCAGCGAGCGCTACGCCACCTACGCCCTCGGCGCGACGGCCGTCCTGGCCGCGCTCATCGCCGGCACCGCCGTGGTGGCGCGCGACGCACGCCGCCGCACCGCCAGGAGCAAAGGCTCCGCATTCGAGTAGCAAAGGGTCCGCGCGGCCGTCCGCCGACGCAAGACCCCTTTCGCAACTGACTTCTCACCAACTTCAGTTGGACGCAATTTACACAGTGACTACAGTGGTCCTTCGAGTGGGGAATGCACCGATGTGAAGGCCGCGACACAGTTCGGGAAAGGGAGTGCGAGACATGACGGACGGACGGAAGCTCAATAGTGAGAGCGTCTGGCTGCTGGAGAAGGGGATCATCGACCGCTACGACGACATCAAGAAGCTCCTCGGCCGCCTCCAGGGAACGATCGACATGATCGAGAAGAACTGGACGGGTCAGGGCGCGATCGCCTTCGACAAGAAGCAGACCGAGATCAACGACCACGTGGTGGCCCTCGGCCGCATGCTGGAGAAGGTCCTCGAGGGCGTCAACCTCAACCGCAAGGACAAGGACAAGCTGGAGGACGAACTCCACCAGCAGATCACCCGGATCGACGTCCAGGACCTCGGCGGCAAGACCTCGGCCCTCAGCAGCTACTAGTCCCGGCGACAGCCACCACCAAGGAGACAAGGCAGTCATGACGAACGTCAACGGCGACTACCAGGACCTTGCCGTCAAGTACGGCACGCTCGACGCCCTCACCACCGAACTCGGCAACCTGGCCCGGGACTTCGAGAACCAGATCCAGGCCCTCAAGGCCGACGTCGAGAAGATCGCCGAAGGCTGGGGCGGTGAGGCCCACGAGGCCTTCAAGACCCAGCACAAGGACTGGGACACGCACGCCAACGGCATCCGCGGCGCCCTCATGGCCATCGGCCACCGGATCGGCGACGCCGGCGGTGACTACCGCGGCGGCGACCTCAAGGGCGCGAGCTACTTCCTGTGACGTGACCCAGCGAGCGGGTGGGCACGTCGGTCCACCCGCTGCTGCGGTCCGCTACTCCACCGCGAGCCCGCCGTTGTGCGGCGCCGGCTCCAGGTCGAACTCCCCGTCCCGCGCCCCGAGAACGAACGCCCGCCACTCGGCCTCGGTGTACCGCAGCACCGTCTCGGGATCGAGCGACGACCGCATCGCGACGGCGCCGCCCGGCAGATACGCGATCTCCACCCGCTCCTCGTGCTCCTCCGTACCCGGCGCGGAGTGCCACTCCACCCCCGAGATGTCGAGGGCGTACAGCTCGTTCTTCTCCCGCTCCTTGCGTGCCTTCACGTCCTCGGCCTGAGCGCCGACCTCGGTGTCCGGTGCGTCGGTCATCCTGATGAAAACCTTCCTGACGTGCGAACGAACCGTGCGAGTCACCCTACTGCCCCCTTGTCGCAGCGGGCCTTCCGATGAGCGAAGACGGCGGCGTTCTTGGCCAAAACGATCAGATGTGTACGCAGCGCGGTTCCGTCGGCGTCGCCCGGCTGCTTGAGATGCACGACCACACTCAGGTGCCGCCGGAGGCCGTGCGAGGTGCACGGCAGATAGACGGCGGCGACCCGGGGGGAGGCGACGGCTTTGTCCCCGGCGGGGAAGGGGGTGAGGGAGGAGGCAGAGTCGTACTGTTCCACCACTTCCTCGATCCAACCGGAGGGGCGGTCGTACTCCAGCATCTGTGCTCCCGCCCAGAGGAGTTGCTGACCCTCCCCGTAGACGAAGCAGTCACTCTGGAAGGAGTGGTCCATCTCGTCCCGGCGAGGATCGGGCACGCTGTCGTAGAACGAGTAGGTGGTCCTGTCAGGGACGACGGCCCTCAGCGCGGGGGCAGTCCGTGACCGGGTGCCGAGCGTCGCGCAGGTGTCCGCCGCGTTGATCACTCCTCTTCCTGTGAACGGGGGAAGCTCGAACGCGTACGCGGCACCCGCCAGGAGCACCAGGACCGAGACGATTCCGGAGGCGATGAGGAGCTTGGATCGTGTTGCACTCAACCGTCAGTCCTCCGACTCCAGTTGCCGGGGAATTCCCTCGCCGTTGAAGTAGCGGTGAACGTTGTTCGCCGCACTGTCGAACCCGTCCTGCGCCGAACTCGCGACCGTCGCCTCAATCAGCGGTGACCTTCTTCCCGTGTTCTCGCCCGCCTTCCTCGCCGCTTCCTCGACCAATCGGTATGTCGAATCCGCGGTGTCCTGGAATTGCCGGCCGTTGCGATAGACGACGTCCCCGGCGGAGTCCTTCAGGGACCCGTCGGTGATGGCGCCGATGATCTCGTCGGCCGCCGTTCCGGCCACGCCGCCGATGACGATGCCGCCCGGACCCACGACCGGGGCCGTCGCCAGCCCCACGCCGATACCGACCGCGGTTCCGCCCCACGTGCTGGTGGTCTCCAGGACGGAGTTGTAGTCGGCGTCCTGCGTGCCGCCCTCGATCTCGCCCTCGTAGGCGCGTCCGGCGCCGATGGTTCCCTGGATCTGGCCGGCCGTCCGGGCGATCTCCCCGATGCCGTCCTTGAGGCAGTCGGCCCGGCTGTGCGCCGGGTCGTCGATGTAGGCGTCGGGATGCTCGAAGTGGTACTGCATCAACTGCGTCGTGTAGCTGTGCTGGCCCAGGTTCACCGCGGCGTACCCCTCGGGGTTGCGCCCGAGCGTGTACAGGAAGCGTGTGAGGTCCTGCTCGCCGAGTTGCGCGGCGGTTCCCGCGACGGGGAACAGGGCCCGGTCGCTGGACAGCCCCGCGTGCAGGCCGCGGTGGATGTCGGGCATGTACTCGGCGGCGATCTGGCCCACGCTGTCGGACATGTAGCCGTGGCCGGTGAGCCGTGACGGGTCCTCCGCGACCGATCGCACGAGGGACTCCACGAGCTTCGCCTGCTGCGCGTTGTGCGCCGGGGTGTCCGCGGTGGGCATCTCGCCCGCCGGATGCCCGGTCGCGGCCGCCTCCAACGCCAGGGCCAGATTGTTCCTCCCGGTGTGCAGTTCGTCGCCGTGGGAGTCGTGCTCCTCGGGCCACTGCCGTTCCTCGAAGAGGTACTGGAAGTTGGACAGCGAGACCTTTCCCTTGTGGCCGTCGCCGTCCGTGTCCCTCTCGAAGGGGTTGTCCGGATCGTCCTTCGCGACGTACTCCTGGCCGAGGAAGCTCGTCGCGGCGTCCGGGCTGCGGGAGAGGCCCTTCAGGAAACCGGTCAGCGGGTCGGCTCCGCTGTCCTCCCCGATGTGGTTGAGGGTGTGCGAGGTGCCGCTGGCCCCGCCGAACTCCCAGACGTCGTTGCCGCTCTCACCGTTGCCGGTGAGTCTGCGCTCGGCGGCCATCAGTTCGGTGCCGTAGCGGTTCAGGAAGGCGTCGTCGTAGTCACCGACCCGCATCAGGTTGCTCATGACCTGGAAGCCCGTGGGGCCCACGTTGTGGCCACCGATACGGGTCTCACCCAGGCCGATCATGTCGCGTTTCCAGTCGGCCATCGCGGCGGAGTCGCTCCGGGACGCGCCCGCGAGGGTGAGGCTCAGGTGCCGCTGGAGATCGTCGAACCGGTCCTCGCGACCTTCCCACAGTGCGTAGGTGCCGCTCGGGTCGGTGATCCCGGTCCAGAACTCCAGGGTTCCCCTCGGGCCGAGACGCGTGGCGAACCGTTCGGCGAAGAGTCCGTCCTTGCCGTACTTCGCCAGTCCGGCGTCGAGCCGGTCGAACTCCTCGACGGTCAGGTCCTCGGGGTTCTTCCTCGCGAGGACGGCCAGTTCGTCGGCCTCCCTGACCGCTCGAGCCGCCGCGTCCCGGTCCTGGTAGCGGGCGTCGGAGAACCCCAGCCTGCTCTGGTCGGCGATCGCCTTGAGGACCGTACCGGCGGACTCGTCGATCTCCGTCGCCCTGTCGAGGATCCCCTGGATCTCCTCCCGCAGGGCACTGATGTCGCCCCGGCGATCCCCGCCCCCGCCTCGATCCTTCCC
>NZ_LIRK01000359.1 GCF_001419765.1 Streptomyces torulosus
CTCGGCCATGGCCGGGCAGCCCGAGTAGGTGGGGGTGAGGCTCGCGATCACCGTGCCGTCGCCGGTCAGCTCCACGTCCCGCAGAACGCCGAGGTCGGCGAGGGTCAGCATCGGCATCTCGGGGTCGGGCACCTGCCCGGCGATCTGCCGGGCCCGCCGGGCGTCGAGGAGGGTGGTCACCATGTCGCCTCCGGGTGGGCGCGGGCCACGCTCTGCAACTCGGCGAGCAGCGGCGCGAGGTGCTCGGTGTGATTCCCGGCGCGGCCGGCGCCCGGCAGCGGCCGGTACACCGGCATGGGCAGCCCGGCGGCCTCCGTGACCTGCCGCACTACGTCGACGACCTCGTCCCGTACGTCGTACGCGGTGAACAGCTCGCCGAAGTACGGGCCGACCTGCTCCAGCGCCTTCCGCATCCGCCGGTGCGACTCCTCGGTGCCGTCGCCGAGCCGTACGGACCAGTCGGCGGCGTACTGGCGGTGGTAGGTCAGCTCCTTGACGCCCTTGGCCGCGATCGCTGCGAGGACGGGGTCGGGGTGGTCCACCAGCCGTTCGAAGTGCGCGAGGCGCCAGCTGGACAGGACGAGGAGCCGGACGACGGAGAACGCGAAGTCGCCGTTCGGGAGTTCGGCGAGGCGTACGTTGCGGAAGTCGTCGGTGTCCCTGAAGTAGGCGTAGGCGTCCTCGTCGCGGCCGGTTCCGTCGACCTGGCCGGCGCGGGAGTACAGCAGGCGGGCCTGGCCGAGGAGGTCGAGGCCGATGTTGGCGAGCGCGACCTCCTCCTCCAGCTCGGGCGCGCGGGTGGTCCACTCGGCGAGGCGCTGGGCCGAGACCAGGGCGTCGTCGGCCAACGCCACACAGACGTGGGCCAGTTCCCGTACGTCGACGCCCTCGGGCACGCCGGTGTCGACGCCATGGAGGGGGTCCTCGAAGCCGGTGCCGTACGCCCAGCGGGTGTCGTCGTCGTGTCCCTCGGCGAGGGTCATGTAGACGTGGTCGTCACTCATGCCCTGCTCCTCAGATGTGCGGGACGTCGTCGGGGATGTCGTAGAACGTCGGGTGGCGGTACACCTTGTCGGCGCTGGGCTCGAAGAAGGGGTCCTTCTCGTCGCGGGTGGAGGCGGCGATGTGCTCCGAACGCACCACCCAGAGGGAGACGCCCTCGTTCCGGCGGGTGTAGAGGTCGCGGGCGTGGGTGAGGGCCATCCGGTCGTCGGCGGCGTGCAGCGAGCCCACGTGGACGTGGTTCAGGCCGCGCTTGCCGCGCACGAACACCTCGTACAGCGGCCAGTCGCCCTTGTTGCCGCGCGCCGCGCCCCTGTCGTCCGTGCCGGTCATGCCGCCGTCCCCTTCCGGGCTCGCTCGCTCTGCCGGGCCGCGTGGGCGGTGGCCGCCTCACGCACCCAGGCGCCTTCCTCGTGGGCCGTCCTGCGGCGTTCCGTCCGCTGGTCGTTGCAGGGCCCGTCGCCGGTGATGACCCGCTTCAGCTCGGCCCAGTCGGGGGTGCCGAAGTCGTGACGGCCGCGCTCCTCGTTCCACTTCAGGTCCGGGTCGGGGAGGGTCACGCCGAGCTTCTCGGCCTGCGGGACGGTCATGTCGACGAAGCGCTGCCGCAGTTCGTCGTTGGAGTGCCGCTTGATCTTCCACGCCATCGACTGCGCCGAGTTGGGCGAGGCGTCGTCGGGCGGCCCGAACATCATCAGCGACGGCCACCACCAGCGGTCCACCGCGTCCTGCACCATCGCGCGCTGCTCGTCGGTGCCCCGCATCATCGTCAGCAGCAGCTCATACCCCTGCCGCTGATGGAACGACTCCTCCTTGCAGATCCGCACCATCGCCCGCGCGTACGGACCGTACGAACTGCGGCACAGCGGGACCTGGTTGCAGATGGCGGCGCCGTCCACGAACCAGCCGATGACGCCGACGTCGGCGAAGTTCCGCGTCGGGTAGTTGAAGATCGACGAGTACTTCTGGCGGCCCTCGATGAGCCGGCGGGTCAGGTCCGCGCGGTCGGCGCCGAGGGTCTCGGCCGCCGAGTACAGGTACAGGCCGTGGCCCGCCTCGTCCTGGACCTTCGCGAACAGGATCGCCTTGCGGCGCAAGGACGGCGCACAGGTGATCCACTCGCCCTCCGGCTGCATGCCGATGATCTCCGAGTGCGCGTGCTGCGCGATCTGCCGGATCAGCGTCCTGCGGTAGCCCTCCGGCATCCAGTCACGCGGCTCGATCCGCTGGTCCCGCGCGATCGTCGCCTCGAAGTGCTCCTGGAGCGCGTCCTCGGGCGGCGCCCCGGCGGAATCTGTCGTCGTCATCGATACCAGCTTCCCAACCGACCATTCGTTCGGTACCAGTGTGACGTGATTCGAGCGGTCGGGCAAGACCCCTCCCCCACCGCCGGCGGCGCGACGAATCCTTGACAGCGGAACGGCCCCGATGGATACCGTGACCGTGACGCGCGGCGACCGAACGTTCGATCGGCCCCCGTTCGACGGGGCGGACGAAGGAGTCGCGATGAGCAGCCCGGGCCGACCGCTCCCCCACGATCTGCTGGACGACGGCGAGCGCCTGACCGGGGACGAGCTGGCCGCGCTGCAGCTCGACCGGTGCAGCTCATCCTGGACTTCCGCCTCGAGATCATCATGGTCACCCCGTCCTGCATGCTGACCCTCCTCGACGAGTTCGAGAAGCAGGGTGTCGACCCCCGTTCCGCTCGCTGGAGGTGGGGATCTTCGGGGCGGAGTCGTGGACGGAGGAGATGCGCCGGGAGATCGAGGAGCGGGCCGGACTGCACGCCGTGGACATATACGGGCTCCGGAGGCGTCAAGGACGGGGTGGGTGTGACCGTGGAGGTGGAGGTCGTCGACCCGGAGACCCTGGAGCGCTCGGTGGGCAAACTGAAGCGGGTGCAGGACCTGCGCGACCGGTGACCCGCCGCCACCGGGGGCCGGGTCGGTACGGACCTGCGCGGCCCGGCCCCCGGTGGCGTGCTACCGCCCGCTCCCCCGGTGCACCACGTGGCCGCCCGTCACCGTGAGGAGGACCGGTGCCTCGGCGACCTCGTCGGCGGGGGCGTCGACCGGGTCGAGGCCCAGTGCCGTCAGGTCCGCCCGGTAGCCTTCGGCGATCCGTCCGGCGACCGCCTCCTCGCCCGCCGCGAGCGCCGCGTGGCTGGTGCAGCCCTCCAGCGCCTGGAGTCCGCTGAGTCCGGCCCGGGAGGAGGCGGCGCCGCGTGGTGCCCGGGCCGTGGCCAGGACCCCGCGGGCGTCGTGGTGGGCGATGGGCCAGTCCGAGCCGAGCGCGACGACCACGCCCGCGTCCCGCAGGTCCCGCAGCCGCCAGGCCCGTGAGGCGCGCTCCTCGCCGAGCCGCGACGACCACGCGTCGGACAGGTCGGTACGGGTGTAGTCGGTGTGCGGGGGCTGCATGGAGGCGACGACCCCGACCTCGGCGAACCGTGCCACGAGGTCGTCGGGCACCGACTCGATGTGCTCGACCCGGTGCGTGTGCCGCCCGCCGGGCCCCAGCGACTCGACCGTGGACAGGACATGGCGTACGGCGGCGTCGCCGATCGCGTGCGTGGCCGTCCGCACCCCGGCGCGGTGCAGGACCCGTACGGCGTCGCTGTACGCGTCCGGGTCGGGCCAGAAGGCGTCGGTGCCCTGGCCGTGGCAGTCGGGGTGGTCGAGCCAGGCGGTGCCGCCCTCGACGGTGCCGTCCATGAAGAACTTCACCCCGCCGACCTGCCAGTGCCGGCCGCCCCTGCACTGGAGGGCGACCAGCTCCGCGAGGTCGTCCGCGTCGGCGCCCGGCATGCACCACGGCGCGAAGCGCAGCCGCAGCGGCAGGACGGTCTCCCGCGCCACGGCGTCCATCAGGGCGGGATCGCCGAGGTCCATGACGTGGGCGCCGGTGAGGCCGGTGGCCGCCATGGCGTTCAGCAGGTCGATCAGCCGGGTGCGGCGTTCGTCGTACGTCGCGCGGGGCATGACCGCCGTGACGAGGTCCATCGCGGCGTGCTCGACGAGATGTCCGGTCAGTCGTCCGTCGGCGTCCACGGCGATGTGGGAACGCTGGGCGAAGGCCCGCGGCCCGGTGATGCCGGCGGCCCGCAGCGCGGCCCCGGTGACGAGGGCGGAGTGGCCGTCGTACAGGCGCAGGAAGGCGGGCGCGCCGTCCAGGACGTCCTCGACGAGGGCGCGGTCGACGGGGCGGCCCTCGAAGGCGTTGTGGTCCAGGCCCCAGCCGAGGACCCAGCCGTCGACGCGGGGCGCGGAGGCGAGCGCGGAGCGCAGTCCGTCGAGGTCGCGTACGGCGGTGAGGTCGAGGCCGGTGGCCAGGTCCAGGCCCCACACGGGGTGACTGTGACCGTCCACCAGGCCCGGCACCAGCCATCCGCCGCCCAGGTCCACCACTTCGGTGTCCGGCCCGCGCCAGTCCCGTACGTCCGCGTCCTCTCCCACGGCGGCGATCAGCCCGTCGCGTACGGCGACGGCGGAGGCGTGCGGCCGGTGCGGGTCGAGGGTGCGGATGTGGGCGCCGGTGATGACGAGGTCGGCGATGGGCATCGGGAGGCGTCTCCTTGAGGGGGGCGGACGGAGGGTGGGGGTCACTCGGCGACGTCGGCCGGTGGCTCGGCGGCGAAGCCCGCGTACACCTCGGGCCTGGACCGGCGCAGCCACCACCCGAGGGCGAGGCCGATGACGAGGACGGCGGGGACGATCGCCGCGAGGACGGTGTTGACGGTGGTGGAGGCGCCGGTGAACTGGTCGAGGTGGGTGACGACCAGGGCGATGGCGCCGGTCAGGAGCACCGCGGCGGCTACGGGTGCGACGACCGTGCGCAGGGCGCCCTCGCCGTGGGTGCGGCGCCGGAAGTAGAGCGGTACGGCGATCGCGGCGAGCAGTTGCAGCACCATCAGGGCGAGCATGCCGGGCGTGTTCACCCACAGCAGCAGCTGCGTGTACGGGTCGGCGCCGGCCGCGGCGAAGGCGAGGACGACGGCCGCGCCGAGCACGGTCTGCGCGATGCCGGCGACGTACGGGGAGCGGTGGCGGGGGTGGACGCGGGCCAGGGCCTTGGGGAGGATCCCCTCCTCGGCGAGGGCCAGCCCGTAGCGGTTGATGGCGTTGTGGAAGGCCAGCAGCGAGGCGAGGACGCTGGTGACGATCAGGATGTGCATCAGGTCGGCCGCCCAGGAGCCGACGTAGACCGTGATGGCGGAGAAGAACAGGTCCGCGGGGTTCGAGCCGGCCGTGGCGATGACCTTCGCGTCGCCGAACGCCTGGATCACCGTCCACACGATGAACGCGTAGAACAGGCCGAGGAAGGCGACGGCGAGATAGGTGGCGCGCGGCACGGTGCGGGCCGGGTCGCGGGCCTCCCGGCGGTAGATCACGGTGGACTCGAAGCCGGTGAACGCGGCGAACGCGAAGGCCAGGACGGCGATCATGCCGGGGACCATGACGTTGCCGGGCGCGAAGGACGCGAGGGACAGGCCGTCGGCACCGCCGTCGACCAGGACCGCGCCGGCGAGCAGGACGAGGATGCCGGTCTCGGCGACGAGGAGGACGCCGAGGACCTTGGCGCCGAAGTCGATGGACCGGTAGCCGCCGTAGCCGATGAGCAGCAGGCCGAGGAGGGCGACGGGCAGCCAGGGGGTGTCGGCGCCGAACAGGGAGCGGGCGGTGTCGCGGGTGGCGGTGCCGA
>NZ_LIRK01000036.1 GCF_001419765.1 Streptomyces torulosus
GTAGAGGGTGATGGTGCGGGCGATGTCGGCGACGAGGTAGTGCATGTCCCACTGCATCTCGTCGGTCGTACCGTCCTGGACGACCTTGCCGTTGACGTAGGTGCGCAGGCTCTTGCCGCGGAAGTCCCAGTCGGTGACCAGGCCGGGGCCGAGGGGGCAGAGGGTGTCGGAGCCCTTGACCCGGAGCATGGAGCCGGCGTCGGTGTCGCGGAAGTCGTGCAGCCCGTAGTCGTTGGCGATGGTGTAGCCGGCGATGTACTCGCCCGCTTCGGCCTGGGAGATGTTCCGCGCGGTCTTCCCGATGACGATGGCGACCTCGCCCTCGTAGTTGAGCCACTTGCAGCCCTCGGGACGGACGATCGCGCCTTGGTGGGAGTTGAGCGCCGAGGTCGGCTTGTGGAAGTACGTGGGAGTGGCCGGCAGCTCGATCCCGAACTCGTCGACCCGGCTGCGGTGGTTGAGGTGGACGGCGACCACCTTCGAGGGGACCACCGGAGGCAGGTGCTGCGCCCCCTCGATCTTGACGCGGCGGCCGTCCCCGGCTACCAGTTCGTCACCGTCGACGGTGACCTGGACGGCGGCGCCGTCGAGGAGGATGCGGCGGTACTCAGGCATGGGCGGGCTCCTGGGGGGTCGTGGTCGGGCTGCCGGTCCAGCCGCCCTCCGGGCGGTCGAACCAGAGGTGCACCTGGCCGGTGCCGATCGAGTTCTCGTACTCGCCGTACTGACGGGCCCTGGCGACGCAGGCGCGCTCGCCGAGGGCGCCGGCCATCATCAGGTAGTGGAAGAACTTCGCCTCCGGCTTGTACTTCCAGAACTCGTTCATCGTGTCGAGGACCTTGTCGTGACGGCCCTCCTTGAACCAGGCGATCCGCTCGAAGTCCGCCGCGCGGGCCTCGGGCGTGAAGATGTGCACCGGGTCGCTGGCCTCGTGGTCGCGCAGCTCGCGCAGCGGCCAGAAGGTGTGCGACAGGGCTCCGGAGGCGATCAGCAGCACGCGCCGCCCCGGGGTGGCGGCGATACCGTCCGCCAGGGCGCGGCCGAGCCGCAGGTGGTCCTCCATGTCGCCGGTCTGGCAGACGCCGATGGTCACCCACCGCTTGTCGGGCAGGCCCTCGCCGAGGAACTTCCACAGGTTGATGGTGGCGTAGTAGATCGGCAGGTACTCGTCGTCGATCGCGGTGATCCAGGTGCCGTGCTTGTCCGCGAACTTCTCGATGTTGCCGGCGAGCTCCGGGTCGCCGGGGAAGTCGTACGGCATCCGGCACATCCCGCGCGGCAGCTCCTCGGAGGTGAACAGGCCGGCGCGGCGGTGCTGGGCGGTGACGACGAACTCGACGGTGGTGGCCCAGTGGGAGTCCAGGACGACGACGGTGTCGTAGTCGTCGCGCGCGAAGACGTCCTCGCGGAGCTGGTGCAGGCCGGTGACGAGAGTGATCTCCTTGCCCCCGTTGAGCTCCAGCCGGGTCTCCTCGGGCAGCACGATGGTGGGGACGTGGGCGAGCAGGCCCGCCCCGACGATCTCACCCATGGTCCTTCCATCCCTTCGGAGCGGTCACGGTGTTCTTGACGTCGCAGTAGAAGTCGAAGCTCCAGGTGCCGCCCTCGCGGCCGACGCCGGAGAGGCGTGAGCCGCCGAAGGGGGCCTGGAGGTCGCGGACGAAGAAGCAGTTCACCCACACCGTGCCCGCCACCAGCCGCGCGGTGACCCGCTCGGCGCGCTCCGGGTCGCCGGTGAACACGGTGGCGGCCAGCCCGAACCGGGTGCCGTTGGCGAGCCGAACCGCCGTCTCCTCGTCCGTGAAGGTCTGCAGCGTCAGGACCGGGCCGAAGACCTCCTCCTGCACGATCTCCGAGTCCTGGGCGACGTCGGTGAGCAGGGTCGGCGCGTAGTACTGACCGTCCCCCCGGTGGCCGCCGATCACCGCACGGGCCCCGGCGGCGAGCGCCCGCCGCACGAACCCGTCGATCTTCTCCAGCTGGCGGGGGTGGATGTTGGGCCCGATGTCGGTGGCCTCGTCGCGCGGATCACCCTGCTTCAGCCCGCTCGCCTTCTCGACGAACCGGCGCGTGAACTCCTCCGCGACCGACTCCTCGACCAGCAGCCGGGTGCCCGCCAGGCACACCTGGCCGGCGTTGTCGTACTGCTCCACCGCCAGGTCGACGGCGAGGTCCAGGTCCGCGTCGGCGAACACCAGCAGCGGGGACTTGCCGCCGAGTTCGAGGCTGAGCGGCGTGAGGTGGGCGGCGGCCGACGCGGCGATCCGCTTGGCCGTGGGCACCGAGCCGGTGAAGCTGATGCGGCGCACGTCCGGATGCGAGGTCAGCGCGTCGCCGATCTCGGAGCCGTAGCCCTGGACGAGGTTGAGGACACCTGCCGGGAGCCCGGCCTCGGCGGCGATGTCGGCCAGCAGGGAGGCGGTCAGCGGTGACCACTCGGCGGGCTTGAGGACGACCGTGTTCCCGGCGGCGAGGGCGGGGGCGACCTTCCAGGTGGCCAGCATGAGCGGGGCGTTCCACGGGGTGATCAGAACGCAGGGGCCGGCCGGGTCCCAGCTGACGTGGTTGGTGTGGCCGCGGGTGTCGAAGTCCTCGTGGTCCAGCTGGAGCAGCCAGTCCGCGAAGAAGCGGAAGTTGTGCGCCACGCGTGGCATCACTCCGCGACGGTGGGAGCGCAGCAGGGCGCCGTTGTCGGTGGTCTCGACAATGGCGAGCTCTTCGATCCGCTTCTCGACCCCGTCGGCGATCGCGTGCAGGATGCGGGCGCGCTGCGCGCGGGAGGTGGCGGCCCAGGCGGGGAACGCGGCCTTGGCGGCGGCCACGGCGGCGGCTGCCTCCATGGCCGTGCCCCGGGAGATCTCGCCGATCGTGCTGCCGTCGATGGGCGAGACGTCCGGGAACGTCTGTGTCGAGGCGACGCGTTCGCCGCCGATCCAGTGCCGGGTGTCGACGGCGACTCCGGCCACGGTGATGGTGTGTTCGCTCATGCTCTGTTCCTCCGGTCTCGCGAGGTGGTGGGGGTCTACTCGGCGCCGGAGGTGCCGGATTCCAGCAGTCGGCCGCCGTCCCAGACGACGCCGACCTGGCGGTAGTAGGCGGCGATCGGCTCGCGGATCTCCAGGCGGGCCAGCTCTTCGGTGGGTGCCTCGAACAGTTCCAGCTCGGCGTCGCCGCGCCAGGCCTGTCCCGCCTCGAAGGACGCGGCGCCCGACTCGATCAGCTCGTCCAGGGCCAGGCCCTTGCCCTTCTCGATGGAGGGCAGCCACCGGTGGTGGGCCATCGGGTGGGCGTTGACGAAGCCGTTCGTCTCCGACGGCTCGCGCAGGGTGACCACGGTATGGGCCAGGCGCCGGTCGGCGGCGGCGAGCGTGGCGCCGAAACGGGCCCCCGCCTCGATGCGCGGAGCGGGACCGTACGGGTGCGGGCGGGTCTGGTGGATCGAGCCGAGCTTCTTCGGGTAGCCCTGGTGCAGGCCGCGGGCGATGGCGAAGTCCTTGTCGACCCAGATGTAGGCGCATCGCGAGTAGGTCTGTCCCCGGTACTTGCAGCGGACGACCGCGAAGGCCTCCTTGTACTGGGAGAGCACGGGATCGAGCAGTTCCTCGCCGGATGCCGAGCAGGACTGCCAGTCGGCCCAGATCAGCGCCACCGCGCCGGGGTCCTCGTCGGCGAGTTCCAGTGACTCGGGAAGCAGCTCACGCACGCGTGCCGGGTCGGTGCGGTACTCGACGGTGAGCAGGTCCCCGGAGTAGCGCCAGGGCGGTGAGGGGATCAGCGACGAGGCTCCGCTCGCCGTCTTGGGGAAGAAGAATCCACGGACGGTGGTCATGATCAGCAAGGTCCTTAGGCGGTGAGGGCGGGCTGCTTGAGCAGTTCGGCGCGGTAGCGGGAGGCGGCGGCCGCCGCGGCCTGGCCGCCGAGGGCGACGACACCGGTCAGCCGGCCGGCGGCGTGGTAGCCGACGACGACGTCACCGTCGAGGTCGCCTTCGAGTACGCGCACGTCTTCCTTGCCGAGTACCGGTGCCCCGAAGGACTGCAGGCGGAAGTCGTGCTGGTCGCTCCAGAAGGTGGGCAGCGGCGCGAACGGGGACAGGTCGTGGCCGGTGCCGGTCAGCTGGGCGACGAGGGTCTTCGCCGCGTGCTTGGCGGTGTCCGTGGGGATGCACCAGTGCTCCACACGGCGCGGTACGCCGTCGTAGCGGGCGTTGGGGAAGCGGGCGACGTCACCGACGGCCACCACGTCGGGCCGGCCGCCGACGCGCAGGTGCTCGTCGGTGAGCACGCCGTCGCTCAGATCGAGGCCGTTGCCGTCCAGCCACTCGGTGTTGGCGAGCGAGCCGACCGACTCGACCACCACGTCGGCGGGCAGGACGGTGCCGTCGGCGAGGGCGACACCGGTGACGTGGTCGTCGCCGGTGAAGCCGGTCACGCCCGTGCCGAGGGCGAAGCGCACGCCGCGTTCCTCGTGACGCTTCAGCAGGGCCCTGGCGAGGAGCTCGCCGAGGGGGCCGACCATGGGCAGCGGCAGCGGGTCGACGACGGTCACCTCACGGGCGCCCAGAGCGAGGGCGGTGGCGGCGACCTCGCAGCCGATGAAGCCGCCTCCGACGACGACCACGCGGGCTCCGGGCCTGGTGAGGGCCTGCCGCAGGCCCTGCGCGTCATCGATGGTGCGGACCGTGTGCCGGCCGGCGAGCGGGCCGGGGCAGCGCAGGCGCCGGGGCCTCATTCCGGTGGCGACGACCAGACCG
The DNA here is from genome assembly GCF_001419765.1 of Streptomyces torulosus. Taxonomy (GTDB): domain Bacteria; phylum Actinomycetota; class Actinomycetes; order Streptomycetales; family Streptomycetaceae; genus Streptomyces; species Streptomyces torulosus. The sequence goes on from NZ_LIRK01000036.1 coordinate 4,754, forward strand.
TCGTACGAGAGCGCCTCGCCGTCGTCGAACTCGACGATGTTCTCCGCGAACCGGGCGGCGACGACCCGGGTGCCCAGTCGCCACTCCGCGTCGGCCACGCTCGCGCGGGGCCGGAAGGCGAGGGACTCGAAGGGGGCCTTGCCGGCCAGGACCTCCTTCGACAGGGGCGGCCGGTTGTAGGGCATGTGCGGCTCGTCACCGACGAGCGTGATTGCTCCGGTCCAGCCGGCGGCCCGCAGCTGCTCGGCTGCGCGCAGGCCGGCCATGGAGGCGCCGGCCACGACAATGCGTGCGTTCATCATCAGTCCTCGACGCGGATGGCCTGGAGCGGACACACGTCGGCGGCTTCCTCGACCTCGTCACGCAGCGCGTCGTCGGGGTCGGACACATAGGCCAGGTGGCCGCTGTCGTCCATGGAGAAGACATCGGGTGCGGCGAAGACGCACTGGCCGTGGTCCTGGCACTTGTTCATGTCGACGACGACCTTCATGGCCGGTCCTCCTGAATGTGAGGGCGTCGGGGCGGGGGCGAGGGCGAGAAGAGGGGCCCGGCCGCTGTCATGCCGGGCCCCGGCCAAGGGCCCGGCATGACTGACCGAACCCTTACTCATTTGGCTTCAAACAACATAGGAAGCCACCCACCCCTGGTCAATACCTATCCATGCGGATAATTTTTTTCCAGCCCCCTCTTGCGGGGTGCCCGCACCCCCCATACCGTTTGGCATCAAACAAGTTGCCCGTGTGCCTCCACCCGCACCGGCCTCTGACTCCCCTCGTCATCCACACCCCAAGCGCCCGAGGAGACATCGGTGAGCGCAGCCCCAACCCCCAGCCTCCGTCAGCACATGCAGCGGCTCGCCGCCGAGGGCATCGACGTGGTGCGCGTGACCTATCCCGACCTCATCGGCACCGACCGCGCACGCGACATCCTGCTGGACCACCTGCCGTCGGCCTGCGACCACGGCCTGGCCTTCTGCCGGGCCGTCTACCACACCAGCCCCCAGGGCGACGTGGTCCCCGTCTCCGGAGGTCTGGACGCCGGTCTGCCCGACATCACCGTGCGCCCCGACCTGGCCAGCCTGGTCCCCCTCCCCTGGGAACCCGGGGTCGCCGCCTGCCTCGCCGACGTCACCGACCCGGCCACCGGCATGACCGCGCCAGAGTCACCCCGCGATCTGCTGCGCACCGTCCTCGACCGGTGCGCCGAACACGGCCTGCGTCCGGTGGTCGGCCCCGAACTCGAATACTTCCTCTGCGACGAGGACCCTGCCTCCCCGAGCGGCTGGAAGCGCTACTCGGGCGCCGCCGGAGTCGTCTACACAGCCGGTCTGCGCGCCGACGGCGACAACCACCTGCTGCGCACGTTGCGCCTGCTGCGGGACATGAACATCGGGGCGACCAGCGGAAACCACGAGTTCGACGGCGGCCAGTTCGAGATCAACCTCACCCACTCCGAGGCCCTGTCCGCCGCGGACCGCGCCTTCTTCTTCAAGTCCGCGATCAAGGAGCTGGCCCGGAAGGAGGGAAAGCTCGCCACCTTCATGGCCAAGCCGTTCAACGACGCCGGAGGCTCCGGTTTCCACCTCCACCTGTCCTGCGACAACGACGAGGGCGGCAACGTCTTCGACGATCCCGCCGGGCCGTACGGGCTGTCCGCCACCGCCCGCCACGCCGTCGCCGGCATCCTCGCCCACGCCCCGGCCCTGGCCGCACTGGCCAACCCGACCGTGAACTCCTACAAGCGGTTCGGCCCGGACACCCTCGCCCCCTGGCTCATCGACTGGGGCCTGGACAACCGCAGCGCCATGGTCCGCATCCCGCCCGAGCGCGGCTCCGGCGCCCGGTTCGAACTGCGCCTCGGTGACGCCAGCGCCAACCCTTACCTGCTGATCGCGGGCACGATCGCCGCCGCGCTGCTCGGGGTACTGGCCGGCGAGGAGCCCCCCGCCCCGCTGGAGGGGTACGGCTACGACACCGCCAGGGCGTCGGTGCTGCCCATGAGCCTGCCGGCCGCGCTGGACGCCCTGGAGGCGGACACGGAACTGACCGACGTCCTCGGCAAGGACTTCACCGCCTCGTTCCTCTCCTACAAGCGCAACGAGACCGAACGCTTCCACCGGCACGTCACCGACTGGGAGTTCACCGAGTACGCCTACCACCTGTGACGACTGGGAGCCATGCGATGACGACCGAGACCCCGACCGCCGCCGTGAACGAACCGATGCCGCTGGTGGACGTCAACCTCGCCGACCTGGACAACTTCACCGACGGGATCACCCCGTGGCGCATGTTCCACACCCTGCGCCACGAGGACCCGGTGCACTGGCAGCCCGAGGACGCCCCCAACTCCGGCTTCTGGGCGGTGACCCGGCACGCCGACATCGCCCGCGTCGACCGCGACGCCGAGACCTTCACCTCGATGAAGTTCGTGAACCTCGAAGAGGTCGACGAGGACCAGATCAAGACGCGTGCCTCCATCCTGGAACTGGATGGCGTCCGCCACCGCGCCATGCGCAGCCTGCTCCAGCGCCAGTTCGGCGCGAGCGTCATCAACAGCTACACCGACTTCCTGCGCGGCCTGACCGCCACCACGCTGGACGCGGCCCTCGCCAAGGGGACCTTCGACTTCGTCAAGGAGGTCTCCGCCGACTTCCCCATCAACGTCCTCGCCCGCCTCCTCGACGTTCCGCCGGAGGACAACCAGCAGCTCATCGACTGGGGCAACCGCATCATCGGCAACACCGACCCCGACTACGCCGATGTCCTGCTGGACAGCGAGGAGAGCGAGCAGTACCGGCACCTGCCCTTCCGCTCGCCCGCCTCGCTGGAGGTCTTCGAGTACGGCCGTGAGCTGGCCCGGCAGCGCCGCGGCGGCGACGGCACGGACCTGGTGTCCAGGCTGGTGAACACGACCCCGAAGGACGGTGTGCCCCTCTCGCCGCAGGACTTCGACAACTACTTCCTGCTCCTCGTCGTGGCCGGCAACGAGACCACCCGCCACACCATCACCCACTCCATGCTGGCCCTCCTCCAGCACCCGGAGCAGCTGGCCCGCCTCCAGAACGACCCGTCCCTGATCCCCGTCGCGGTGGAGGAGTTCCTGCGCTGGGCCTCCCCCGTCTACCACTTCCGCCGCACCGCGACCCGGGACGTCGAACTCGGCGGCAAGCGGATCCGGGAGGGCGACAAGGTCGTGATGTGGTACGCCTCCGGCAACCGCGACGAGGCGGCCTTCGTCAACCCGTACGACTTCGACGTCACCCGCGCCGACAACGACCACGTCACCTTCGGCAAGGGCAGCCCCCACCTGTGCCTGGGCAACCTGCTCGCCCGCACCGAGATCCGCATCATGTTCGAGGAGCTCATCCCGAGGATCGCGGACATCCGTCTGACGGGCGAAGTCCCGCGCGTGCGCTCCAACTTCGTCAACGGCATCAAGAAGCTGCCGGTCGAGGTCACCCTCGCCTGACCGCGACCGCCTGCCGCAGCCGTCCGGACGGCTGCGGCCGCCGGGGCGCCCCGATTCGAACCAGCGGCCGCCCCTCACGTCTGCCCTCAAACACACTCGGCCCGAGGATAGCCACGATGACCACCCCCCGCATGCAGCTCGTCCTGAGCGAGAACTGGACCATGACCGGAGGCCGCGCGGATCTGCCGACCGTGATCCGCTGGGCCCGCGAGGCCGAGGACGCCGGATTCGACTCCGTCATGATCAGCGAACACATCGTGCTCGGCCCCGACGCCGGGGCAGGCGGCGTGATGGGCAACCCCCGCGACTACGCCCTGCCCGGCAACCAGGACCCCCACACCCCATGGCCCAACTCGCTCATGCTGCTCAGCGCGATCGCCGCTGTCACCGATCGCCTGCGTCTCGCCGCGTCGGCGGTCATCGCTCCCCTGCGGCATCCCCTGCTCCTGGCCCGCGAGCTCGGCACCCTCGACCTTCTCTCCGAAGGCCGGCTGATCGTGCTGCCCAACGTCAGCTGGAGCCGCGACGAGTACGCGGCACTCGGCGTCCCGTTCTCCCGGCGTGGCAAGCTCCTCGACGAACACCTGGCGATCTGGGCGAAGTTGTGGGGCCCCTCTCCCGTGTCTCACCAGAGCGAGTACTACACCTTCCAGGACGTCTACTTCGAACCCAAGGCACACCGCCCGGACGGCCCCCGACTGTGCTTCGGCGGTGCGGGCATGCACGACGCGATGGTCCGCAGGATCGTCCGGTACGGCCACGCCTTCAATCCGCTGGGCACGGTGAAGCCCGAGGACTTGCAGACGCTGAAGACCGCGATGGCCGCCGCGGGCCGCGACATCTCCGACCTGGAGATGATCGGCAGCACGCGCGCCGTGTTCCCCGACGACAACTCCTGCGCCGACCTCGCACAGGCCCTTGAACCCATCCCCGAGCAGATGACCCAGGGCTTCACCACCTTCTGCGTCAAGCCCTCGCAGTTCACCGACGACCCGGACGGAGTGGGCGCGTTCTGCCGCGAGGTGATGCGCCGCGTGGAGTCCCTGACCGCCTGACGGCGCCGACCGATATCCCGCACCTCGCGGCATGACCACTCTCGACGAAGCCGTCGGTGCCCGCCCCTTCACTCCCGATGACGCCACTCGAGACGATCCCCATCGCCTCCCCGATGTGTCGGGCCTTGTCGTCGGCATCCTCGCCGGAACCGGCCCACAGGGGCGCGGCCTCGCCCACCGGCTCGCCGGTGCGGGCCAACAGGTCATCATCGGCTCACGGAACGCGGCCCGGACCGCCTCCTGATGTGTTGATCGTCGCCACTCCCTGGGAGGACATGCCGAGCTGCTGACCCGCTCCGCATGAACTCGTCGGCAGGATCCATCACCATGCCAGGCGCCCTCAAAGTGGCGGCAAGCGTCCGACCGAGCCGACACAGGGGGCAGAACGGTCCAACCACCCTCGCTTTTGGCTCCCCCAACGTCCACCCATCACGCGCCGCGAGTCACAGGCGTGTCCACGGACAGTGGGACATCCGGGTGAGCGGACAACTCAAGTCCTTGCTGACGGACAGTTGATCTCCCTGCCCGGTATGACTATTTGTCGCTTGTTCGGCGGCTCGTGCGAGTTCGGTCATGTGGGGCTCGCGGCTCCGGTGCCCTCTGCGATGTCGGTGGTGGCTGCGATGCTGGCGGCATGATCCCTTGGAACCTGCTCGATCTCGACAGAGCCCTGCGTGCCAGTTGGGCCGCCGACACCTGTTCGCCCGATGACCAGGCCGACTGGCAGCCCGGCAACCCAGCCTGGGGGCACTGTGACATCACGGCCTTGGTCGTCAACGACGTCTTCGGCGGTGATCTCATAGTTGGTGAGGTGCACCTTGACGGGACCCAGCACGGCTTCCACTGGTGGAACCGGCTGCCCAGCGGCATTGAACTCGACCTGACACGCGAGCAGTTCCAGCGCGGACAGACCATCACTGCTGCCCGTGTCGTCGAGCGCCCGCCGGGGCCTCTGCCGCACCGCTGGGAGGAGTACCTCCTGTTGCGTGAGCGCGTCATCAAGCACCTCGGCCCGCTTCCAGGGAGCCCGTCTGAGGCAGGGCCTGGGTCAGCCCGGCTGGTTCAGCGGGACGACGCCCTGACCGCTGGTGGCCTGGGTCAGCCGCAGCGAGGAGCCTTCCGTCAGGACGATGTGCGCATGGTGCAGGAGCCGGTCGACGGCGGCGGTGGCCAGCGTTTTCGGCATGATCGAATCGAATCCTGAGGGATGGAGGTTCGAGGTCACGATCACGGACCGGCGCTCGTAGACGGCATCGATCACGCGGTAGAACGCCTCCGCGGCGGCCTGCCCGCTGGGCAGCATGCCGATGTCGTCGACGACGATGAGGTCACAGCGGGTGATCTTCGCGACAGCCTTGGAGACCGTGTTGTCGACGGTCGCCCGCCCGAGGTGGGCGGTGAGCGATTCGAGGGTGAACCAGGCGACCTGCCCTGGTCGATCGCCTTGTTCGCCAGGGCCTCCGCGAGGTGGCTCTTCCCCGTCCCCGAGGGCCCGGCGACAGCGAGATTCTCCGCCCGGGAGACCCACTCCAGTGTCATCAGCGCGTGCTGGGTCGGCGCCGGGATCGAGGAGTCGGGCTCCCGCCAGGAGTCGAAGGTCTTGCCCGAGGGCAGCTGGGCGAGGCGGCTGTGGTTGCGGCGGGTGGCCTCGTCCCGGCCCCTGATCTCCGCTTCCAGGAGAATCCGCACGACCTCGGCCGGGTGCCAGCGTTGGGAGCGCGCGGTGGCGAGGACCTCGGGGGCGGCCTTGCGCAGGTACGGAAACCGCATCCGCCACAGGACGGTCTCCAGCTCGGGCGGGATGGGCGGTGCGACGGGCGGCGGCGGGAGTGGCGTCGGGGCGGGAGCGGGCACAACCTCGGCGGGGTCCATCACGGTGCGGTCATCGTCAAGGTCCTTTCCTTGCAGTGTTGTTCGGTTGCGCCTCTCCCGGGCCGCGAAGCGGCCGGCCCGGGAGAGGGAGATCAGGCGGGCTTGCGGCCGAAGTCGGCCCAGGCCGAGGTGCCCGGCTGGACGGAGTGGGCTTCGTCGGCGACGACCAGGTCGGCGGGGCGGGAGCCGTGGCGGCGGTGCTGGACGATCGACATCAGGTCGTCCTCGGCGAAGCGTCCGGCGGTCGCCGCGAGTCCGAGGGCGATGTCGACCTCGCCGACGCCGACCAGAGCGGCGAGTTCGACGGCGGACGCCATCTTCACCCGCATCCGGGCGGTGCCGGCTGCGGCGGCCTCGATCAGCCAGGACTTCGCGCCGGGGCCGAGTTCGAAATGCCTTCTCCGCTTCGTTGGCCGGCTTCGACCGGGGCTGGCGCGGGCCGCCGTCCATGTCCTGCGGATGGCCGGGGTAGTGGGAAAGGTCGATCACCGGCCGTCCGGGCAGGGACAGTTGGTGGCGGGCGACCTCGGTCAGGCCCGCAGGGTTGCGCTCGGCCAGGCGCTTGAGCTTCAAACGGACGTTGTTGATGTTGTTCGGAGCCGGGTCCAGGTCCATCGCCTTGCACACGCCCCGTGCCAGTAGCGGACCGTCTGCCTGGGCGAACACCGCCATGATCACGGAGGGTTCGCGTTCGTGGTCTGGCTGGGGCGAGATCACGAGATCGTCTCTGCTGTAGGCGGCCTGCGGGACAGGTCGCCGTCGAGGCCGCCGAACATGACGTGGGCACCCTGGGGGCGTACGCCCTCGCGGTGGCGAGTCCGATGCCGCGTGCGGCGCCGGTGGCCCGTGATGTCGGCGCCGCGCTTGTCGATGGCGGGGAATCTTATGCGCTGATTTCCTGCTGGTCGGTGGGGTGGATGACGGTGAAGTCTCGGGTGTCGAAGCGTGCCACCTGTGTGCGGAGCCGGCCTGTGGACCAGGGCCAGCTGAAGCTGTTGCGGCCGTTGGCGTCGAGGTAGTAGCTCCGGCATCCGCCGGTGTTGTAGACGGTGCCCGCGAGGGCGGCCTGCAGTTCGGTGTTGTAGGCGCTCTGCACGTCGCGGCGCACCTCGAGCGACGCCCACCCCTCGGCGCGGGCTGAGCGGATCGCGCCGAAGGCGAGATCGAGCTGGGCTTCGAGGATGGTGAACGCGGAGCTGTGTCCGGTGCCCAGGCCGGGACCGAGGAGGAGAAACGCGTTGGGGAACCCGGTGGTGACGGTGCCGAGGTACGCCTCGGGGGAGCCCTGCCAGTGGTCGGCGAGGGAACGTCCGGCGCCGTCGTGGATGAGGTTCGACAGGGGCATGTCGAGGATGTGAAAGCCCGTACCGAGGATGATCGCGTCGACTTCGGCGCTGCTGCCGTCGGCGCCGAGCACGGTGGCGCCGTCGACCGTGCGGACGGCGCAGGCGTGCACGTCCACATTCGGGCGGGTCAGGGCCGGGTAGTAGTGGTTGGAGAACAGGATGCGCTTGCATCCGATGGTGTAGTCGGGGGTCAGCTTGCGGCGCAGTTCACGGCCCCGCACGGTGGCGCGCAGGTGTGCGCGTGCCACGGCCTGAACGCCGCGCAGCAGCGAGGGCCTGCGAAATCCGTGGCCCAGCATCTCCATGGCCCGGTACTCCACCGCGGCCACCGCGGCCCGGGCGCCGGGCACGTGCCGCATCACCCACCGTTCGGCCTTCGGTATGCGATGGTCCGGCTTGGGCAGCACCCACTGGGCAGTGCGCTGGAACAGGTGGAGCCGGTCGACCTGCGGGGCGATGGCCGGGACGAACTGCACGGCCGATGCCCCGGTGCCGAGCACCGCGACCCGCTTGCCGCGCAGGTCGTAGTCGTGGTTCCAGCGCGCGGAGTGGAACACCTCGCCGGGAAACTCCGCAAGGCCCGGGACATCGGGGATGAGAGGCTCGTTCCACGGCCCGGCACCGGCGATCAGGAACCGGGCGGTGAATTCGCCGGCAGTGGTGCTGATCCGCCACCGTGCCGCGTCAGGCTGCCAGCGCGCCTCGGTCATACGCACGCCGAACCGCGTGTGCGCGCGCAGCCGGTGCCGGTCGGCGACCCCTGTCACGTAAGCGAGGATCTCCGGCTGATGCGCGTACACCCTCGTCCAGTCCGGGTTCGGCGCGAACGAGTAGCTGTAGAGCCGGGACGGCACATCGCACTGGCAGCCCGGATAGGTGTTGGCCCGCCACGTACCGCCGAAGCCGTCGGCGGCCTCGATGATCAGAAAGTCCCGGATCCCGGCCTCGCGCAAGCGGACCCCCGCGCCGACCCCGGAGATGCCGGCGCCGATGACGATGACCTCGAAATGGGCGCTCATGCCGTGGTGCTCCTGTCTAGGGCTCGCTTGACGCGGTCGGGCGCGGTACGCAGGGAGACGTCGAGGGTGGCCGGGCGGCGGGTGACGTCCATGAAGTTGAAGCCCATAACGGCCAGTTCCTCGGCGCCGGGCTCGACCCGCACGACGCGGCTCCCCGCTGTCCGAAGCAGGTGTTCCTCCGCGTCGAGGGTCCGGGTCATCCAGCGCCTGACGACGCGTTCGAGGCGGCTCAGTCCGGTGGCGGGCGCGCCCCCGGACGTCGCCATCGGGGCGACGATCACCACCTCGTCCAGGCCGAGCGGGGCAACGAGGTCGGCCGACGTCGGCGACACCACCCCGCCATCGAGGTAGGCGCGCCCGCCGATCCGCACGGCAGGGAACCAGCCCGGGATCGCCCACGACGCGGCCAGCGCGCTGCCGATGTCGGTGACCGGGGCATCGGGCGAACCGAACGCGACCCGTCGGCCGGAGCGCGTCTCGGTCGCCACCAGCCACGTACGTGACGAGTCGAGCCACGTGTGGCCGTCCGCCAGCGCGGCGCCGAAGTCCCGCAGCCACCCCGCGTCCCCACGGCCGCGTGGCAGGAGGCCGAGCAGCCCCGAGCCGAGCGGGACACGGCCCCGGGCTGCCGCCGCCGTGAGCCCGGCGCCCGGCAGTCCCGGCCACGGAACCGGTGGCAGGGCGCCCGGGTGCATGCCGACGTGCCGCAGGAGCAGGGGGTCCGCGTCGGACCGGCCCTGCAATGCCGCAAGCAGGTCGGAGACCGACCGGCCGGACCCGAGCGCGGACACGACCTCCGCCCCGGCCGACGTCCCCACCAGCACCTCTGCCGTGCGGGCATCCCAGCCGAGCTGCTCCTCGATCGCGGCAAGCGCCGCAACCGCCCATGCGAAGCCGACAGTGCCGCCGCACCCGACGACCAGCCCGCGTCGTTGACATCCCGCCATAGATTCTCCCGGTATTCGAATTCCATGGGAATTCGAAAGCTAGCGGTATCCTCCGGGGGTGGCAAGACTGACCCGGGCCGAAAGTCAGGCCCGCACCCGCGAACATGTCCTCGACACCGCGTACACGCTCTTTCTGGGCGACGGCTTCACGGCGACGTCAATGGAGCGTGTCGCCGAGGCGGCGGGCTACTCGAAGGGGGCGGTGTACTCCAACTTCGCCACCAAGAACGAGCTGTGCCTGGCCGTCCTGGACCGCATCGCCGCGGAACAGGTGACACAGCTGGCCGCCGCGATGGGCGACGCGCCCCGCTTCGAGGACCGGATCGCGGGATTCGCCCGCTGGGCCGACGAGACCATCGGCGACAGCTCGTGGACCGCGCTGGAAGTCGAGTTCGCCACCGCCAACCGCCGCGACAAGCACGTGTGCGAGCAACTCGCCCAGCGCCGGCGCACCGTCACCGACGCGCTCGCAGAGCTGATCCGGGCGCAGGCCGACGAACTCGGCATCACACCTGCCCTGCCCGCCGACACCGCCGCCCTTACCCTGCTCAGCCTCGGCATCGGGCTCGGCGTCCAGCGCGCCTTCGACTCGACCGTCCCGGTGCAGCCCATCGTCGACCTGCTGCGCACCGTCATGAGCGGGCGCCCCTGAAGGCGGCCATGCCGCTGCGCCGACGGTGCGGGCACCCGGCAGGAAGGGGCGACTCGGAGGCGAGCGGCGCGAAAGCGGCGGTGCCGAGGGAGCGTTGGCGCGCTGCACCATTCACGCAGCCGTCGCCAACCCGGGACCCCTACGGACGGCCCTTGGGTGCGCCGCACAGGGGGGCCACAACCAATGGGCCGGGGTGGAGCGCTCGCGCGTGAGTGGGCCGAGCCTTCGCGTCACCGGCACTCCCCGACGGGCTCATCACCCCAGCAGCCCACGAAAACGCCGCAGTTCCAGGCGGCCATGCCGGTCCGGGACCTCCGTCGACCGCCCTGCGCCGTCTCTCCTCGATCCTGCCGCAGCGTGCAGAGCAGCAAAGGGCAGTACAGCAAGGAATTGCCCCTTTTCATCCGTACACAGGTGGGGACGTTCGCGTGTACGCCGACAACTGGCCTCGTTCCAGTCCCGCAAGCGTCGCCAGCAGGTCACACCGAGCCGAAGCTCAGCGCCTGGGGCAGGTACTCCCGCTGAATACCGGTGTGCAGCACGTGGAGGATCCCGCACAACGCATGCCGGTCCGGCAACGGCTTGGCGACCCGGATACCGAAAGCGGCGCTCACGCTGAGGCAGCAACGGCTCCAGGGGGTCCCGCAGCCTGCCTGATCCAGCCGCGCAGGGCCTCCGGGTGCACGCCGAGATCAACAGCCAGCTTCTTGATCTGCGGCTTCGGGTCGGAGGTGCGGTACCTCCGCACCGCACGCTCACGCAACTCCAACGAGTACTTCCTGGGGGCAGCCATGGTCGATGCTCCTCTCATGAGAACCATCTGACCCTCTGTCACCATCCTCCGCATCTCGGGGGAAGCTCGGTCCAGCCCGTCCCGGATGACCAGGCCTTGTCACGGGTGCGGGCTCGGGGCGGGGCGGGCAGTTGACGGGGGAATTCACCTGCCCGCCCCGGTGGGCAGAGGCCCAGCACCAAAGGGGGGATTTGCGGGCCGCGCCGAGCCGTCCAATGAGCCGGGGGATGCACATGCTCGTGGAACAGCCATGACGGCACTCGTCGTCGCACGGGCAGTGGTCAGCGCAATTCCGGTGTCAGGGCGGACGCTGGGGTACTCGTCCTCGGCGTGCTCGGCCTCGTGCTGAGTGTGCTCGGTATTGCCACGTCGGCATGAGTGACGGGGCAGGGAGAAGCCTCCCCGACCCGTCAGCCCTGGTCGGCATGAGAACTGGTCTCAACGGTCGGCTCGGCTGCACCCTCAGTCCGTGGTGCCGGCACTCGCCAGCGCAGCCTCGAGAAGGCGGCGGCCCGGATCCGCGGCGATGCCGGCGTCCACCAGGACGCGCTGCGCGATGAGTTTCCGCGCCGCCGCGTAGTCGGCACGCGAGCCGATCGCGTCTACGGCTGTCACGACTCCATCGCGGAGGTACAAGACCGAGAACCTGCGCTCGTCGGGGTTGCCCCGGATGACCAGCTCGTCGTCCGGGACGACGAGGCCGGCGGACTGAAGCTTGATATCGTACTGGTCGCTCCAGAACCAGGGCGGGTCGACGGCCGGCTGCTCCACACCCGAGAGGTAGTCGGCGAGGACGCGGGCGTGCGAGACCGCGTTCGGCATCGATTCCAGTCTCCTCGGCGGTTCGCCGTCGAGATCGGTGACCTTCGCGACGTCGCCGACCGCGAACACGTCGTTCGCGCTGGTCCGGCAGAAGCGGTCGACCAGGATGCCACCGTCCACGTCGATCCCGGCGCGCGCCGCCAACTCGTCGTTGGGAACCATTCCGATTCCCACGAGGAGCTGGTCCACGGCGATCCGCGAGCCGTCACTCAGGACGGCTCCGATCACGTTCCCGGCGTCGGAGTACTGGTACTCGACGACGGCCGTGCCGACGCGAACGTCGACGCCTCGGTCGCGATGGAGGCGCCGGAAGAATTCCGACACGACGGGCGATGTGACCCGGCCCAACAGTCGAACTGCAGCCTCGACAAGCGTCACCTGAGCGTCGAGGGAGCGGAGCACCGATGCGATCTCGAGTCCGACGTAGCCCCCGCCGACGACCACGAAGGACGCGCCGTCCGTTCGCACCGCCTTCAGCCTGTCGACGTCGGCCAGCGTGCGGATGTAGTGAACGTTGGGCGCCGATCGCAGGATGGAGTCCGGCAGCCGTCGCGGTCGGCCGCCGGTCGCGAAGACCAGCTTCCGCCAGGTCCGGACACGTCCGTCGTCGAGGGTCACGGTCTGAGCCTCGAGGTCGACGTCGGCCACGGCGACACCGGCCGAGACGGCGATACCGTGGCGATCGTAGAAATCGGGCCGGCGCAGGTAGAGGTCGGCCGCTTCGACCTCCCCTCGGAGGTATGCCTTCGACAGCGGCGGTCGGGTATAGGGGACGTGGTCCTCCTCCCCGACGATGGCGATGCTGCCACCCCAATCGCGAGATCGCAGGGCAGCGGCCAGCTCTCCGGCAGCCTGCCCCCCGCCGATGATCAGGAGGTCGCTGTCGGCGGTCATCGCTGCGTCTCGGGGACGTGGAGCGACAAGCCGTCCAGGTCCTCCGTCAAGGTGATCTGGCAGCAGAGCCTGCTGGCGGCAGTCGGCTCCTCCGCGGTCACGTCGAGCATCTGTTCCTCTTCCGCCGTCATCGGGGGCAGCTTCGCCACCCACGGAACGTCGACGAAGACGTGACACGTAGCGCAGGACAGGTCTCCTCCGCACTCACCGACGATGCCAGGTACGAGATTCTCGACCGCCACTTTCATCAAGCTTCGGCCCACATCGGCTGAGACGGTGATGCGTTCCCCGCTGGGCTGCGTGAAGGTAACTTCGGGCATTTCGCTACTTCCCTATCGGTGCCGTCAGGACGTCACATGTGCCCGGCGACAGGACACTTCGCGGTATCACCGGTGCCGTCGTGCACAGACGCATCGTCGGAAGGACCGACGACGGGCAACGTTTGGACCGACGCCATGACCTGACGCGCGTGCTCGAGAGCGAACTCCCGGGTCACGGGGTTGGTGGCGGTGATGTAGTCGCCTTTCATCAGGCCGTCAACCGCTTGCCGGGCGACCTCGTCGGCGTTCTGAGCGTTCGGCTCGATGGCTTCGGCGAGTTCGCGCGATGAGCGGATCAGCTCGACCAGCTTCTCGGTCCTCACCCAGCTCGGGGCGAGCAGAGTCACTGAGACCCCCGAGTCGGCGAAGTCGCGCCGGGCCGTATCCACCAGCCCGAGCGACGCATACTTCGCCGTCGTATAAACGCTGGCGGGGAAGACATGCGGCGGCACGCCGAGTGAGTGCTCGGACCCCACGACCAGGAGTCGGGCCGGGGACCCGGAACGGGACGTGCCGATCAGAGCCGGCGCGAATGCGCGGATCACGTTGTAGACACCGAACACCATGATGTCGAAGGTGCGTCGGGCGGTCTCCGGGTCCGACTCCCGGATTGAGCCGGAAGCGCCTCCCCCCATGACGTTGGCCACCACGATATTGAGGCCGTCCTGGGCCACTCCGGCCGCCTTCAACACGCCCGACAGGTCGGTGGTCGACGTCACGTCGGCGTGGACATACGTTGCGCGTCCACCGGACCCGTTGATGTCCGCGGCCGCCTTCCGTCCGCCGTCGTCATCGATGTCGCTCACTACCACGAGCGCTCCACGGCGCGCCAACTCTGTCGCAATGGCCTTGCCGACGCCGGTGGCGGCTCCGGTCACGAGAGCCGTCTGGCCGTCCAGGCTCGTCTCCACCGCGCTCATGCCCAGGCCACCGGAAGGGATCGGATCTGATTGATGAAGACGGACCGGCCGCGTTGCGGCTCACCGTCCAGCCTGAGCGAGAACCCGCGCTTCGACATCTCCTCGAAAAGGATCCGCAACTCCAGCTTCGCGAGCGCGTTGCCGATACAGCGATGTGTTCCCGAACCGAACGTCAGCGATGCCGTCTCCGTGCGCCACGGGTCGAACTCATCGGGGCGATCGAACACCGTTTCGTCACGGTTCGCCGCGATGAAGTACAGGTTGAGGAGGTCGTTCTTGCGCACCTCCTGGCCGCCGACCACGGTGTCCTCGGACGCCGTCCGCGACATGAACATGGCTGGCGTGATAATGCGCAGGAACTCGTCGACCACCTTGTCGGGGCCCAGTTCGTCGATGCCACGCACCGTCCTCTCCGCGACCTCCGGATCCTCGAGGAGCATCCGCATCGATTGACCGATCAACGTGTGCGTCGTCTCGAAGCCGGCGCCCTGCAGCAGGTTCAGAAAGCTGTGGCCCTCGCCGATCGTGACGTCGCCTCGCTCGATCGCGTGGGCGATCACGGTCGTCATGTCGTCCTGCGGCTCCCTGAGCTTCAGAGGGATGAGCTCCTCGCGGTAGTACGCCATCGTCTTCTCGATCGCTTCTGCCGTCTGGGCGAGGTCACCCGTCCCCTGTGCAGCGAACGCGTCGAGCGTGCGATCGACGATCCACTGCCGCTGCTCACGCGGCACCCCCTGGATCTGCGCGATCACCAGGGCCGGAACGACTTGAGCGACCTCCGTGATGTAGTCGAAGGACGTGAGCGTGCCGATGTGATCCAGCGTCTCGACCACGATCTCGCGGACCCACGGGTCGAAGTTCTTCACGACCCGGGGACCGAACGCCTTCGCCGCGACGCGACGCACCGAGCTGTGGCGGGGCGGGTCCATGTGCATCAACAGGTCGATGGTGGGGTTGAGCTGCGGATCGGCAGGCAGGTTCGTGCCCGGCCAAGCCGCGCCCGGGACGGAGCTGAAGAGGTCGGGCCGCGCTTCGATGTCGAGAATGTCCTGGAACCGCGTGACGGCCCAGAAGCCACCGTTCGCGACGCCGATCGATGCATCCTGCCAGTAGAAGCCGGGCTGGCTTCGCATGTAGTCGAAGGCGCCGAACGGCACCGCATCCTGAAAACTTGCGGGGTCGGCCAGATCAGGCAGAAGGGCCTGAGCGGTCGTCGACATCGCATCCTCCTTGAGGCGACGGGAGGCCAGCGTAGACCTCACGCACACAATAAATCAACTAGTTGGTTACTGGAATCGGGAACACCGAGCAGGTTGCGTAAGCGACTGATCGCGCCATGCGATCAGTCGAGCGCGATGGATCCAGGGGCACGGCCGGTTTTCCGGGCTGGCCTGAGGCGTCGATCGCTGGGGAGAGGAGTCCGCGGGATGCTGGAAGAGGCGCCTCGACAGGACGTTCCTCGGCTTCGACGACTGATCGAGAGGGCGCCGGACCGGTGATGACGTGATGCTCATGGCATCCCCTCCCGCATCGCGTGCCCGGTTCAGAAGGCCCAATTCGGTGTCGCGGAACCCACGCGCTCGGCCGGGCGCTCCCAGAACAGGGGATTCCCCTCGATCTGCACCGGGAACACGAGCCGCTTGACCGGGCCGAACGGACCCGCGTAGATGCGGTCCTCCCACGGCCCGTCGATGGGGATCTGGATGGCCGGGCCCGGATCCGCCGTCGACCGTGCGTCCTTGATGACCAGCGAGGCCGTTCGCGCCAGCGAGAACTTCCACGTCGATCCGGCGCCCGTGCGGGCGCGCGTGGTCAGGCCGCGAATCGCCGCGGCGGCCATCATGTGGCCCGTGGTGAAATCGAGCCCCTCGACCGTGGTGTGCCGGGGACGCGAGGCGTCGACCAGCAGCCCGTTCACCGAGATCGGCACGCGCGTCTCGGGGTCTTCCAGCGCCCACCGCTGTGTCTCGTTCGCCAGCCCGACGCTGAACTGCACCACGGTGTCGAAGCCGCGGCGCAGGGCCCACGGGCCCGTCCAGCCGTAGGCACGCACGGCCACCTCGACGAGGTCGGGCTTGATCGCGCGCCGCTCCTCCTCGCTGATGATCGCGTCGATCGCCCCGGGCCGGTAGCCGTGGACGAAGACGTCGGCTTCGGCGAGCAGACGCTTGAACTGCTCGAGGCCCTCGGGCGTCTTGATGTCGAGGAAGGCCCAGCGCTTGCCGAGCACCATCTCTGCGCCGCGGCCCCCGTGGCTGATGGCCTCGTCGGAGCCGGGCCGATCGATGCGCAGCACCTCCGCGCCGAGCGCGGCGAGCCACCGCGTTCCCACCGGGCCCGCGATCACACGGGTCATGTCGAGGACCTTGATCCCCGCCAGGGGCCGGCCCGGAGTGGGCCGCCACAGGGAACCCGACGCCGGGTGCTCGGTGTACGCCGCCAGCGGCTCGGCGTCGACCGCGCGCCCCGCCGGCGTCTCGAGCCACTCTTCGGGCGTCCGGCTCGCGGCGACGACGGCGTTGCCGTCGACGAGCCGCTGCTCGATCTCGTCGGCCGGGGCCGCCTTCACGACGGCCGCGACGGCGTCGATGTCGTCGGCGACACCGAGGGCCTTGACGATCCGCGCGCGGGCCGAGGGGAAAATGCCGTGCAGACGCAGCCACCGGTCGTCGGCCGTGGGCAACTCGGTGAAGAAGTCGAGGTTCGCCGGCATGGGGACGATGAGCGGTTCGCCCAGCGGCTGCGAGGGCCCGAGGGGCAGGCGGAACCAGCCGCTGGCGATGTAGCGGTCGGCCTCGATCGCGGGGTGCGGCTCACCCACCTCGCCGAGGAGCTCGCCCACGGCGGTGGCCACGAGGGCGTTGGACGCGCCCGCGAGATCGGTCAGCGCGAAAGGCGAGGGCATGGCCCCCTCGCCGGTGAAGGTGACGTTGCTCGTGAGCTCGGCGTCGCCGCCCAGAGCGGTCCACAGTTGGCTCAGCAGGCGGTGGGTTTCGGGGAAGGTACGGGACATGATCATCCGATTTCTCTGTGGGTACGGGAAGTGTCCTGCGGTTCCAGCTGCTCGATCGCGGGCAGCCAGGCGGTCATCAAGGCCTGCAGCACCGCGACGAAGGCCACCGGCTGATCCAGGAACGGGTTGTGACCGGATACCGCGATGACGGCCTCTGCGGATGGAGCGGGGGTGAGGGCCCGCATCTCGGCCGCGGCATCCGCGTCGAGCACTCCCCCGTCGGTCCGGATGATGGCGAGGGGCACAACGAGCCGGCGGAGGAGGTCGCGCAGCGACGCGTTCTCGATCCACAGGCGATCGGAACGTTTCCACCGCCACCCGTCGCCCTCGCGCCGGAGGGACGTCTGCGCGAGATGGCGGCGCAGCACCTCGGGGAGAGGCGCGTCGGTGCGCGAATGGCCAGTCGAGAATCGGGCGATGCCCTCTTCCGCCGAATCGAAGCGCGGACTGGGCTTGTCGCGCCCCGGCCAACCGGCATCGTTGAAGCGGGTGTCGACCGTCACGACCGCCCGGAACAGCCGCGGATGGCGTATGGCCGCGGCGACGCCGACAACACCGCCCATGCTGTGCCCGACCAGCACGGTGCGGCGGAGCCCGGCGGCTCGCGCGACGGCCGCAACCTCGTCGGCCCACCCGTCGATCGCATAGGCGTCGCGGTGCGTGCTTTCGCCGTTGCCGGAGAGGTCGATGGCCACCACCCGGGAGCCGGTGAGAGCCGGCCCGATGAGGTCCCACCACCGCGCGTGTGCCAGCCCACCGTGCACGAGCAGGATTCCGTCCGCCTCTCGCGGACCCCAGACGCGGTAGGCGATCTGAGCGCCGCCCACGGCGACCCGGTACTCGCGGGCCGGCACGGCGAGGTTCCGCTCGATCCAGTCGAGCGTGCCGCCGGGCGCCGTCATGACGGGCATGTCACGGTGCCGCGAATCGGAGGAGAGTCACGGCATCGGTGACGTCGTTCCACGACGCCACCAGTCGCATCCCCACTCGCGCCTCGTCGGGCTCGACGTCGAGACGGACCGTGAAGACCACGCCATCATCGGTGAGCACGCGTCCGACGACGTAGGGGATCTCGTCCTTCATCGAGGGGTCGAGTGCGCGGTGGTAGACGACGTAGCTGTAGAGCTCGCCGGTCGGCGCGATCGGCACCCACGACTGCGAGTCCGACCAGCACCGGGGGCAGATCTCGGTCGCCGGATAGCGCAGGTCGCCGCACGCGTCGCATCTCTGTGCCAGGAGCCGGTGCTCGCGTGCCGCCTCCCAGAAGGCGGCGGTGGCGGGGTCGGCGACGTCCGGAAGGTTCTGCGGCGTCGCGTTCGAGGTCGGCGCGTAGGTCATTGCGAAGTCCCGATGATCGAGGCAGCGCTCTTGAAGAACGCCATGGTGGAGCAGTACAGGGCGAGTTCGGGGTCGGGCACCTGGCGGTCGGGCTCGACCGTCCCACGCAGTTGGCGAACGGCTTCGACCATGTGGAGCCAGCCCCACATGTAGCTCTCGGAGAGCTGACCGCCGTTGGTGTTGAGCGGCATGTCTCCCCCGGGCCGGGTGTGCCCCTCGGCCACCCAGCGCCCGCCCTCGCCGACCGGCGCGAATCCGTAGTACTCGACCATCTGCAGGTTCCACACGGCGGTGGGGTTCTGGATGTAGAGGATGTCGATGTCCGACGGAGTGAACCCGGTGTTCTGCCAGATGCGGGCGGCGGTGCCCCCGATGTTGGGCCGGGAGGGGAAATCGGCGAAGCGATCACCGATGATTTCCGTCCCCTCGGCCATGCCGAGGATGTACACCGGCTTGTTCGGGTAGTCCTTTGCTCGCTCGGCGCTGGTGACGATCAGCGCAACCCCGCCGTCGGAGATCATCGTGACGTCTTCGCGCCGCAGCGGCTCGACGAGATACGGCTTGGCCAGGTAGCCCTCGATCGTGAGCGGATCGCGGAAGATCGCCAGGGGATTGCGCTGCGCCCACTCGCGTTCCGATACGGCGAACCAGCCGAACTCCTCGTCCGTCGTCCCGTAGAGCGCTTTGTGGCGCTGCAACGCCATGCCCGCCTGCCCGGCGATGTGCACAAAGCCCGACGCCCCCTCGAGAGACGGCGTGGGGGCGGCGAAGTTGACCTTCGACGAGCGAGCGTTGGCGCCGTAGACCAGGACGATCGTCTCGGCGAGCCCGGTGAGGATCGCCTGTACCGCCAGGTGCAGCGAGAAGTTGCACGTGCCGTAGTCGAGCGTCTGGGCGTACTTCGGACTCATTCCGAACAGCGGCCCGACGGAAACGTCCGCGTTCCCGCCCTGGATGGACTTGCACGTGATGAGGCCGTCGATCTGCTCCCGCGTGATGCCCGCGTCGGCCAGCGCGGCCGTGATGGCCTCGATCGACAGCCGTTCGGCGCTCTTTCCCGGGAATGTGCCCTGATCGGAGTGTCCCACTCCGACGATCGCGACTTTGCCGCGGATGTCTTCCACCGTGTCTTCGTCTCTCAGTTCGGTGTTGTCGTCGCCTGCGGTGCCGACACGATGCCCCGCGCGAGCAGCGCATCGATCTCGTCCGCGGTGTACTCGAGCTCGGCGAGCACCTCGGCGGTGTGCTCGCCGACGTGGGGGGCACGCCGCCGGATGAGCGGGTCGTTCGCAGCGAAGCGCACGACCGGCCCGCGTTGCCTCTCGGTTCCCCCCTCGGCGAGCTCGACCGTCTGCCACCAGCCCCGCTCGTGCAGGTCGGGATCCTCGAGCAGTTCGTGACCGCTGACGACCGCCGCGGCCGCCAGGCCCGCCGCCTGCAGTTCCGCGGCGGCCTCGTCCCTGGTGCGTCCGGCGGCCCACGCATCCGTGGCACGGCGCAGCGCCTCGTCGTCGCCCGCGTCGGCGTCACCGACGACCGCGTGCAGGCGCGAACGGTCCTCGCGGGTTTCCAGTGAGACCGCGACCCACTGGTCGTCGCCGAGGCAGCGCGAGAGCCATCCCAGTGCGCCCGGAGCATTGTTGGCGTCGGGCTGCGGGTTCGGGGCGCCGAGCGACGTGGCGAGGATATGCTCTCCGAGCAGGCTGGTCACGGTCTCACGCTGCGACATGTCGACCCACCGGGCTCGACCGTCGGCCCGGGCGGCCATCACGGCCGCCAGGATCACCGCGGGGGCGAGGGAGTTGGCCGTCTGGTCGGGATAATTGATCCGACCACTCGACCACGTCGGGGTGTCCGCGTCGTATCCGCTGAGCGACTGGATGCCGCCGAGGGAGTCCAGGGTCGTGCCGAACGAGGTGAAGCCCCGATTGGGGCCGGTGGCGCCCTGGCTGGATATCGAGACGAGAACGATGTCGGGGCGCAGAGCGACCAGGTCGGCGAATCCCAACCCGAGCCGCTCAATCGCTCCCCGGCGGAAGTTCTCGACCACGACATCACTGCGACTGATGAGCCGGCGGGCGATCTCGTGCCCCTCCTCGGTCTTCAGATCCACCGCAAGGCCCCGCTTGTTGCGGTTGGCGACGCGGAAGGGAGGGAAGGCGAGGTCGCTCGAGCCGCCCTTGTCACCGGTGAAGCCCAGCCGGTAGAGATCCGGCCGGTTCCCGCTCTCGATCTTCACGACGTCCGCTCCGAAGTCGGCGAGCACCTGCGTGGCCGCCGCTCCCGCGGTGACGATCGAGAGATCGGCGACCTTCAGACCCTGCAACAGCCCGCTCATGCGCCATCCTCCTCGTCGAGATCGTCGATGGTCCGAACCGCCCACGGGGCATCCGGGATCTCCCCCGCTCCCACCCCGGGCACCTCGACGCGCTGGAAGAAGTCGCGCGCGCGGTACTGGGGAGAATCCAGCAGATCCGACATCGTCGCGACATACCCCGACGGGATGCTTCTTGCCTGTGCGCGGGCGTACAGCTCCTTCTTCGACATCGGAAGAGTCGTCTCCTCGACGAGCTCTTTGAGCTCTCTCTCGTGGAGCGCTCGAGAACCGGGGGTCGCGAAACGGGGATCGTCGAGGCGCGGGTCGCCCAGCATCTCCTTCACGCCGTCCCAGTCGCGGGGGGTGAAGAACAAGCCGAAGTGCCCGTCGCGCGTGCGCGCGACCAGCGGTCCCCCGCCTTCGTCGCCCCGCCGATCGATGGGCTGGCCGGTCTGAAAGACGCTGGCGATCTTCCACTCCAAGTGCGCCGCCGCTTCGAACTCCGACGTCTCGAACGACGTGGCCTGGCCGGTCGACTGACGGTGGAAGAGTCCGATCATCACGCCGTCCAGGACGAGCAGTCCCGCCGTCGCCCGGACTGGGTGACTGCCCAGGCGCACCGGCTCGCGGCTCGCCGAGCCGATGAGGTTCATGAAGCCGCCCGCTGCCTGCAGGAGGAGTTCGTTCGAGCGCAGGTGCGTGCGCGTTCCGTCATCGCCCCACGCCGTCACATGGCCGATGACGGCCCCACTGGCCCGTCGACGCACGTCGTCGAGGTCGATCCCTTTCTCGCTCCACCGCGAGGTCGTCCCGGCGATGAGCACGACGTCAGCGTCGTCCAGCAGGTCGTCGAGGCGAGCGCGCGCCTCGGGCGCGCGCGGGTCAAGGTCGATGGTGTCCTTGTTCTGACGCAACCAGACTCCGGCCGCCGACGGGCCGTGCTTGTCGTCGCCGAGCCGCGGCCCGAGAGTGTCGAGTTCGACCTCCTCGCCGGTGGGCACCACGCGCGTCACGTGGGCGCCCAGTCGCTCGAGGAAGCGCCCGGCGAGAGCCGTCGAGAAGGTCTCCCCCAGCTCGACGACACGGGTGGAGGCCGGGAGCAGCCCGGTGACACGCGTCGAGTCGGCGGTGCTCACGCTCCCTGCCCCACTCCTCGGTGACCGCGGAGGAACGCCTCGATGCCGTCGCGGGAGGCCGGCGTCTGCCCACTGACGATGCGACCCGTCATCTCGGTGTAGGCGATCGCGTCGTCCCACGAGAGGTTCTCCATCGCCTGGATGGTGCGCTTGCCCCAGTCCAGCGCCACCGGGTTGAACGTCGCGAGCTGCTTGGCCCAGTCCGTGGCCTCGGCCAGCAGCTGGTCGTCGGGCACGACCTTGTTGACGATCGCCATGCGAAGGGCCTCGTAGGCGTCGACCCGGCGCGCCAGCAGGATGATCTGTGCCGCGTGCTTGGGCGCGAGCCGCTTCACCGCCGCCGGGCCGGCGTGAGAGGGAAATCCGCCGAAGCCCATCTCTGGTGCGCCGATCTGCGCCGATTCCGCCGCGATGGCGAGGTCGCAGCTGTGGACGAGCGTCGATCCTCCGCCGAGGGCGTAGCCGTTGACGGCGGCGATGAAAATCGCGGGATGCGAGCGGATGTCGGCTTGCACCTCGGTCCAGTAGTGCGTCTGCTGGCTGGAGCGCGAGGAGAAGCCGTCTCCCGTCTGCTCACTGAGGTCGACTCCGGCGCAGAAGGCCGGGCCGGCACCCGTCAGGACGACGGCCTGCTTGTCACGGACCACGGCCAGGGCTTCGCGCAGCTGTCGCACCGCCTCGCGGCTCATCGCGTTGCGCTTGGCCGGGCGGTTCAGGGTCAGCACGGCGTACCCGTCGTGGTCGTCGATGAGCACCAGTGGCTCGTCGGGATTCTGCATCTGTGCAGACAAGGGAGCTTCAGTCATGATCATCCTTAGTCAATCAACTAGATAGTTGAAACATACTGGGCGCGCGGAAGTTCCGCAACGACGAGCCGCCGGCGACGCGGAACCGTCCAACCCGATGGTTGAATGACCCCATGTCTTCTTCTTCGACACGCGCGTCCACCGAATCGGAAAACGCCTCCGCGCGCGAGCGCATCCTGGACGTGGCCGTGGAGGAGTTCTCCTCGAAGGGGTTCGCGGCGGTGCGCATCGACTCGATCGCTGCGCGCGCCAACGCGAACAAGCAGCTGATCTACTACTACTTCTCGTCGAAGTCGGGCCTGTACGACGCCGTCCTCGATCGGCTCGTCGACACGTACCGCCCCGTTTGGGCGGCGATGCGCGAGGGCACCATCGACGACATGGTCCGCCTGCGCACCGAGCGGGCGCGCGACGGCATCACCTGGCGGCGCCTCCTGGCCTGGGAAGGCCTGGAGTACTGGGAGAACCGCGACAGTCCGGTGCATCGCGAAGACATCCGCAAGGCCGCGTACGACAATCAGCGGGAAGTGCTGGAGCACGCGCAGCAGAGCGGCGCGTTCCCCGCCGACGTCGATGCGCGCTTCGCCTCGCTGCTGCTGATCTTCGCCTCACTGGGCCCCGCCGCCTTCCCCCAGATCACCAAGCTCGTGACGGGGCTCGAGCCCGATGACCCCGCGGTCGCCGACGGGGTCGATCAGGTCATCGCCGCGCTGCTGGCGCGCACCTCAGAGGATCAGCGCCCCTCCGGCCCCAGCCAGTAGGCCTTGACGTGGGTGTACTCGTCGAACAGGTCGAGGCCCATCTCGTGACCGACACCGCTGTTCTTGCGTCCCCCGAACGGCACGTTTCCGCTGAAGGCGCGCCAGGTGTTGATCCACACGACGCCGACGTCGAGTCGCTCCGACACGCGGCGCGCCCGGTCCACGTCCGTGGTCCACAGTCCGCCCACCAGGCCGTACTCGCTTTCGTTCGCGATGCGCACGGCCTCGTCATCGGTGGCGAAGGTGATGAGCGAACCGACGGGGCCGAAGATCTCCTCCCGCCGCAGGCGCGACTGCTCGTCGGGGGTCTCGTACAGCGTGGGTTCCACGAAGAGCCCCCGGGCGATACCGAACGGCTCCGCTCCGCGGCGCCCACCGGCGACGAGCCGCGTCGTGGACTCCGACTCGGCGACGTCAAGGTAGCCGCACACCTTCGCGTACTGAGGGCGGGACGCGATCGGCCCGATCGCTGTGCCGGGGTCGAGCGGGTCGCCGATGGGCAGCGCCGCGAGGGCCTTTGTGAGTCGCTCGAGCACCTCGTCCTTGACGTCTTCGTGGACGAGGACGCGCGAGCCCGCGTTGCAGGCCTGACCGGTCCCTGCGGTGAGGCCGACGACGATACCCTCGACGGCGCGATCCAGGTCGGCATCCGCGAAGACGATGTTGGCCCCCTTGCCGCCCAGCTCGAGGGTCGTGCGAACGAGACGGCCGGCGGCGGCCTGCGCGATCCGGCGACCGGTCGCGGTCGAGCCGGTGAAGGCGATCTTGTCGATCCCCTCGTGCTCGACGAGCGCCGCGCCCGCCGCGCCAGCGCCGGTGACGACACTGATGACGCCCGGGGGGAAGCCCGCCTCGACGGCGAGTTCGACGAGCCGGATTGTCGAGACCGGAGTGACCTCGCTCGGCTTCACGATCACCGCGTTGCCGACCGCCAGGGCCGGGAACAGCTTCCATCCGAGCAGACCGATGGGGTTGTTCCACGGAGTGATCGCCGCAACGACGCCGACGGGCACCTTCGTCGTCCACGCCCGGTGCCCCGGCATCATCGGGGTCACCGTGTCGCCGTGGAGCGTCGTGGCGTAGTGCGCGCAGAACTCGATCGCGTTGGCGATCGAGCCCATCGCCAGGGTCATCTCGGTCAGCGTCTTGCCGTTCTCGTGCACCTGGATGCGCGCGATCTCCGCCACATGCTCGCGCACGAGAGCCGCCCAGCGCTGGAACAGCGCGAGGCGCTGGAACGGGGAGGTCGCCGCCCACGCGGGTTGGGCGGCACGGGCAGCCGCGACGGCGCGGTCGACGTCGTGCGCCGACGCTTCCGGGACGTAGCCCCACTCGGCTTCCTCGTACGGGTCGAAGCAGCGGAAGACGGCGCCGTCGGCGGCCTGCGTGCTGCGACCGTCGATGATCATTCCGTGTCGCCGTTCCGGGTCCATCTCCGGGAAGCGGGTCGGGGCGGTGGTGGGTGCAGTCGTCATCGACCGGCCTTTCTTCGATGCGGCGAGGGCCACCACGGCCACTTCAACCGCTTAGTTGAATCTGCATACTAGGGCCGCCATTCGACACCGTCGAGTAACCGCGATGATCGATCGTCGACGACGCACCCTCGAGGACCCGCTCGGCGGTCGCACCCGCCAGGCCGCGTCGCGCGCGGCCGGCGCCGACACAGGGGAGCCACCGTGGACGAGCCGTTCGATGCGCGCCGAGCGGATGACCATCACCCGCACCCGGGCAGGGTGGCCGCCGTGCTCGCCGTGGCGGGCCTCGGGAGCGTCGTTCGTCTTCACCGCGATCATCCCCATCCAGGCGCGCCTGCTCGACCTCTTCGCGTCGGGACGCGAACAGACCGCGTGGGCCGTCACGGCGACGCTCCTCGTTGCGACGGTCCTCACCCCGATCTCGGGGCGGCTGGCCGACATGATCGGCAAACGCCGCGTCGCGCTCGCGCTCCTCGCGCTACTGACCCTCGGCTCGGTCGTGTTGGCGGGCGCGCAAGAGCTGTGGATGCTCATCCTCGGCCGCGGACTGCAGGGGGCGGCGACCGGCATCATCCCGGTGGGGATCGCCATCCTCCGCGACCCCGTTCCCGCGCGCCGCCTCGACACCTCGATCGCTCTGATGAGCGCGACGCTCGGCGTCGGAGGCGCCCTCGGACTGCCGATCAGCGCGATCGTCAACCAGCTCGCCGGCTGGCGCTGGACGTTCGGGGCGACCGCGGTTTCGCGGCCGTTGTCGCGGCGCTCGTGGTGGCGGTCGTCCCCGAGAGCGCGCGGCGCAGCGGCGGACGGTTCGACGCCCTGGGCGCGGCGGGGTTGACCCTCGTCACCGGTGCCCTCCTGGCGCTGCTGTCCTACGGGGCGCCACGTGGGGCTGGACCTCGCCGGCCACCCTCCCCACGTCCGCGGCGGCGCTGATGGTGCTGGCCGGGTGGGTGTGGCACGAGTCGCGCACCCGTGGCATCACCATCTTCTTACCGATCCGATCGGCGAGGATACCGGCGACGGCACCCGCCGTCTCGGGCCTGACACCGAATTCGCCTTTCGCGAGGATCACGGGCAGCGTGACGCCGAACAGCGAAAGGTCGAAGCCGTCGGCGATCGCGAGGATCGTGGCAACGACAAGGAACCGCCGGCGCAGTGCTTTCGCGCGGTCGGAGGTCGGCAGGGTGGTGGCGCTCATCGCCTGGCGACCCGGGGATAGCCGTGCGGCGCGAGCCGCGGAAAGACGAGGGGCCGGGCGCTTTCGCACCCGCCCCCTCGCGAGACTGCTCAGACCGTCAGCGCGACGGCGGCGTCACTGACGACCGCTTTGCCCGCGAGGCGCCCGAAGGTCATCGACCGCAGGCCCGAGCTGCCCGATGGGTACTCGTTGTAGAAGATGCCGGCGATCTCCCCCGCCGCGTACAGGCCGGGGACCGGCTTGCCCGCCGGGGTGAGCACGCGGCTCGAGCCGTCGACGCGGAGCCCCCCGTAGGTGAAGCAGATGCGCGGGGCGATCGGCCACGCCGAGTAGGGCCCCTCGGTGAGAGGCGCGGCGAAGTTGCTCTTGGCCGGCGACAGGCCGCGCGTGCCGATGCCGTCCAGGGGCGTGAACGGGTTGATGGTGTTCCCCTGGACCGCCGCGTTGAACTCCTCCACCGTCTGCGTGAGGGCGGCGGCGTCGATGCCCAGCTGCGTCGCGAGCTCCGCGATCGTCTCGGCCACGACGGGTTCCGCCGCGCCGTCGTTCATCGCGGTCGCCCAGGGCACGGTGCGCTGGGCGCCGGCGTCGATGATGGCGTACGCGGTGCCGATCTGCTTGCGGAAGATCTCGTTGGCCACCCGGTCGAACTGCAGGTCGTATCCCTGGCGGGCCTCGTCCATGAACCGACGGCCGTCGCCGTCGACGAGGATGCCGTAGTACCACGCGCCCACGAGCGGTTCCGGACCGGTGACCCGCGGGTCGCACGGCTCGATGTGCGCACCGTCGAACTGTCCGGCCGTGTCCGCTCCCACCTCGACCGCCATCCGGATGCCGTCGCCGCGGTTGTTGTCGGTTCCCGGCGACACCGTCGTGAGCTGGTGGGCATGGGGAAGGTAGCGGGTCAGCATCTCCGGGTTGCCCTCGAATCCGCCGCACGCCAGCACGACGGCGCGGGACTCCATTGTGACGGTGGCGCCGTTGGCGGCCGTCACGACGAGACCGGCGATCGAGCCGTCTTCGGCCACGACGAGCTCGCGCGCGGTCGTCTCATAGAAGAACGAACCGCCCGCGGCGGTGATGCGGGGCACGTACGCCTCGATGACCGCCCGGCCGCCGCCCTCGATGTTCCAGCTGTAACCCGACGGCGAGAAGGGGCTCGGCGAGCTCGGGGTCTGTACCCCCGCCTCGTGCAGCCACCGCAGCGTGGTGGGCACGTTGCTGCCGAACGCCTCGATGTAGTCCTCGTTGGCGCGGGCACCGGCGTTCTCCCGCACGTTCCGCTGCCACGACGGGTCCAGCTCTCCGTCGCCGGTGAGTCGCAGGTACGCGTGCGTCCACGCCGTCGAGCCGCCGCGGTCCCCCTCGGCGGCACGCTCGAGCACGGCGACCCGGAGCGACCGCCCCTCGGCCGCCGCGTCCTCGAGGGCGGCGCGCGCGGCGGACAGACCGGCGAAACCGTGTCCCACCACGACCAGGTCCCACGACCCCTTCAGTTCATCGATGATCCCCATGATCACTCCTTCTTGTCGTCGCTGACAAAAGCACAGGTAACTTCGAGGTCGGCCAAGTCGCACGATCGAGCCTGTGCGGCGACCATAAGACGGCTCGAGCGCGACTACAACCATCTAGTTGATTGAAATCAACTAGATGGTTGACCGCGTGTCGATCGCGTGCGAGGCTCGACGCACTGCGCCGCCGACCCGAGGGATTCATGAGCCGGCTCGACCACAGCATTGGCGAACGACACGCGCGCCTCCTGCGCGATGAGTTCGTCGCCGTTCGCGACGGGGCCGACGCACTCGGCCTCCCCGCCCCCAGGTGCATCGGGAGTCGTTCGAGGTCACGAGCGGACGACGACTCAGCGGCATCCGCTGGGGAGAGGCGACCCCGCTCGCGCTCTTCCTGCACCCCGGGGGCCTGAACGCCCACTCCTGGGACTCGCTCCTCGTGCGCCTGGACCTCCCGGCGATCGCCGTCGACCTTCCGGGGCACGGACACTCCAGCTGGAGGGACGACTTCGACTACCGCCCCGAGACGATGGCCGACGGTCTCGCCCCACTCCTGCGAACTCGCCACGGCTGGACCCCTGCACTTCGTCGGTCAGTCGATGGGCGCACTCGTGGCCGCCGCCCTCGCCGGCCGCCAACGCGAACTCGTTCGCCGGCCTGGTGACGATCGACATCACCCCGAGCAGCCACCCCTCCCCCGCCCACAGCGAGCCCGTTCGCGACTTCATCAACGGCCCGTCCAGCTTCGCCAGCTACGAGGAGGTCGTCGACCGCGGGATCGCAACGGGAATCGGGCGCGATCGCGCCACTCTGGAGCGGGGAGTCATCCTCAACACGCGCCGACGAGAGGACGGCCGTCCCTCTTCCGACACCACTTCGCCTCTCCCTCCGAGACGGCCCGGCGGCCCGGCCCGCACTCGAAGACGTGACGCGACTGTGCAGTGCGATGGCGCACGTTCCCGGCGACTGGCAGCTCCTGGTGACCGGGACGCGCGGCATCGTCGAGCGGGACGAGGTCGTCGAATTCCTACGGCGCACCCCCGGCGCACGTCACGAGGAGCTGGTCGCCGGCCACAACGTCGAGCGCGACGCCCCCGACGCCCTCGCCCGCGTCTTGAGAGAGCACCTCGACGGTCATCGCGAGCCCGACCGGCGCGACGCGCCCCCGGGAGGGTCGCGAACCGGTCGCTGGGCCCTGTCGTCAAAGTGATCTCGGGTTGTGGATCACGGAGTGGTGATACGCCGCCATGAACTGTTCGATGCCGAGTGGGAACTCGTGCGGCCGCTGCTGCCCCAGCCGGTGCTGGGGCGGCCACGGAGCGGTACGGGTCTGGGGCCACGTTGCACACCCGTTTCCGCCGGTGGGCGGCGGACGGCACGTTCGAGCGGACGCTCCGGGCCGCCCAGGCCGACGCGGACGCGGCGGGCGACATCGAGTGGCTGGTGTCGGTGGACTCCAGCATCGTCCGGGCCCACCAGCACGCCGGCGGAGCCCGAAAAGGGGGCTCCGCAGCCCGGCTACCGGACGGTCCCGCGGCGGGCTGACCAGCAAGACATCTCATGTCGCTAGAGGTCAACTTCGCGAGTCAGGCCGCGAGCGCGACGGGCAGGGGGAAGGCCCGCC
>NZ_LIRK01000360.1 GCF_001419765.1 Streptomyces torulosus
TGCGCCCCGTGCTTTTCGACGGCGCCATCCGGCCGCAGGCCCACGCCTTCCGGGGGAGGGCGGGCCGCAGGCCCGTCCCTCCAGGGGCGCGGGGAACTGCGCGAGAAACCACGAATCACCCGCACCCGCACGACAACAGTGGCCCCCGAGCTACTGGGCGCCCCCGGCCTCAGCCCTCGGCGATCACCACCGCTGAGGCCACCCCCGCGTCATGGCTCAGTGAGATGTGCCAGGACTTGACGCCGAGCGTGGCCGCGCGGGCCGCCACCGTGCCGGACACTCGGAGGCGGGGCTGGCCGGAAGGCTCGACGTAGACCTCCGCGTCGGTCCAGTGGAGGCCCGCCGGCGCGCCGAGGGCCTTGGCGAGGGCCTCCTTCGCGGCGAAGCGGGCTGCGAGGGAGGCGATGCCCCGGCGTTCGCCGCTCGGGAGGAGCAGCTCGTCGGGCACGAAGAGGCGTTCGGCCATGGAGGGGGTCCGTTCCAGGGCCGCGCGGAAACGGTCGATCTCGGCGACGTCGATGCCGACTCCGATGATGGGCATGATCTGCACCCTACGGCGCGCCGCCCCGGCAGGGCGCACCACACCGGGTCCGCCCCGCACGCGTCCGGCGCGGGCGGCCAAATCCCGGCGCGCCACGCCCTGTTATCGGCTGGCCCGGCCCCACCGCGCGTTGAGATCATGCTCCGATCCGGTACCCACCACTCGGGAGAGGCCCTCGTGAAGAAGAACGGCATGACCGCCGGCTTACCCCTCGTCATCGGCTCCGTGATCGCCGCCGGCAGCATCGCCCAGGAGAACTACGGCGGTGCCGTGTTCGCCGTGGTGGCCTGTGGCGCCATCTCGCTCGTCCTGCGGATCAGGACGAATCCCCACCAGGGCCGCTGAGGCGGTGACCCCCGCTCCGGTCACTCCACCGTCACCGACTTCGCCAAGTTGCGTGGCTGGTCCACCTCGTTGCCGCGGGCCGTGGCCAGTTCGCAGGCGAAGACCTGGAGGGGGACCGTGGAGACGAGGGGCTGGAGGAGCGTGGGAGTCGCGGGGATGCGGATGAGGTGGTCGGCGTAGGGGGCGACCGTCTCGTCGCCCTCCTCGGCGATGACGATCGTGCGGGCGCCGCGGGCGCGGATCTCCTGGATGTTGGAGACGATCTTGTCGTGGAGGAGGGAGCGGCCCGCGGGGGAGGGGACCACGACGACCACCGGGAGGTCCTCCTCGATCAGGGCGATCGGGCCGTGTTTCAGTTCGCCCGCCGCGAAGCCCTCCGCGTGCATGTAGGCCAGTTCCTTCAGTTTCAGGGCGCCTTCCAGGGCCACCGGGTAGCCCACGTGGCGGCCGAGGAACAGCACCGTGTTCTTCGTGGCGAGGGTGCGCGCCAACTCCCGTACCGGCTCCATCGTTTCG
Source organism: Streptomyces torulosus (assembly GCF_001419765.1). Taxonomy (GTDB): domain Bacteria; phylum Actinomycetota; class Actinomycetes; order Streptomycetales; family Streptomycetaceae; genus Streptomyces; species Streptomyces torulosus. The sequence continues at coordinate 1,403 of NZ_LIRK01000360.1, forward strand.
AGGACCCGCTCGACCTCGCGGGAGATACGGGAGAGATCGCGGATCACCGCCCGGATCTCGTCGCCCCACTTGGTGCCGCGCACCTGGCCCAGATACAGGGCGACCAGGTAGCAGGCGACCAGCTGGGTCAGGAACGCCTTCGTGGAGGCGACGGCGACCTCCGGGCCCGCGTGGGTGTAGAGCACCGCGTCCGACTCGCGGGGGATCGTCGAGCCGTTGGTGTTGCAGATCGCGAGGACCCGGGCGCCCTGTTCGCGCGCGTGGCGCACGGCCATCAGCGTGTCCATGGTCTCGCCGGACTGGGAGATCGCGACGACGAGCGTGCGGTGGTCGAGGATGGGGTCCCGGTAGCGGAATTCGCTGGCCAGCTCCACCTCGCAGGGCACCCGCGTCCAGTGCTCGATGGCGTACTTGGCGATGAGTCCGGCGTGGAAGGCCGTACCGCACGCGACGATGATCACCTTGTCCAGCTCGCGCAGTTCCTGGTCGGAGATGCGGACCTCGTCCAGTGTCAGTGAGCCCGCCGTGTCGATACGGCCCAGCAGGGTGTCCGCGACCGCCTTCGGCTGCTCGGCGATCTCCTTGAGCATGAAGTAGTCGTAGCCGCCCTTCTCGGCGGCCGACGCGTCCCAGTCGACGTGGTACGAACGGACCTCGGCGGGGCGGCCGTCGAACGTCGTCACCGTCACGCCGTCGCGCCGCAGCTCCACCACCTGGTCCTGGCCCAGCTCGATCGCCGAGCGGGTGTGGTCGATGAACGCGGCGACGTCCGACGCGAGGAACGCCTCACCCTCGCCCACCCCGACCACCAGAGGGGAGTTGCGGCGGGCGCCCACGACCACGTCGGGCGCGTCCGCGTGCACCGCGACAAGGGTGAACGCGCCCTCCAGACGGCGGCAGACCAGCCTCATCGACTCGGCGAGGTCGTCGCACGACGAGTACTCCTCGGCGAGCAGATGGGCGACGACCTCGGTGTCCGTCTCGGAGGCCAGTTCGTGGCCCCGCTCGGTCAGTTCGGCGCGCAGGGTCGCGAAGTTCTCGATGATGCCGTTGTGGACGACGGCGACCCGGCCCGCGTTGTCCAGGTGCGGGTGGGCGTTGACGTCGGTGGGGCCGCCGTGGGTGGCCCAGCGGGTGTGGCCGATGCCGGTGGAGCCGCTGGGCAGCGGACGGCCGACCAGCTCCTTCTCCAGGTTCACCAGCTTGCCGGCCTTCTTGGCGGCGGCCNNCCGGCACCGCCACGCCCGCCGAGTCGTACCCCCGGTACTCCAGCCGCTTCAGCCCGGCCAGGACCACGTCGAGCGCGGACTGTGATCCGACGTATCCCACGATTCCGCACATATCAACCCCTGTGTCCGATGGTGTCCGGTGATGTCGTCGCTGGTGGTGCTGTCGTCTTCCGGTGATGCCGTCGAACGCGACATGCTGTGCGCCCTCTGTGACTGTACGTGACGATCGGGTCTGGGGTGAGCCCTCATATCGGGTGACCCGGCGCGCGCGGCGCACTCCCGCGCAGGTGGGCGGCACGTATGGCTGATCAC
>NZ_LIRK01000361.1 GCF_001419765.1 Streptomyces torulosus
TCGTGTGCCGCAGCTGCGGCAGCGTGATCGAGAAGAACTGGCGGTAGCGGCCGGCGCCGTCGATCGCGGCGGCCTGGTAGAGGACCTCGGGGATCTGCCGGGCGCCGCCCTGGTAGATGAGCGTGTGGAACGGCATGAACTGCCAGCCGCCGACGAAGACGATCGCGAGGAACGCGCCGCTCTGCGAGCCCAGGGTGTCCGCCTGGATGATGCCGAAGTTCGGGTCGAGCAGCGCGTAGAACAGGATCGCGATGGCCGTGGACGACAGCAGGAACGGCACGAAGAAGATCGCGGACAGCACCGCCCGGTTGCGCTGGCGGCCCGCCGCCCACACGCCGAGCAGCAGGGCCACGACCGTCTGGAACGCCCAGCTGGCCACGGTCAGCACCACCGTCAGCGTCAGCGACTGGGTGAGACGGGGGTCGTCGAGCAGCTTCTTCCAGTTGTCGAGGCCCACCGGCCGGGGGTCGCCCAGGCCGTCCCAGCTGGTGAAGGACAGATAGAGCGCGAGGCCCATCGGCACGACGGCGAAGAAGGTGAAGAAGAGCACGGCGGGCAGGGCCCAGACGGCGTGCGGGCGGCCCACCCGCGACGCCTTCCGGGACCCCTGCTCGACCGTGGAGGTCTTCTGGACCGTCGAGGTCACTTCAGCCCCTTGCAGGCCGTCACGAACTCGCTCGGCGACGACTTCCCCGCGAACAGCTTGCCTATCTCCGTGTGCATCTTGGTGCCGAGCGCGTCACCGAGCGCCTGGTCCCAGGAGAGCGTGAACGCGGGCGCCTTCTCCACCAGGTCGTACTGGAACGTGGCGTACTCGGGGTTCGGCGCGGACGCCAGCAGCTTCTTCGCGTTCGAGGTGGTCGGGACGTCACCGTTGGCGACCAGGTCCTTGGCGTACGCCTCCGACGCGCACTCCTTCAGGAAGCCGATCGCCAGGTCCTTGTTCTTCGTACGGGAGTTGATCGACCAGTAGTTGGTGGGGTTGCCGACGACGTTGCGGACGTCGCCCGTGCCGCCCTCGACGGTCGGGAACGCGGCCCAGCCCAGGTTGCTCTTGGCGAAGTCCGGGAACTTGCCGAGCTGCGTGGAGTACTCCCAGGAACCCATCAGGTGCATGGCCGCCTTGCCCTTGGCGAAGACCGCCGGGGCGCCGCCGTTGACGTACGACACCGAGGTGAACTTGGAGCCGAAGGCGCCGTCGTCCACGAGCTGCTTGACCAGTTCGGCGGCCTTGAGGACCGCCGGGTCGCCCCAGCCCTCGGAGTCGCCGTCCTGGATGCGCTTGAAGACCTCGGGGCCGCCGAGGCGGTCGACGAGGTACTCCAGCCACATCAGGTTGGGCCAGAGGTCGGAGCCGCCGAGCGCGAACGGGGTGATCTTCGCCTTCTTCAGCTTGGCGTTGATGTCGAGGAGCTGGTCCCAGGTGGTGGGCGGCTGGAGCTTGTGCTCGGCGAAGACGGACTTGTTGTAGAAGAGGATCACCGGCTGCATACCGCGCATCGGGATGCCGTAGTGGCGGCCCTTGAGGTCGCCGGCGGACAGCACGGACGGCAGGAAGCCGCTCTTGAGGACCGGGTCGTCCGCGATGATGTCGGTGAGGTCGACGAGCTTGCCGGCCTCCTCGTACGTCCTGATGGAGCCGCCGCCCCAGTTGAAGAACACGTCGGGGGCGCTCGGGGAGCCCATGGCCGTGCGGAGCTTGGGGGAGTAGTCGGAGCCGGGGACCTTCTGGAGCTTGATCGTGCCGCCGGCCTTCTTGGCGGCGGCCGACTTGTTGTAGCGGTCGACGGCCGCCTGCTGGACCTTCACCGCGTCGTCGCCGTAGACGAACGCGGTGACCGTCTTGCCGTCGCCGGCCCCGGAGCCGCCGGAGCCGCAGGCCGTGAGGCCGGCGCCGAGTCCCGCGGTGGCCAAGGAGGCGGTACCGGCGCCGAGGAACCAGCGCCTGCTGAACGTCCGCCCTCTGTTCGACTCCATTGACAGCACCTCTCACCAACGTTTCGGATGTATCGGCCGTGCGGTTGTGCGGGTGGTACGGCGGTGCGGGACGCGCGTCCACAGGGTCCTGCGGACACGCGGTGGTGCGAATGTTTCGCGTGACTCTTCGAATGTTCCGGGAACGTATGGCCGTCGAAAGGGTTCGTCAAGAGGTCGCGCAGGGATACGATCCGGCTCATGAACTCCGCGAAGCCAGAGGAAACCCAGACAAGAGCGCGCGTGTCGCAGTCCACGCAGACCGCGACGCTCGCCGAGATCGCCCGTCAGGCCGGCGTCTCCGCTCCGACTGTTTCGAAGGTGCTCAACGGCCGTGCGGACGTCGCCCCCGCCACCCGCACCCGGGTCGAGGAGCTCCTGCGCGAGTACGGCTACCGGCGCCGGCGCGCCGAGGCGACCCGGTCCCCGCTCATCGACCTCGTCTTCCACGAGCTGGAGAGCGCCTGGGCCATGGAGGTCATCCGGGGCGTCGAGAACGTCGCCCGCGAGGAGGGCCTGAGCGTCGTGCTCTCCGAGAGCGCGGGCCGACTCACCCCCGGCCGGACCTGGGCCGACCAGGTCGCCGCCCGCCGCCCGCACGGTGTCGTCCTCGTCCTGTCCGGGCTCGACGAGTCGCAGCGCGCCCTGCTGACCAGCCGTTCCATCCCGTTCGTGGTGATGGACCCGGCGGGCGACCCCGGCGCCGACGTGCCGTCGATCGGCGCCACCAACTGGCAGGGCGGACTGGCCGCCACCCGGCACCTCGTCGAGCTGGGCCACCGCCGCATCGGCGCGATCACCGGGCCCTCCCGGATGATGTGCAGCCGGGCCCGCGTGGACGGCTACCGGGCCGCGCTGGAGACCGCCGAGCTGCCCGTCGACCCGGGGCTGATCAGGGCCGGGGACTTCCACCACGAGACGGGCTACCGGCTGGGCCTGGAGCTGCTGCGCCAGCCCGACCGGCCCACCGCCGTCTTCGCCGGGAACGACCTCCAGGCCCTCGGGCTGTACGAGGCCGCCCGTGAGCTGGGGCTGCGCATCCCGGAGGACCTGAGCGTGGTCGGGTTCGACGATCTGCCGGTGGCCCGCTGGGTGGGGCCGCCGCTGACGACCGTACGGCAGCCGCTGATGGAGATGGCGGAGGCGGCGGCCCGGTTGGTGCTGGACCTCGGGCGACAGGACGGCGCCTCGTCGGCGACCCGGGTGGAGCTGGCCACGAGCCTGGTGGTCCGCAGCAGCACGGGGGCGCCGCCGGAGGCGTAGGGCGGCACCGGGTCGCCCCGTGGTGCCGTATGGGCGGGTGTGCCCTGTGTTCCGTGTGGTCCGTGTGCATTGACGTGGGTTCCGGGCGCCCCCACACTGCTCCGCAGCCAATCGGATGCACGACCGAAACTTTCGGAGGCACCCGCAATGAGAACCTCCCTGAGAACCTCCCCCGGAAACCGGCGCCCGTCTTTGGGGGCCCGCCTCGCCGCCCTGTTCACCGGCGTGTCCGCGGTCACCGCCCTGCTCGTCGCCGCGCCCGCCGCCCAGGCCGCCGACACCCCGCTGCGCGACCTCGCCGCCGCCAAGGGCAAGGCGATCGGCACCGCCGTGACCGGCTCCAAGCTCACCGGCACCTACGGCGACCTCGCCGGCCGGGAGTTCAACTGGCTCACCCCCGGCAACGCCATGAAGTGGGGCTCCGTCGAGCCCAGCCGCGGCAACTTCGACTGGACCGAGGCGGACCAGATCGTCGACTTCGCCGAGGCCCACGACCAGGACGTACGCGGCCACACCCTCGTCTGGCACAGCCAGAACCCGAACTGGCTGGACAACGGCACCTGGACGCCCGCCCAGCTACGCCAGCTGATGACCGACCACATCGCGCTCGAAGTGGGCCGCTACAAGGGCCGCCTCGCCGCCTGGGACGTGGTGAACGAGCCGTTCAACGAGGACGGCACCTTCCGCCCGACCCTCTGGTACAACGGCCTCGGCGCCGACTACATCGCCCAGGCCCTGACCGCCGCCCGCGCCGCCGACCCGGCCGCGAAGCTCTACATCAACGACTACAACGTCGAGGGCGTCAACGCGAAGTCCACGGCCCTGTACAACCTGGTCAAGGACCTCAAGGCGCGCGGCGTCCCGATCGACGGGGTCGGCCTCCAGGCCCATCTGATCCTCGGTCAGGTCCCCGCGACCTTCCAGCAGAACATCCAGCGCTTCGCCGACCTGGGCCTGGACGTCGCCATCACGGAACTCGACATCCGGATGCAGACGCCCGCCACCGACGCCAAACTGGCGCAGCAGCGCACCGAGTACGAGGCCGTGTTCAAGGCGTGCGTGGCCGTGTCCCGGTGCACCGGCGTGACCGTCTGGGGCTTCACCGACTCCGACTCCTGGATCCCGGACACCTTCCCGGGCGAGGGCGCGGCCACCCCGTACGACGCGAACTACCAGCCGAAACCGGCGTACTACGGCATAGTGACCGCGCTCGGCGGCACGGTCACCCCACCGCCGACACCGACCGGCTGTTCGGCCGCGTACAGCGTCCAGAGCCAGTGGAACACCGGCTTCACGGGCTATGTGACGATCAGTTGCGCCGCCGGGTCCTCGCTCTCCTCCTGGCGGGCGAACTGGACGTTCGGGGCGGGCCAGCGCATCAGTCAGGCGTGGAACGCGATCTGCACCCAGACCGGGGCGACGGTCAGTTGCTCGAACGCGTCGTGGAACGGGAGCGTGCCGAGCGGCGGTTCGGTGATGTTCGGCTTCAACGCGTCCTGGAGCGGCAGCAATCCGGTCCCGACGGTGACGTTGGCCTGAGCGGCGACACGAGAGTCGCTTCGAAAAGTATGAGAATTTCCGAAGGGACGGGCGCGGGAGTTCACGCTCGTAATAATTCGGACGTACGTTCCTGTGTGTGAAGGGTGAAGAAGACGAGGAGTACGAGGGCGCGGGCAGACGGCCGCGTTGGCTGAAGTTCGCCGGGGGCGCGCTCGCCGGCGTCCTCGTACTCGGCGCCTGCGGGGCGGGCTGGGCGTTCTGGCGGCTCAACGACAACATCAGAAGCGTCGACATCAACAGCGCGCTCGGTGACGACCGCCCGCCGAAGACCCGGCCGACCGCGGGCCCTTCGGCCTCCACCGCCGCCGAACCGCTGCCCAGCGGCGCCCTGAACATCCTGGTCCTCGGCTCCGACTCCCGCAGCGGCAAGGAGAACGCCGAGCTGGGCGGGGGCGGCGAGACCTCCGGCGCCCGCTCCGACACGGCGATGGTCGTCCACATCGACGAGGGCCGCACCGCGGCGACGGTCGTCAGCATCCCCCGCGACACCCTGGTCACCCGCCCGTCCTGCCCGCGGGAGTCGGGCGGTTCGACGGCGGTCGCGTACAACGCGATGTTCAACAGCGCCTACGCGGTGGGCGGCCCCGTCTGCGCCGTGAAGACCGTCGAGTCCCTGACGGACGTCCGCATGGACCACTACATCGAGATCGACTTCGCGGGCTTCGCGGAACTGGTCGACGCGCTCGGCGGTGTCACCGTCACCACGGACGAGGACATCGACGACGAGGACAGCCATCTGAAACTGGCGGCGGGCACCCATCACCTCGACGGGGAGCAGGCCCTGGCGCTCGCCCGCACCCGCCACGGCATCGGCGACGGCAGCGACCTCGGCCGCATCGGACTCCAGCAGAAGCTCGTGAAGGCCCTGCTCGAACAGATCGCCGCCACCAGCCTCCTGACCGACCCGGCCGAGCTGTACCGGGCCGCCGACGCGGTCACCCGCAGCCTCACCACCGACACCGGCCTCGACTCCCTCGACGATCTGGTGCGACTGGGCCAGAGCCTGAAGGGACTGTCGTCCGACGCGACGAGGACGGTGATGATGCCGGTCGTCCCCGCCCCCTACGACCCCAACCGCGTCGTCGCGGACGAGCCGGAGGCGAAGGAACTGTGGGAGTCGCTGAGGTGAGGTGACCGGCGGAGAAGGGCGCGTGAGGGCTCCTGAGGGCACCGAAAAAAATCTTCGAAGAAAAATCGGCGCCCGTGTCGATCCGGTGTCTCCTCGTTCGACGCAAGGGGTGAGAGGCGGGGAAGACCCCGCCGCCCTTACCGAAGGAGCCACCATGCCGCGCTATCTGTCGATGGTCCGGATCGACGAGTCCACCGCCCCCGCCGAGGGCCCGAGCCCCGAGCTGATGCAGCGGATGGGCGACCTGCTGGAGGAGATCACCAAGGCCGGCGTCATGCTCGACACCGCCGGACTGCTGCCGAGCGCCCAGGGCAAGCGGGTGCACTGGGAGGGCGGCGAGCTGTCCGTCACCGACGGGCCGTTCACCGAGACCAAGGAGGTCGTCGGCGGCTACGCCCTCATGCAGTGCAAGGACATGGACGAGGCCGTCGAGTGGACCACGCGGTTCCTGAAGGTCCACGAGGAGCACTGGACGGTGACCTGCGAGGTGCGGGAGATCGCGGAGGGCTGAACCCGCTTGGCCGGGGCGCCCCGCGGGTGTCTGATGGTGGGTTGTGACAGCACAGCCCACCACCGACGCCGACCGGGCGGGGCGCGCCCCGGCGGACCCCCGGAAGGCCATCGAGACCGTCTTCCGCATCGAGGCGCCCCGTGTCATCGCCGGGGTCGCCCGGATCGTGCGGGACGTCGGGATCGCGGAGGAACTGGCCCAGGACGCGCTGGTCGCCGCGCTGGAGCAGTGGCCGCGCGACGGCGTCCCCGACAACCCGGGCGCCTGGCTCATGACCACCGCCAAGCACCGGGCGATCGACCTGGTGCGCCGCCGGGAACGCTACGCGCGCAAGCTGGCGGAGGTCGGCCGGGACCTGGAGGCGGCGAGCCCGGCGGGTCAGTACCTGGACACGCCGTCCGACCCCGACGACATCGACGACGACCTCCTGCGCCTCGTCTTCACGGCCTGCCATCCCGTGCTCTCCGCCGAGGCCCGCATCGCCCTCACCCTCCGCCTCCTCGGCGGCCTCACCACCACGGAGATCGCGCGCGCCTTCCTCTCCCCGGAGGCCACCGTCGCCCAGCGCATCGTCCGCGCCAAACGGACCCTCGCGAAGAAGGGCGTCCCCTTCGAGGTGCCCTACGGCCCCGACCGTGAGGCCCGCCTCGCCTCCGTCCTGGAGGTCATCTACCTCGTCTTCAACGAGGGGTACGCCGCCACCGCGGGCGACGACCTGCTGCGCCCCGCGCTGTGTGAGGACGCGCTACGGCTCGCCCGCGTCCTCGCGGAGCTGATGCCCAAGGAACCCGAGGTGCACGGGCTGGTGGCACTGCTGGAACTCCAGGAGTCACGGGCCGCCGCCCGCACGGGCCCGACCGGTGAGCCGGTGCTCCTCAAGGACCAGGACCGCCGCCGCTGGAACCGCCTCCTCATCGCCCGCGGCTTCACCGCGCTGGGCCGGGCCACCGCCGCGGCCCACGGCAGCCCCGGCCCGTACGCGCTCCAGGCCGCCATCGCCGCGTGCCACGCCCAGGCGTACACCTACGAGGAGACCGACTGGCCGCGCATCGCGACCCTGTACGCCCTCCTGGCCGCCCGTGCCCCGTCGCCGGTGGTCGAGTTGAACCGCGCGGTCGCCGTCTCGATGGCCGAGGGCCCGGGCGCCGCCCTGGAGATCGTCGACCGCCTGGCCACGGAACCGGCCCTCCGCGACTACCACCTGCTGCCGAGCGTACGAGGCGACCTCCTCGCCCGCCTGGACCGCCCGGACGAGGCCCGAGCGGAGTTCGCACGAGCGGCCACCCTCGCCCGCAACGAACGGGAACGGCGGCTGCTGCTGGCACGGGCGGAGGTGACGGGGTAGGGCAGCGCCGCCTCCTGAACACGGGGTCTCTCAGGCCGGATGGCCGATCAGCATGGTGGGCGCGCCCGCGACCCGGGTGAGGAAGACCGTCGTCGAGGCGGTGCCGTGCGGCTTCGGCAGGGCCTTGCGGCGCAGTTCCTCCGGCTCGACGGCCGACCCGCGCTTCTTCACGGTCAGGATGCCGATCCCGCGTTCCCGCAGCAGCGCCTTGAGCTTCTTCACGTTGAAGGGCAGCACGTCGGTGATCTCGTACGCGGTCGCGTACGGGGTGACGTGGTGCTCGTCGGCGGTGATGTACGCGATCGTGGGGTCGATCAGCCCGCCGTCCAGATCCTCGGCGACCTCGGCGACCAGATGGGCGCGGATGACGGCGCCGTCCGGCTCGTACAGGTACCGCCCGACCGACCGGACCGGCGGGTCGGGCAGCATCGTGTCGGGGGTGGCGTGGATCCCGGCCTCCGAGGGGAGCAGCACCGCCCGCCGCGCCCCCGGCGTCCCGCTCGCGCGGAACCACAGCACGGCCTCCTTCACGTCCCCGACGTCCGAGATCCACTCGGCCTCGGCCTCGGGCGGAATCGCCTCGTGCGGGATACCCGGTGCGATCTTGAGCGCGCCGAGCGGCGCCTTCAGCGCGGCCGACACGGCCCACGACAGGGGCGGTGAGTAGGCCTCCGGGTCGAAGATCCGCCCGCGCTTGGAGGAACGCCGGGCCGGGTCGACGAACACGGCGTCGTACGCGGATGTGTCCACCTCCGTCACATCCGCCTCGCGCACCTCGATCAGATCGGCGAGCCCGAGCGCGTCCGCGTTGGCACGGGCCGCCGCCGCGGTCAGCGGGTCGCGGTCGACGGCCAGGACGCGGATACCGGCCCGCGCGAACGCGATCGCGTCCCCGCCGATCCCGCAGCACAGGTCGGCGACCGACCGCACGCCGAGCGCCCGGAAGCACTCCGCGCGGTACGTCGCCACGCTCGTCCGCGTCGACTGCTCGACCCCGTTCGGCGTGAAGAGCATCCGTGCCGCGTCCTCGGCCCCGAACTTCGCCACGGCCCGCTGCCGCAGCCGCGCCTGGGCGATCGCCGCCGAGACGAGTTCCGCCGGATGCGTCCGGCGCAGTCGGGTCGCCACGGCCAGCTCCCGCGCCGGTTCCACACCGCGCACCTCGTCGAGGAGGGCACGGCCCTCGGGAGTCAGCAGGGGGGCGAGGAAGGAGTCGGGGGAGAGGTCGTTCACCGGGCCATTGTGGGCCACTCGGTGGACGGCGCGCCGGTGGTGGCGGTGTCGGGCCGGGGCGCCGGGCGGGCCCTGCGAGGATGCGGCGCCATGCGACTCGTACGACAAAATGACGAAACGAGGGTGAAACGGACGAGTTATCGGAGGCCGGTCGGCGGCCTCCGGGGCGCATGCGCCATGCCTGCGCTGACGCTCGCCGCGGTGATCGTGACGATCGTCGTGTCCGGGTGCGCTGGGGGTGCCACCGAGGGTGCCGGGGG
>NZ_LIRK01000362.1 GCF_001419765.1 Streptomyces torulosus
TGCGCTTCCTGGAACGCGGCCTCCTGCTCGGGGTGGCCGCGTTCCAGGAAGCGCAGGAGTTCCACCGGGATGGGGAGGACCAGGGTCGAGTTCTTCTCCGCGGCCACCGCCATCACCGTCTGGAGGAGGCGCAACTGGAGGGCGGAGGGTGCCTCGGCCATCTGTTGGGCCGCTTCCGCCAGCTTCTTCGACGCCTGCAGCTCCGCGTCCGCGTTGATGATGCGGGCCCGGCGTTCCCGGTCGGCCTCGGCCTGGCGGGCCATGGAACGCTTCATGGTGTCGGGGAGGGACACGTCCTTGATCTCCACGCGGTCGATCGTGACGCCCCACTCCACGGCCGGGCTGTCGATCATCAGCTCCAGCCCCTGGTTCAGCTTCTCCCGGTTGGAGAGGAGGTCGTCGAGGTCGCTCTTGCCGATGATCGAGCGCAGGGAGGTCTGCGCCATCTGGGAGACGGCGAAGCGGTAGTCCTCGACCTGGATGACCGCGCCGGCCGGGTCGACGACCTTGAAGTACACGACCGCGTCCACGCGGACCGTCACGTTGTCGCGGGTGATCCCCTCCTGGGCGGGCACCGGCATCGTCACGATCTGCATGTTCACCTTGCGGAGACGGTCGACGACCGGGACGACCATGGTGAAGCCGGGCGGTCTGGGGGTGCCGAGGAGACGACCGAGGCGGAGGACGACACCGCGTTCGTACTGCTTGATGACGCGGGCCCCCGCCGCGACGTAGACGGCGGCGCCGGCGGCGAGGGCCGCGGCTGCCGCGATGAGTGCTTCGCCCATGACGACCGCCCCTTTGAGTCGACCGTGACGACCGCCCCCGGCCTCTCCCGATCGTCGTAATTCCTGCGGAGTCGTCGTATATCCACGCGATTACCACGATATGCCTCGGGTGAGGGCTGGGGCGACTGTCGTTCGCCGGGGGCCGAACACGGGTGGCGCCCCGGTCGAGGAGACCGGGGCGCCGGGGCGGGGACGGCCCGCGAGGGCCGCCGCCCGCCTGGTGGGTGGGGCCGTGCGGCGTCAGTGGGTCGCCGAGGCGACCTTCTCCGGCTCCGGGCCCGTCATCCTCACCGGCTCGGTGCCGGTCGCGCTGTGTCGTTCCGCCCAGTTCTCCAGGGCGGTGCGGCAGGCGTGGTCGAGGTGGTGCAGACCCGAGAGGTGGAGCTCGACGGGGCGGTCCTGGGGCAGGGACTCCAGGCTGTCGAGGATCTTCGGCAGGCGCAGGAAGGTGGCGTTGCCGGAGAGATAGGCCTGGACGGGGCCGGCGCCCTTGTCGATGACCTCCAGCTTGATGTGCGAGGCCTCCCAGGCCGTCTTGACGACCGCGAGGGCCAGGCCGATCAGAACGCCCTCGAACATGTTCACCGCGACGATCGACACGGCGGTCGTCACCAGGATCAGCGCCTCGCCCCGGTGGCCGCGCCACAGCGAGACGACCGCGCGGAACGGGATCAGCTTCCAGCCCGCGTGGACGAGGATGCCGGCCAGGGCCGGCAGCGGTATCAGGGCGAGGGCCCCCGGCAGCAACGCGGCGAACAGCAGCAGCCAGACGCCGTGCAGGACACGGGACGCCTTGGTCCTCGCGCCGGCGTGCACATTGGCGGAGCTGCGCACGATGACCGCCGTCATCGGCAGCGCGCCCAGCAGACCGCACACCGTGTTGCCGGCGCCCTGGGCCATCAGCTCCTTGTCGTACTCGGTGCGCGGCCCGTCGTGCAGTCGGTCCACCGCCGCCGCGCTGAACAGGCTCTCGGCGGACGCGATGAGCGTGAAGGCGAGGACCGTGCCGATCAGCGCCACATCGGCCAGCCCGCCGAAGGCGTCGAGTCCGGGCGGCTGGATGGAGTCCAGCAGGCCCTTCACCTCGACCTTGGCGACCGGCAGACCGAAGGCGAGGGTCGCGACCGTGGCGAGGACGACCGCGGCGAGCGCGCCGGGCACGACCTGGACCTTCTTCGGCAGCCGCTTCCACAGCACCATCACGGCGACGGTGCCCGCGCCGAGCGCGAGGGAGGCGACCGCGGCGGCGCTGCCCAAGGCCTCGACGAAGGCGCCGGGCAGCCCCGCGATCTTGTCGAGCCCGGAGGCCGGGGCCTTCAGACCCGCCGCCGCGTACAGCTGGCCGGCGATGATCACGAGACCGATTCCGGCCAGCATGCCCTCGACGACGGACACGGATATCGCACGGAACCAGCGGCCCAGCTTCAGCGCGCCCATGGCGAGCTGGAGCAGACCGGCGGCGAGCACGATCACGCCGAGCGCGGGGAGGCCGAACTGGCGCACCGCCTCGAAGACCAGCACGGTCAGCCCGGCCGCCGGGCCGGAGACCTGCAGACTGCTGCCGGGCATCAGACCGGCGACGATGCCGCCCACGATGCCGGTGATCAGGCCGAGTTCGGCCGGCACCCCGGAGGCGACGGCCACGCCCACGCACAGCGGCAGGGCGACCAGGAAGACGACCAGCGAGGCGCCGAAGTCCTGGCGTATGTAGGGGAACTTGGAGGTGGGGGAGGTCTGGGAGTTCATCGAGGACACCGGCCCGCCGCTCAGAGGGTCTCGAACGTGTCGGTGTCCGCGCGGTGTTCGCGCACGGCTCCGGTGTGGACCTCGTAGTACCAGCCGCGCAGCCGCAGCCGGCCGTCGGCGAGGCCCTTCTCCACACAGGGGTAGGAGCGCAGTCGCAGCAGCTGGCTGAGGACGTGGTTCTGCACGCCGTCGGCGACCGTGGGGTCCTCGACCGTGCCCTGGGGGCGCGGGGTGGCGTGGGTGAGCCAGTCGCGTACGGCGGGCACGGCGTCGAGGTCGTCGCCGCGCACCAGCGCGCCGACGGCACCGCAGTGCGAGTGGCCGCAGACCACGATGTCGCTGACGCCGAGCACTTCCACGGCGTACTCGATGGTGGCCGTCTCACCGGTGGGGCGGTCCGGCGTGTACGGGGGGACGATGTTGCCGGCGGTCCGCAGTTCGAAGAGCTCGCCGGGGCGGGCGCCCGTGATCAGGGCCGGGACGACCCGCGAGTCGGAGCAGGTGATGAACAGGACCTCGGGGGACTGGCCCTCGGCCAGCCTGGCGAACTCCTCAGGGCGCTGTCCGAAGGTACGGGCGTTGTCGATGAGGGGCTGCATGATGTGGTGACTCCTCCTGGCGCGCCACGGCGGCGCGTCGGGCTTGCACGACAGATGTGGGGGGAACGGGCTCCGCGCTCTCAGCAGCGGAAGACCTGGAGAGCGGCCGGGGTGTGGGCCGTGAGGGATCTCGACTGCCGGTGGTGCCGGGCCGAGGGCCGTTCCGGTTCGCTCGCGACCGCCGGGTTCTCCCCCTGCGGCGGGCGTACGGGCGCTCCGGAAGCGGTGTGGGTGGTGGCGCGGTGCCGGTCACGGGTGCGGAGAGGACCGGTCGGGTCCTCGGGATGACCGCAGGGGCGAGGCATGGCGGCCGAGTCACGCACCGGGGTGGCCGGGAGGGCCTTTCCGGGCGTGGCTTTGGCCTTGGCATGACCGGGTGTGTGCGCGGATGCGAAGGAAGCGGTGGGAGTGAAGAACTGCAGGGCGAGCAGGACGGCGGCTAGGGCCGTGATGACGGTCCGGGTCGTCGTACCTCGCAACATGAGCCTCCCCACTGCCAGTTCGTCCTGTCTCCCATGGGCCGACAGTTGAATGACTTGGTCAATCAATGGTCAACCGCTGGTCAAGAAACACGTTAACCCTGCAAAGTTGTTTGCAGGGTTAACTTAACGTTTCGAGCTGAAGAGAGCCTGAAAAGCGTGGGCAGGATGGCTGAAACAGCCCCTTGACCTGGGGGAGTTCCTCCCGGTGAGGGGTGTCGGTGGGCCGCTGGGGCTCAGTGCCCGGCGAGTCGCCCGGCGTCGCGGGCGAGGGCGGTGAGCCGGGAGATGGCTCGGAAGTACTTCTTCCGGTAACCGCCGTTCAGCATCTCCTCGCTGAACAGCCGGTCGAAGGGCAGACCGGAGGCGAGCACGGGGACCTCACGGTCGTACAGCCGGTCCGCGAGCACCACGAGCCGCAGGGCGGTCGACTGGTCGGGGACGGGCTGGACGTCGGTCAGGCACACCGCCTTCAGGCCGTCCGTGAGAGCGCCGTACCGGCTGGGGTGCACGCGCGCGAGGTGCTCCAGCAGATGCGGGAAGTCGTCGAGGGAGGAGCCCTCGGTGGCGTACGCCGTCTTCGTGACCTGCTCGTCGGAGAACGGCGGCGGCGCCTCGGGCAGCCCGCGGTGGCGGTAGTCCTCGCCGTCGATGCGCAGCGCGCGGAAGTGGGCGGACAGGCCCTGGATCTCCCGCAGGAAGTCGGCCGCCGCGAACCGGCCCTCACCGAGCTTGCCCGGCAGGGTGTTGGACGTGGCGGCCAGGGCGACGCCCGCGTCCACCAGCTTGCCGAGCAGCGTCGACACGAGGACGGTGTCGCCCGGGTCGTCCAGCTCGAACTCGTCGATGCACAGCAGCCGGTGCCCGGAGAGGGTCTGGACCGTCTTCTGGAAGCCGAGCGCGCCGACCAGATTGGTCAGCTCCACGAACGTGCCGAACGCCTTCAACGCGGGTTCGGCCGGGGTCGCGTGCCACAGGGAGGCCAGCAGATGGGTCTTGCCGACGCCGTAGCCGCCGTCCAGGTAGACACCGCGCGGGCCGGCGGGGACCTTGGGGGCCTTCGCCCTGCCGAAGCCGAAGAGGCCGCGCTTGCCGGCGCCGATCGCGTGGGCGCCGCCGAGGCCCGCCGCGAAGCCGCTGAGGACCCGGACGGCCTCGGTCTGGCTCGGCTGGTTCGGGTCCGGGATGTACGTGTCGAAGCGCACCGAGTCGAAGCGGGGCGGCGGCACCATCTCGGCGACGAGCCGGTCGGCGGGGACGTGGGGCTCGCGGGTGCACAGGGACAGCGGAGCCGTTTCGGCTATGGGGCCGGACACGGCGGCAGAGGACGACGACACGGTTACCGAGTCTAAAGGCCGTGCCACACTGCACGACATGCGACGCCTGTTCCCTGTGACCGAAGAGACAGCGGCCCGGACCCCGGACGAGGCCGGTGAGGGCACGGATACGGCCGGGACCCCCGCTCCGGCGGTGGCCGCCGGGTCGGACGCCGGCGGACGGGCGCCGGGTGCCGACGCCGTCGACCGGGAGTGGAGCCTGGCGGAGCTGGCGGCGGCGTACGCCTATCCCGCGCCCGCGCCCGGTCCGGGCG
>NZ_LIRK01000363.1 GCF_001419765.1 Streptomyces torulosus
TGGCCCAGCGGCCGTTGCCGTCCATGACGATGGCCACGTGGTCCGGGAGTTGGGCGGCGGCGATCTCGGGCGGGCGTACGCCGTCGACGTGGGGGCGCGGCGGCAGGGGCGGGTCGGCGACCGGCACCGGCTGCCATTCGGGGCTGGGCTGCGCGGTGTCCGTGTCGGGGCCCGCGACCGGGCGGCCGCCGGGGGTGGCCGTGGTGGGCGGCAGGGTCAGCCGCCAGATCGCGGCGGCGCGGGCGCGGGCCGGGCCGAGGACGCGCCACTGCTTGTGCCGGGGGACGCGTACGGGCCGGCTCAGTGCGGCGGGGCCCGCGCCTATGATCGCGTCCAGCTCCGCGGTGAACAGGTCGACGGTGGTGTCCAGGACGATCGCCGGCCCCAGCGGCAGGCTGCCGCGCAGGACCCGGCGGGCGCCCTCCAGCCAGGCGCGGGCCTCACCCGTGAGGTGGGCGATGAGCCGCCGGACCGCGGGGGTCCACCGGCGGGCGATCAGATCGGCCGGGGCGACCTGGAACCGGTCGAGCACCTCGGTCGGGAACCAGACATGGCCGCCGTCCAGGTCCTCGGGGAGGTCGCGGAGCATGTCCGCGAGGAACAGCCCCTCCACGAACCGGGTGAAGCCCGGCACGTCCCGCAGCCGTACGGGGACGGGCAGGCCGCATCGCACCAGCAGCCGCATGAACTGCTCGGGCCAGCTGATGTTCTGCGCGTGGGACCGTTCCCGCCACTCCTGCCAGGTGGCGACGGACTGCCGGTCGCCGTCCCGCTGGACCGCCTCCAGCGCGCCCAGCAGGTCCCCGAGGTCGAGCCCCCAGTGCCAGACCGCGTCGGTCAGCGCGAGCCGGATCGGGTCGTCGCTGGTGCCGCTCGTGAGGTCGGCCTCCAGCGCCGTCCGCCACTCCTGGAGCCGGGCGGCGCGCTCCTCGGGGGTGCCGTCGGTGGAGTCGAGCAGGTCGTCCGCGTGGGCGAACGCCGCGTACAGGGCCCAGCAGGCGGGCCGGGCCGCCGGGGGCATCAGACCCATCAGGGCGTACTCGGTGGGCCGCGTCGTGCGGACCAGGCGGCGGCACTCGTCGTAGGCGGCGTCGAGTGCCGATCGCTGTCGCCCGGACTGCGCTGTGCTGCGACGCATGGGGTACCCCGCATACCTTCGAATGGAACCGATGGGACCGACCCGGGTGACAGCGATCGCCTGCGATTGGCTGCGATCGCTGCCCCCGAGCAGTGCCGGAACCGCTGAAACCATTCGAACGCGGAGCACGGCCACGCCTGTCTGCGACATTATCAGCCGCAAAGTCGCCGCACAGGCGCGGGCACGGCGGTCACAGCCGGGGGTCGACCGGCTCCGACTCCAGGGCCAGTACCCCGAACACCGCCTCGTGCACCCGCCACAGCGGCTCCCCCTCGGCGAGCCGGTCGAGGGCCTCCAGACCGAGGACGTACTCGCGGATGGCGAGCGACCTCTTGTGGTTGAGGAAACGGCCGCGCAGCCGGGCCAGGTTGTCCGGGCGGGTGTACTCCGGGCCGTAGATGATGCGCAGGTACTCCCGGCCCCGGCACTTGATGCCGGGCTGCACCAGCCGCCCCTGCTCCGTGCGGACCACGGCACCGACCGGCTTCACGACCATGCCCTCGCCGCCGCGGCCCGTCATCTCCAGCCACCAGTCGACGCCGGCGCGGACCGAGTCCTCGTCACCGGTGTCCACGAAGAGGCGCCGGGTGGTCTGCAGCAGTCCGCTGGCGTCGAACTCGACGAGCCGGTCGATCAGGGCGAGCTGCTCGTCGTGCGGCAGCGCCGCGAGGCTGCGGCCCTGGACGGCGAGGATCTGGAACGGGGCGAGCCGCACCCCGTCCAGGCCCTCGGTGGGCCAGCAGTAGCGCCGGTACGCCTCGGTGAACGCGGCCGCGTCGGCGGCCCGCTCCCGCTGCTTGTCCAGTAGTGCGCCCACGTCGACGCCCCGGGCCGCCGCGCCCTCCAGGGCGGCCAGCGCCCCCGGGAACACCGCGCCGGACGCGGCGCCGACCGCCGCGTACTGGGTGCGCAGCAGCCCGGACGCCTTCAGCGACCACGGCATCAGCTCGGCGTCGAGCAGCACCCAGTCGGTGTCCAGCTCCTCCCACAGCCCGGCCGCCGTCATCGCCTCGCGCACCCGGCCGAGGACCAGCTCGGTGCGGGCCTCGTCGTCGAAGAACGGGCGGCCGGTACGGGTGTAGAGGGAGCCGGTGGGGCCGTCCACACCGAAGCGGCGACGGGCCGCGTCCGCGTCACGGCAGACCAGGGCGACGGCCCGCGAGCCCATGTGCTTCTCCTCGCACACGACCCGCGCGACCCCGTCCTCCTTGTACTGCGCGAACGCCTCCGCCGGGTGCTCCAGATAGCCCTCGACGTGCGAGGTGGCCGTCGGCGCCATGGTCGGCGGGAGGTACGGCAGCAGCCGTGGGTCGACGGCGAAACGGCTCATGACCTCCAGGGCGGCGGCCGCGTTCTCCTCGCGGATCGAGACGCGGGCCTGGCCGTCGTAGCGGGTCTCGACGATACGGCGGCCGTGCACGTCCGCCAGGGCCAGCGGCCGGCCCTCGTGGCCGCCGGGCGCCTCGGAGGCCAGCGGCCGCGTCGGCTCGTACCAGACCTGCTCCGCCGGTACGTCGACCAGTTCGCGCTCCGGCCAGCGCAGCGCGGTCAGCTTCCCGCCGAACACGGCGCCCGTGTCGAGGCAGATGGTGTTGTTCAGCCAGGTGGCCTGCGGCACCGGGGTGTGGCCGTAGACGACGGCCGCGCGGCCCCGGTAGTCCTCCGCCCACGGGTAGCGCACGGGCAGCCCGAACTCGTCGGTCTCCCCCGTGGTGTCGCCGTACAGGGCGTGGCTGCGCACCCGGCCGGAGGTGCGGCCGTGGTACTTCTCCGGCAGTCCGGCGTGACAGACGACCAGCTTCCCGCCGTCGAGGACGTAGTGGCTGACGAGTCCGTCGATGAACTCCCGTACCTGCTTCTTGAACTCCTCGCTCTCGCCCTCCATCTGCTCGATGGTCTCGGCGAGGCCGTGGGTGTGCTGGACGTTGCGACCCTTGAGGTAGCGGCCGTACTTGTTCTCGTGGTTGCCGGGCACGCACAGCGCGTTGCCCGAGCCGACCATGGACATCACGCGGCGCAGGACGCCCGGGCTGTCCGGACCGCGGTCGACGAGGTCGCCGACGAAGACGGCCGTACGGCCCTCGGGGTGGACTCCGTCGACGTAGCCGAGCTTGCCGAGGAGTGCCTCCAGCTCGTGGGCGCAGCCGTGGATGTCGCCGATGATGTCGAACGGGCCGGTGAGGTGGGTGAGGTCGTTGTAGCGCTTCTCGGTGACGATCGCGGCGTTCTCGACATCGGCCACGCCCCGCAGGACGTGCACCTTGCGGAAGCCCTCGCGCTCCAGGTGGCGCAGCGAGCGGCGGAGTTCGCGGATGTGGCGCTGGATGACGCGGCGCGGCATGTCGGCGCGGTCGGTGCGGGCCGCGTTGCGCTCGGCGCACACCTCCTCGGGCACGTCCAGCACGATGGCGATCGGCAGCACGTCGTGCTTCCGGGCCAGGTCGATGAGCTGCTTGCGGGACTCCGACTGCACGCTGGTCGCGTCGACGACGGTGCGGCGGCCGGCGGCGAGCCGCTTGCCGGCGATGTAGTGCAGCACGTCGAAGGCGTCCTTCGTCGCGCTCTGGTCGTTCTCGTCGTCGGAGACCAGGCCCCGGCAGAAGTCGGAGGAGATGATCTCGGTGGGCTTGAAGTGCCTGCGGGCGAAGGTCGACTTGCCGGAGCCGGAGGCGCCGATCAGGACGACGAGGGAGAGGTCGGTGACGGGCAGGGTGCGCCCCGGGGCCTTCTGCACGCCGGTCTCCACGGTGGTGTCGCTCATGCCGCCTTCGCCTCCTTCTCGTTCATGTCGCTGATGCTGAACACGGCCATCTGGGTGGGTGGCCCCACCTCCGGGTCGTCGGGCCCGACGGGCACGAACGCGACGTCGTAGCCGTGCCGTTCGGCGACCGTGGCCGCCCAGGCGCGGAACTCCTCGCGCGTCCACTCGAAGCGGTGGTCGCCGTGGCGGACGTGGCCGGCCGGGAGGGTCTCCCAGCGGACGTTGTACTCGACGTTCGGGGTGGTCACGAGGACGGTCCGGGGGCGGGCCGAGCCGAACACGGCGTACTCCAGGGCGGGCAGCCGGGGCAGGTCGAGGTGCTCGATGACCTCGGAGAGCACGGCGGCGTCGTAGCCCTTGAGCCGGTTGTCGGTGTAGGCGAGGGAACTCTGGAAGAGCTGCACGCGCGAGGCCTGCCGCTCCCCCATGCGGTCGAGCTTGAGACGGCGGGAGGCGATCGTGAGCGCACGCATCGACACGTCGGTGCCGACGATCTCGGTGAACCGCGGGTCCTTGAGCAGCGCCTGCACGAGCTGGCCCTGCCCACAGCCGAGGTCGAGCACCCGGGCGGCACCGGAGTCCTTCAACGCGGCGATGATCGCGTCGCGGCGGAGCACGGCGAGGGGCGTGGGCCTGTCCTCGGTGGTCACGGCGGTCTCGGCCGGGCCGTCGGCGGTGGCGGGGACGGCGCCGTCCGTTGCCCCGGCCGTCCCGGCGGCATCGGAGGCACGGGAGGCATCGGTCGCCGCCGTCTCCTCGGTCTCCTCCGTCTCCTCCGGCTCCTCGACGGCGTTGTCGATCTCCTCGACCTCGCTGTCGTCGGCCTCGGCCAGCCGTACGAGTTCCAGGCGCTCCATGGCCTGGCGGGTCAGCGACCAGCGGCGGGAGAGATAGCGGCTGGTGATCAGCTTCTGCTCCGGGTGGTCGGGCAGCCAGCCCTCACCGGCCCGCAGCAGCTTGTCGACCTCGTCGGACGACACCCAGTAGTGCTTGGCGTCGTCGAGGACCGGCAGCAGGACGTACAGGTGGCGCAGTGCCTCGGCCAGGGTCAGGGACTCCGACTCCAGGACCAGGTGGACGTAACGGGAGGCGCCCCACTCCGGGAACTGCGTGTCGAGCGGCACCGCCTCGGCGGTGACCGTCCAGCCGAGCGGCTCGAACAGCTCGGCGACGAGGTCGGGGCCGCCGCGCGCGGGCAGCGCGGGTATCTCGATGCGCAGGGGGCGGGCCTCGCCCGGGGCGTCGGGCCGGGCGTTGCAGCGGCCGCTCATCGCGCTGGAGAAGACGCTGCTCAGCGCGACGGCGAGCAGGGAGGAGGCCGCGTACGGGCGGTCGTTGACGTACTGGGCGAGCGCCGCGTCCGGGGCGCCGCCGCGGCCCTTGCCCTTGCCCCGCCGGACCAGGGCCACCGCGTCCACCTCCAGCAGCAACGCGGCTGTGCACCGCTCGACGCCCGCCTCTGGGTAGAGGACGTGCGCCTTGCCGTAGGACGTGGAGAACGCTTGCGCCTTGTCGGGATGCTTGTGCAGCAGGTAACCGAGGTCGGTCGCGGGGCGCTCTGGGGTGCCGGTGGTACTGATCGTCAGGAACACGTGGGGTTGGCCTCGAGTCGGGTTGGAAGTGTCCCTACAACCTACAGAGAACGTGCTGTGGGCAGTGAGTATTTTCGGGCCCTGACCGTCGGCGTCCGTATCGGTGGGGCCGGGATCTCCGGCTCCATGTCCTCGATCGGGCCGACGTGGAAGACGCCGGCGTTGTCGACCAGGACCGAGGCAACGCTGGATGAGGCAGCGCCACGTCACGAGATGAGGCAGCGCCACGTCACGAGGACAGGCCTTCCTCGCTGACGTCGACGGCCAGCATGCCGCGGAAGGGGTTCGCGAGATTCCTTTCACGCCGTCCGATGTGCAGGTTCGCCAGACCCTTCACAAGGAGGATCGAGAAGATCGCGCCCCAGGTGACCCAGGCACCGGTCCAGGCGGCCAGCAGTTCAATGGAAAGGAAAAGGAGACAGGGAGCCCAGAGAAACAGGCACATGAGGTAGATGATTTCCCAGGAATCCGAGTAGTGCGCCATCCTCCGGATGGTCGTATGGACCACGATCACCGCGACGGACAGAGCCGCGCACACCCAACTGGCCACCCCGGACAGGGCCGACCAAGGGGCCTGCGCCGCCGGCACCCAGGACACCTGGTATCCGCTCATGGTGGTCAGCGCCCTCGCGCCGGCCGCGAACGCCAGGAGTGCGACAGAGAAACGGAACACCCACTGCATGGCGTTCTTCAGCAGGACAGGAGAGCGAGGAGGGGGCGCGCAGGCCTCTTGCCACTCGCTCTTCGTCAGTGGGGCGTGCTACTCCTTGTGCTCGATGAGGCGGACCAGGATGAGATTCTCGATCTCGGCCGGAAGCAAGGACGGCAGGTGACGGTAGAGAGGGGGCAGCAAGCGATGTTTACCGAACACCTCGGCGAACTCCGCGCGCCGCTCATGGGAGTTCAATGAGCTGACCCACTGATGGATCTGCTGGCTGGTCGCGGCTACTCGTCCATGCCGAAGGTGCGGCGGGAGCGACGGCTGGTTGTATCGGTATCTCTCGATGCCGAGAGCGGCCAGCGGAATCCCGATCCTTCGGTCGATCTCTCGCACCTCGATGGGCTCGTCCGGCTTCGGCGGGTCGCTCGCGTTCCCGTCCAGATGACCGTTGTCCAGCAGAAATCCGATACGGCCCGCTATGAGGCGGAGTTCCTCCGACGGCTCACTGGAACTCCACAGCCAACCGTAGCTGCCTCTCCCATTGACGATCTGCGGTGTCTCGCACTCCCGCAGCGCCTCCTCCACGTCGGGGACCCTCATCAGCCAGGCCAGCAGCCATGCCGCTCGACGTGACACGGCAGACGTCGGCCACAGCAGTGACGCGAGTTCGATCGCCGCCGCCGGTGTGCCGATTCTCGCCAGTGCGTCCACGGCCCACACCTCCGAACGTGCGCGCGCCGCATGCGCGAGCTGGGGAATGGCGATCTCCCCCATGGCCCGTAACGCCGCACGGGCGCCGGCCCGGCGGCTCTGGTCCTGCTCGATCTCGCCGAGGTGAATCGCCGCTTCCTGCCGGTCGGATGCCGCCAAGGCCCGAAGTGCGGCGGCCTGACGATCCGAAGGCGTTTCCCAAGCGATCCCTCGGAGAATCTCGAGCGTCTCGTTCCCCCGGGGTGTGTTGTTCGCCGCCAGCGCCCCGAGTGCGTTGATGACGGCGGCGCTCTCCTGCCCCGAGACGTCGAGGCGGCTCATGAAGTAGTCGATGATCTCCTCGGCGGTCTCCGCGTTCACGGAGGTGGCGTCCGCGAGACTCTCCAGCGCGAGGATCTTGCTGTCCAGGGACGAGCTTCCGAAGATGCTCGTGACGACCGGGGTGCAGTCGACGCTGGCAACGGCACACCAGAGTTTGACGACCTCACGCCAAGCGCCCGGGTCGTCCTGGTAGCTCTGCAGCAGTCTCGTGGGAGAGTCGTGCAGAGACTGGGCCGTCAGGAACTCCTGCAACGTCAGGTGCGCGAACCCGTACTGACTCTTCACCGCGTCCAGCGGGCGCAGCAACTGACTCCGCTCGACGATCTCGTCCCGCAACTGCAGCAGGTCGTCGGTCTGCATGTCGAAGCCGGGAAGCAGCTCACGGATGACCGCCTCCAGGCGTTCCCCGGAAATGGCGAGACGGTCGTCGCGGCCGGGAGGAGCGTCGTGCATGGCCAGCGCGATGCGCTGAAGTGTGAGCAGCTTACGATTCGCGTGGTAGCGCGCGATGGCGCGGGTGCGACCCAATTGCCGGTCGCGATCGAGGAGATGAGCGACGGCCTCTTTGTAGAAGCCGGCGCGAGAGCTGGGGAGCGGCCCGAACGCCTCCGCCCGGTCTCCCGACTGCAGATACGCGATGATGGTGAGCAGCAAGGGCCTTCGCGCTATGCGCATCAACTCACGGTTGCTGCGGAGCGACGATATGACGCGCTCCACGTTCAGCTCGGCCTCGGCCTTGTTCCAGTTCTGCAGGAAACGCCTCATGGACGCATCGTCGAATTCCGCGATGCGAACGACGTGGTCGAACTCGGGATTGAGCTGCCCGTCGTACACAGCGGTCCGACAGGTGACGATCATCGGGCAGTCGAGATGTGTCCGGGCGAATTCACGGAGCCGATGCTCCACGCGCTCGCGGTCTTCCCTGCCCACCTCGTCGAGACCGTCGAAGAACACCCTCAGTCGACCGGAGTCGAGCAGTCTGCCGACCAACGACGAGGCTCCGGGGACCTTCGCCTGGTTGAACTCCGCGACGATCAGGTCACGCAGACTGTGGTCGGACGCGTTGCACTGGTGCAGGTTGACGATGACGGGTATGTCCTCCTCGTCCTCCCGTTCAGCCCAACGCAGGATCTCGGTTTTCAGAAGCAGCGACTTCCCCGCACCCGGTTCGCCCAGCACGACGATCCTCGAAGCGCTGCTCAACGTCTCACGCATATCGGTGCGCTCGGTGCCGCAGGACGACTGCAGAGGCACGTAGATACGCCGGATATCGATGTTCGCCGTGTCGAACCCCAGCGGGTGCTTCCCGTGCCATGATTCGGCGCGCCGGCGATACCTCCGCAGCTGGCGGCCCCCGCCTCGCCGGACTGCGCCCCGTCTGTGAAACAGCGCTCGGTACGTACGCGCCATGAACTCTTTCACCGAGTTGTTCCCCACGGCTGCATCCTAGAGATGCCGACCGCGGCGCTGGCGCGCATTGCCGGAAGGCGTCAGGTCGGGCAGCACGGGTCGGGTCGGCCGCCGCGTGCGACGATCGGTAGAGGCGCCGGGGACGGTGCCTCGATCGATGGGGGCGCCGAAGACGGTGCCTCGATCTGGGACGAGGGCTGAGCGGAGGGCACGCGGGACATGGGGACGCAGCGGGATCGTTGGGCGGAGCTGACGGGCGGGCAGGGC
>NZ_LIRK01000364.1 GCF_001419765.1 Streptomyces torulosus
TTGGGGTGGGGGGCGGGTTCAGGTGTGAGTCCGCGATCGGGCTCGGGGGCGCGGGTGGCGGTGACCGTCGTTGCGGTGAGGGCGGTGGCGGGCCGGGGTGCCTCGGTCCGTTCGGCCACGTGGTCGGCCAGGGCGCGGCAGTCCGCCGCGTCGAGGACGTCCGTGGGGCTCAGCCGTACGCCGTGGTTCTCCTCGATCTCCGCCGCGACCGCTGTCGCCAGCATGGAGTCGAGGCCGGCGGAGGAGAGGGAGGTGGTGGGTGTGACGCTCGGATCGTGCAGGACGTTCCGCACGACGGCCAGCACGGCGGCCTCGATTCCGGCCCCGGCCGCGGGCGCGGAGGAAGGCGCGGCTGCGGAGGCAGGCGTGGGCGAGGGGGCGGTCACGGCTGCGCCGTTCACCGCTTGCCGGGCCCCGGCCGCCGCCGTCCGGTACTCCATGTCCTCCAGGCGCACCAGGACGCGGCCCTCCGCGGACAGCAGGGCGGCGTGTCCGCGCCGTACCCCGTCCGGTGTGGTGTCGTCGGCGTCGAGCAGCACATGGGTGGCCCGCGCGGGATCGTCCAGCCGTACGACGCGCCCGATGGACACCGGCAGGTACGCCGCCGACACCGCGGCCGGATCGGCCAGCGTCAGGACGGCCATGCTCTGGAGCGCGGCGTCCAGGGCGACCGCGGCCCTCTCCAGGGCGTCACCGGCGGGGACGTCGACCCGGGCCAGCACCCGGGCCGCACCGAAGCGCACTTCCGTGAGGGAACGCAGAGGGGCGGTGAAGTCCATGCCCTTGGCCGCGAACCAGGCGTACAGACCGGTGGGTTCGAGGGTGCGGTCGAGCCCCGCGCGCAGGGCGTCGATGTCGTGGTCGCCGAACGTGCCGGCCGGCACCTCGTCCGCGCGGCCCGTCTCCAGGCGGGCGACGATCCGACCGCCGTGCCGGAAGGTCACCGGCCCGGTGCGGGCGAGGCCGTCGAGGTCGCTGAGGTCACTGAGGAGGGGGTGGGAGCCCGTGCCGCGGCTCACGAACCCGACCCGCCTCAGGACATCGGCGCTGCGGAGAGCCAGGGCCAGCGTCAGCGCCCCCGGCAGCGTGTCCTCACCGAACACGCGGTGGGCACGGGAGAGCCGCTGGACGATCCCCGTCACGTCGGCCGTGTCCTGGCGTGCGCCCCGGTCCGTGGTCTCCGTCCCCGTGGCGGGCGCGACGGCTGCTTCGGCCCGGAAGGGGTAGGGCGGCAGCGCGACGCGACGGGTCGGCGCTCCCTCGTACACCTGACGCCAGTCGACGACTCCGCCGCCGACGTGGAAGAAGGCCAGCCCCGTACTCAACCGGTCCTCCGGGAGCTTGAGTTGGGCCGCGATCCGGTCGGGGGTGTGCGAGGTGAAGGGGGCCAGGCGGGCGGCGAGTGCGGCGTCGGCGGGACGCTCGGCGCCGACCAGCACCGTCCCGTCACGCAGGACGATGCCGTGCAACTCCCCGTCCCCGAGGATTTCTCGGTCTCCGCGTGCGATCCGGGCGAGCCCGGCCGGCAGGGAGTCGGCCGTGGTGCCGAGGACCACGGCCCGGTGGCGCAGGTGGTCGCGTCCCATGGCGGCCGACCGGCACAGCGCGCCCGCGGCGGACGGTTCGGCGCGCAGCGCCCGTTCCAGGTCCGCCGCGCGTCGGACCAGGGCCTCGGGTGTGTGCGCGGACAGCGGCAGGAGGTACTCGCCGAGCGGAGCGTGCGCGAGGGCGTCCGGTGCGGACGGAGCGGCGTACTCCTCCACGACGATGTGGGCGTTTGTGCCGCCCATGCCGAAGGCGCTGATCCCGGCACGGCGCGGCGTGTCGGAGTGCCACGGTGTGCGCCGCGTGGGGATCACGAAGGGCCCACCCGTGAGGTCGAGGTGCGTTCCCGGTGTCTCGTGGCCCGCGAGGGGCGGGATCTCCCCGTGCCTGAGGCACAGCAGCACCTTGACCAGTCCGGCCAGTCCGCTCGCCGGTTCCAGATGGCCGACGTTGGCCTTCACCGAGCCGAGGTGGAGCGGAGTACGACGATCCGGGTCGGCGCCGAACACCTCGGTGAGCGCGGCGATCTCGATCGGGTCGCCCAGCCGGGTCGCGGTGCCGTGGGTCTCGATCAGGGAGATGTCCGCCGGGGCCGCGCCGGCGTCGTCGAGGGCGGCCCGGATGACGGCGGTCTGTGCCTCGCTGCGGGGCACGGGCAGGGCGCTGCCGCGGCCGCCGTGGTTGACGGCGGTCCCCCGGATGACGCCCCAGACGGTGTCACCGTCGCGCTCGGCGTCCTCCAGGGGCCGGAGCATGACGGCGATCGCTCCCTCGCCGGGGACGAACCCGTCGGCGCGTTCGTCGAACGGCCTCGGCAGGGTCTCGGAGAGGGCCCCGAGCTGGCTGAGGCTGCGGTAGTACCAAGGGGTGAGCCCGACGTGGCAGGCGGCCACGATCGCGGCACCGCAGGTCCCGGAGCGGAGTGCGGCGATCGCCTGCTGGACGGCGACGAGGGAGGAGGAGCACAGGGTGTCGACGGTCTGGGAGGGGCCCGTCAGGTCGAGGGCGTACGAGACGCGGTTGGCCAGCACCGCGTTCAGGGAGCCGAGGGCGGTGTGCGGTCCGACGGTGTCCAGGCCGCGGGCGTCGCGGTGGTGGGTGTAGGTGGCGCCGACGAAGACGCCGATGTCGCGGCGACCGGCGAGGCCGCTCTCGTCGCGTACCGCCCAGGCGTGTTCGAGCAGCAGTTTCTGCTGGGCGTCCATCTCCTCGGCCTCGCGTACGGAGATGCCGAAGAACGACGGGTCGAAGCGGTCGATGTCGTCGAGGAAGGCTCCTGTGCGGCAGTAGGTGCCCGTCATGTGGGGGCCGCGTGCCTCGAAGTGCGCGTCGATGTCCCAGCGTTCGGCCGGGATCTCGGTGAACGCGTGTCCGCCGGAGCGGAGCAGCGGCCACAGGGCGGCCACGTCCGGTGCGCCGGGCAGGTCCCCCGAGACGGCGACGACCGCGATGTCCCGCCCGGCCCGGCCGGCCGCCCGCCGGGGCCGCCCGACCGACCCGGCCTTCGGCTCAGGGGTCCGTACGTCCTCGAACTCGGCCCCGGACTCTTTCCCGCCCTCCGCGCCAGGCTCGGCCCCAGACTGCCTCCCGTCCCCCGCGCCAGGCTCGGCCTCGGTCTTCCGCGCGTCCCGTGCGGTGGGGTCCGTCGGTTCCGGGGTCCCGTCGGCGGCCGGGGGTGCGACCGCGCCGGCCGCCCCGTACCGGTCCGTCAACGCCTGGGCGAGGTCGGCGAAGTCGCCGTGCTCCAGGAAGAGGGTGGCCGGGAGATGGAGGCCCCAACGGCGGGAGAGTTCCTCGGACAGCTCGACGCTCATGATGGAGCTCATGCCGTAATCGGCGAGGGGCGCGCGGCGGTCGAAGGAGGACACGCCGAGCCGCTCGGCGAGGAAGCGCTCCAGCGCGTCCTCCACCCGTTCCCGTCCCTCGGCGACGTGTACGGCGTCCAGTTCACCGCTGTCCGCGCCCGTCGGCTGCCGGGTGGCGGCGGTGGCGTTCCCTTCGTCCCCGTCAGGTCCGGCTTCCGAAGCGTCGGGGTGGGCGACGACCACCTGGCGGGCGTCCCCGCCCAGCACGGCGATCAGCGCGTCCAGGGCCTCGGCCGTGCCCAGTGGCCGGACGCCCCGGCGCCGGAGCTGGTCCGCGACCGCCGTGCCCATGCCGACCTCGCCCCACAGGCCCCAGTCGACGCTGAGCCAGGGCGTGCCGTGCGCGTGGGCGAACGCGTCCAGGTAGGCGTTGGCGGCGGCGTAGCCGCCCTGGCCGAGGTTGCCGAAGGTTCCGGAGACGGAGGCGAACAGCACGGCGAAGTCGAGGTCCGTGCCGGCGACGGCGGCGGCGAGTTCGCGTACACCGGAGACCTTGGGCCGCAGGACGGCGGTGATGTCCTCGGCGGTGGTCGACCGGATCAGGCCGTCCTTGAGGGTGCCCGCCGCGTGGACCACGCCGTGCAGCTCGCCGTGCTCGTCGCGGATCCGCTCGACGACGGCGCGCAGTTCACCGGGGGCGGTGACGTCGGCGGCGTACGACACGACGGTGCATCCCGCCGGGCCGGTGTCGACCGGGTGGGACTGATCGGCTCCCGGTCGGCCGCTGCGGCTGACGAGCGCGACGAGTCCCGCGCCCTCCGCGGCGAAGCGGCGGGTCACCTCCAGACCCAGTCCCCCGTGTCCGCCGAGGACGAGATAGCGGCCGCCCCGCCGGATGGGCCGGACAGCCGGGGGGCCGGCCTGTGTGTCGAACACGCGGGCGGGTTCGTGGCGGACGCCGTTCCGGTAGCCGACCTCCGTCGGGCCGTCGTACGTCGTGGCGGTGCCGTCTCCGGTCTCCGTGGGGCTGTCGCCGAGTTCCGCGGTGAACGCGTCGTCGGAGGTGTCGTCGAGGTCGACGAGCCGGGGGCGCAGGCCGGGGTACTCGATGGCCGCCGTGCGGACGAGTCCCCACAGGGCGGCGCGGGCGGGCACCGGCACATCGTCGTGGCCCACCGGCTGGGCGTGCCGGGTCACCACGAGGAAACGGGACCTGCGCTGCCGTTCGCCGAGCGTCTTCAGGGCGGCGAGACATCCGTAGAGACCGGCGCCGAGTTCGGTGTTCTCGTCCCTGTCGCCGTCCGTCGCACCGGCGTTCCACAGGTGCACCACTCCCGCGACCGGGTCCCCGATGTGCTCCCACAGGCGCCGGAAGGCGCCCTCGTCGGCGTGCGGCAGGACGAGCCGGTCGTCCTGGAGCGCTCCGGCGGCTTCGTACGGCCGGGGGGCGGCGGGTGTGCCGAGGCCGACCTCCACCACGCGGGCGCCGTCGGCGCGCAGTCGCCCGGCGGTGCGCCGGCCGAGGGCGTCGCCGTGGTGGAGGACCACCCAGGTGCCCTGCGCGGCGTGGCGGGCCGGGCCGGGAGCGGGCCGCCAGTGGATGCGGGAGACGAGCCGCGCGGCGCGCCCGCTCGGTGCGGCGGTTCGTCCCGCTTCGGTGGTACTGCGCATGCGGACTCCGGTGAACTCCGCCGCGACCTCGCCCGACGGCCCGAGGACCAGGGCGTCGCCCGTCGAGTAGGCGCCCGCGACCCCGGTGCGGCGGGCCAGGACGGTGGCCCCGGACGCCAGGGCCGACAGATCGGTGTGGACGGCGACACGCGCGACGCCGATCGGCAGCATGGGCCGCGGCCCGGTCGTTGCGTCGAGGTCCTGGAGGGCGCAGCTCATGACCTGGAACACGCCGTCCGTCAGCAGGGGGTGGGCGAACCAGGGCAGGGGTTCGGCGTCGCTGCGCAGGACGGCGCGGGCGGTGCCCTCGCCGACGCTGAGTTCGCGGACGGTGCGGAAGTCGGGCCCGTACCGCAGGCCGGCCCGCGACCAGCCGGCGTACAGGTCGTCCGGGGTGATCGTGCGGCGGACGGTGATCCGCGGGACGGCCCCCGGGGGTGTGTCGTACGGGAGGGGCTGGCCGCGGCCGGTGGAGAGCTGTTTGCGTTCCCCGGCGGTGACGGTGCTCAACTCGAAGCGGATGTCCGGGTCGTGGACGACGTCGAGGCGGACGGCCGCCGTGGCGTCGTCGGTGAGGGTGAGGGGCCTGAGGAAGGCCACGTCGGTCAGTTCCAGCGGTGCGAACGGCCCGAGCCGGGCCACGCCCACCATCGCCATCTCCAACTGCGCCGCGGCGGGCAGCAGTCCGGTGCCCCGGGCGCGGTGCTGGGCGATGAGGGGCTCGCTCCCCGCGAAGGTCTTCTCGTACGTCTCGGCTCGCTGCGTCACTGTCCCTCGCTCCGGTGCTCGTAGTGGCGGTCGAACAGCGGGTGGCTGACGGCGTTCGTCACTGCGCGGCGACGTGCGGGGGGCGCGGCCAGCGGCTCTCGGTGGAACGGGTAGACGGGCAGGGTGGTCGTGCGGTGCCGTTTGTCCTCGTGGAGCGCGGGCCAGTTCAGGTCGGCGCCCGTGAGGTTGTGGTGGGCGGCGAGGGCGGTGTGCAGCTGGATCTGGTCGCCCCGCCCGCGCTGGAGCGTGGTGAGCCAGACGGGGTGCGGCTCGGCGAGGGTCGTACGGGCCAGGGGCGTGAGGTGGGGGTGGGGGCCGATCTCCCAGACGGCCCCCGGGTCGGTCTCCGCGAGGGCGGCCAGCGCCTGCGTGAAGCGGACGGGCCGGCGGATGGCCTCGGCCCAGTGCCCGGCGTCCACGGCGGAGTCCGGGGTGTGCCAGGTCCCCGTGAGGGTGGACGCGAACGGGACGACGGGCGGTTTGAGGGCGGTCGCGGCCACGGCCTCGGCGAACGGCGCGACGGCCGGTTCCATGTCGGCGGAGTGGAAGGCGTGGCTGACCGGGAGGAGCTGGGTGCGGTGCGGGGTGTCCTCGCGGAAGCGGGCGAGCGTGTCGGCCGGACCGGTGACGGTGTGCACGTTCGGCGCGTTGTAGGCGGCGATCTCCAGGCCGGGACGGGCACGCAGCGCGTCGATGAGGGTGTCGGTGTCGGTGTGGACGACGGCCATGGCGCCGGTCGAGGGCCGGTCCTGCATGAGCCGTCCACGCAGGGCGGTCAGCCGGAGCAGATCGGGCAGCGAGAGCACCCCTGCGGACCAGGCGGCGGTGAGTTCGCCGAGGCTGTGCCCGGCGACGGCGTCGGGGCGCACCCCGGTGGCCTCCAGGTAGCGGGTCAGGGCCACCTCGACGCTGACGATGGCGGGCTGCGCGTACCGGGTCTGCTCCAGCAGGTGCCGGGCGTCGCCCCACAGCAGATCGAGGAGGGGGACGTCGACGTGCGGGACGAGGAGGTCGGCGCAGGCGTGCAGCGCGTCGCGGAAGCGGGGCTCCGTGGTGTACAGGCCGCGGCCCATGCCGGGGTACTGGGAGCCCTGGCCGGTGAACAGGAAGGCCGTGGTGACGGTCCTGCCGGTGTACCGGACGACGGGTGTGCGGCCGGCCGCGACGTCGTGGAGGCGGTCGGCCAGTTCGCGGGCCGTGGCGCCCCGCACGGCGACCCGGTGACGCTGGGCGGCCCGGCCGGTGTTGGCGGTGAAGGCCACGTCACCCAGCCGGTCCTCGGGGGTGAGGGCCACGTGGTCGGCGTACGCGGTGGCCAGGGCGCGTACGGCGGCCTCGTCGGCGCCGGTGACACGCAGGAGATGGCTGTCCTGCGCCGGGCCCGAGGGGGCGGGCGTGTCGGGGGCCTCCTCGACGATGACGTGGGCGTTGACGCCGCCCATGCCGAACGCGCTGACCGCCGCCCGGCGCGGCCCGCTCCCCCGCGGCCACTCGACGGGCCGGTCCGCGAGGTAGAAGGGCGTGTTCTCGAAGCGGATGTGGTCGTTCGGGCGGGTCACGTTCGCCGTGGGCGGGATCACCCGGTGCTCCAGCGCCAGCAGGACCTTGACCAGTCCGGCGAGTCCGGCGGCGGGCTCCAGGTGGCCGATGTTGCTCTTGAGGGAGCCGAGCGCGCAGAACTGCGACCTCGCCGTGAAGCGGCGCCACGCCCGCATCAGCCCTTCCACCTCGATCGGATCGCCCAGCCCCGTTCCGGTGCCGTGCGCCTCGACCAGACCGATCGACTCCGGGGACACTCCCGCGTCCGCCAGAGCCGCGGCCACGACCTCCTGCTGCCCTGCGCCGCTGGGCACCGTCAGGCCGCTCGTACGGCCGCCGTGGTTGACCGCGGTCCCCCGGATGACCCCGCGTACCCGGTCCCCGTCGCGCAGCGCCGCCGCGAGGGGCTTCACCACGACCGCGACGACGCCCTCGCCGGGGACGAAGCCGTCCGCGCCCGCGTCGAAGGCGCGTGACCTGCCGGTGGGCGAGAACGACCTGAGTCGTGAGCCGAGTTGGAAGTACTGGGGCGACATCCCCAGGTGCACGCCGGCGACGATCGCCTGCTCGCACTCGCCGGCGCGGATGCTGCGCACCGCCGTGTGCAGGGCCACCAGCGACGACGAGCACAGCGTGTCGACCGTCATGCTGGGGCCGTGCAGGTCGAGGAAGTAGCTGAGCCGGTTGGCGAGGATCGCGTTGTGGTTGCCGAGGCCGGCCGCGGTCTGCACGACGTCGTCGACGACCAGGTCGCGGTAGTGCTGGTAACTGGCGCCCACGAACACGCCGGTGGAGCGGTGCGGTCTGCCGGCCAGCCCGGCGTCCTCCAGGGCACGCCAGGCCGACTGGATCAGGTGGCGCTGCTGCGGGTCGATCCACTGGGCCTCGGCGGGTGACAGCCGGAAGAAGCCGGGGTCGAAGTCGGTGAGCCCGTCGACGAAGCCGGCCCGCCTGAGGTAGACGGTGCCGGGCTCGCCGTCGGTGCCGTAGTAGGCGTCGATGTCCCAGCGGGAGGCGGGCACCTCACGGAGGCAGTCCTCACCGCCGAGCAGGACCCGCCACAACTCCCCCGGGTCGGCGGCGCTCGGGAAGACACCGTCGACGCCGATGACGGCGATGTCGTGCCGCTCGGGGTCGGCACCGCCGACGGCGGGGGCGAGGGTCGGCTCGGCCGGGTTGACGGCCGGTGGGTCGGCAGCGAAGACCGGCGCGACGGTCGGCTGAGCGGGGGCGGCGGCGACGGTCGGCTCGGGCGGGGTGAGGGCCGTTCCCGCCGGGGTGACGGTCGGTGCGGCCGGGGCGAGGGGATCCTCCC
Source organism: Streptomyces torulosus (assembly GCF_001419765.1). Taxonomy (GTDB): domain Bacteria; phylum Actinomycetota; class Actinomycetes; order Streptomycetales; family Streptomycetaceae; genus Streptomyces; species Streptomyces torulosus. The sequence goes on from NZ_LIRK01000364.1 coordinate 8,644, forward strand.
ACTGGACGCCGGGGGCGGCAGTGGTGTCCGGCTCCGCCGGGTGTGCCGGCGTGTCGGGGCCGTCGGCGGCGCCGGGCGCGAGGGTGACGCCGTACTCCTCGCGGAGTTCTGCGGTGAGCCGGTCGACCGTTCCGGTCTCCAGGACGAGGGTGACCGGGATGTCGACGTCGAGCCTGGTGCGGATGTCCTGCGCCAGGGCGACCGCGAGGACGGAGTCGAGCCCCTGCTCCTGCAGCGGGCGGTCCGGTTCCAGTTCGTCGACCCCCTTCTCCAGGGCGTCCGCCACCCAGCGGGCCAGCGTGGCGTCGAGGCCGTCACCTCGTCCCCGGCCCGGGCCCGGCGGGGCGGGCGCGGGACGGTGACCGTTGCTCCGCGCGGCCGGTACCGCGGGCCTCGCGGGAGCGGCGTCGGCGCTGCGGGCCGTGACGGGGTTCGGGGCACCGGGCGAGGGCGTGCCCGACAGCCGCTTCCAGGTGATGCCGCGGGCCTCCAGCACCGGACGGTCGCCGTCGAGGATCACCAGACTCGCGGTCAGCAGGCCGGAGTCGGGCCCGGTGTCCCTCTCGCGGTGGGCGTGGACACGGGCCGTGGCCGGGACCGGGCCGAGGACGGTGAGCCGTTCCACGGCGAACGGCACGTACAGGCCCTGCGCGCCGCACGCGGCGAGGGCGATCTGGAAGGCGCCGTCGAGGAGCGGGGCGTCGACCACGCCCTCGGGTGCGGACGTGGCGCGGAGCGTCCCCGTCGCCCGACCGGGTGCGGTGGAGAGCGCGGCGACGGTCCGGAAGGCGGAGCCGTAGGCGAGTCCGTCGCGGGCGAAGGCACGGTACAGCGACCCGAGTTCGACGGGGGTGAAGCCGTCGGCGGCCGGCGGGACGCGGAGTGCCGGCTGCTCGGGTTCGGTCAGTTCGGCGGTGGCGACGAGCGCTCCGTCGCCGTCCCGGAAGCCGAGGCGTGTTCCGTCGCGTTCGGCCGACAGGGTGGCGGGCGTCTCGACGGCCTTGCGGAACGTCAGATCGCGCAGGCCGAACCGTTCCCGGCCGACGAGTTCGGCCACCTTGCCGGGGTAGGCCGCGCCGGGCAGGGTCGGCCTGCCGAGGACGACGTGCTCGTCGGCCTCGGGCAGCCGCGCCCAGGAGTGGGTCGTGCGCCCGGTCGTGGCGGCCCCGGCGGGTACGTCGGCGCGCGGAACCTCCTGAGGTGCTGACGTGGCGGCCGGTTCCAGCCACAGGTACTTCTCGTCGTGGGGCTCGGTCGGGAAGCGTACGCCGGCCCGTCCGGGCCCGGTGTCGAGGGCGGCGCCGGTGACGAACCGCCGTGCCGTCGCCTCCAGTTCCTCCCGCCCCGCCCCGTCCGTGACCGTAGCGGTTTCCGTGCTCGTCGAACCGTCGACCACTCCCAGGTGGAGGGAGCGGGCGTCGACCACGCCGGCCAGGAACAGCCGCAGCTTGTCCTCCAGTTGTTCCAGGCTGTCGACGACGCAGGCGAGCCGGTGCCCCGCAGGCGTACGCCTGCGGCTCGCCTCGCTCAGCGCCCTCAGGGACGGGCAGTACGGGGAGCGCAGCATCAGCACCATGCGGTGCACGAGGGTGCGCAGCGCGTCGTCCGATGCGGCCGAGAGGGTCACCAGCCGGGGCAGCCGGTCGCGGTCCGCGGCCTGGTCGGGTGTCGGGGGCGCGGCCTCGACGACCACGTGCGCGTTGGCGCCGCCGAAACCGAAGCTGCTGACGCCGGCGATCCTCGGTCCCTCCCAGGGCAGCGGCCGGTCGGCCACGAACAGCGGTGAGGCCGCGAAGTCGAACGACTTGTTCGGGTCGGTGAGATGGAGGGAGGGCGGAATGGTTCCGGCCTGGAGGGCGAGGATCGTCTTGATGAGCCCCGCGATGCCGGCGGCGGGCTCCAGATGGCCGATGTTCGTCTTCACCGACCCCACGGCGACCGGCCGGGCGGACCCGCCGAGGACGGCGTGCAGCGCCTCCAGTTCGATGAGGTCACCGAGCTGGGTGCCGGTGCCGTGCGCCTCGACGTAGCCGATGTCTCCGGGGGCGACGCCGGAGGCGGCGAGCGCCTTGCGCAGCACCGCCGTCTGGGCGGGTCTGCTCGGCGCGGTGAGGAAGCCGGCGCTGCCGCCGGTGTGGTTGACGGCGGTGCCGCGGATCACGGCGAGCACCGGGTCACCGTCGCGGCGGGCGTCCGTGAGCCGCTTCAACAGGACGACGCCGCAGCCCTCTCCGCGGACATAGCCGTCGGCGCCCTCGTCGAACGCCCGGCACACCCCCTGCGGGGACAGCATGCCGTTGCGGGCGAAGGACCGCGTCTTGTCCGGCGTCAGCACCAGGTTGGCGGCGCCGACCACCGCGGCGTCGATGTCGCCCGACCTCAGGTGGACGGCGGCCTGGTGGAGGGCGACGAGGGACGACGAGCACGCCGTGTCGACGGCCATGCTCGGCCCCGACCAGTCGAAGACGTGCGACAGCCGGTTGGCGACCATGGAGATCGCGGTGCCCGTGGCGACGTGCGGGTCGCTGTGGCCGATGCTCCGGGCGACCAGCTCCGGGAAGTCGCTGGCGATGGTGCCGACGAAGACGCCGGTGTCGCCGCCGAGCGAGGTGTGGTCGTGGCCGCCGCTCTCCAGTGCCTCGGCGGTCACGCTCAGGAGCATCCGCTGCAGGGGGTCGAGGCGACGGGCCTCGCGGTCGGTGAGGCCGAAGCGTGCGGGGTCGAAGTACTCGACGCCGTCGACCCAGCCCATCGGTATCGCGTCCGCCTCGGCGCCGGTCCACAGCCGGGCCCAGCCGCGCCTGCCCGCCGGGGCGTCACCGACGCTGGAGACCCCGTCGGCCAGGTTGCGCCAGAACTCGTCCGGCGTGGCGGCGCCGGGGAACCGGCACGCCATCCCGACCACGGCCAAGGCCCCCTCGGGCGCCTCCTCCCGCGCTGCCTCGGGCGACTCGCCCCGCACCGTCTCGGGCGCCTTCTCCCGCACCGGTCGGGCCTCGGCCCGTGCGGATTCCGCCACGCCGGTCCGGGTCCCCTGCCCTGCCTCGGCCGTCTCCCGTACGGGCGCGGCGGCATCGACCGGGGTCTGCGCCCGCGAGGCCGGTCGGGCGACTCGTACCACGCCTTCGTCGGCCAGCAGCCGCGCCAGCTTGGCCGGGGTACCGGTCGCGAAGACCGACGGGGCGGTGATCTCCGCGCCCAGCTCCCGGCCGAGGCGCACGGCGGCGACGGTCGCATTGGCCGACTCACCGCCGAGATCGAAGAAGTTGGCGTCCGCCGGGAAGTCGGCCTGTCCCAGCACGTCGCCGAAGACGCGGGCGACGAGCACGGTCAGCGCCTCGCCGGTGAGGACGGCACCCTCGGTGGCCGGCGTCGTGTCCGGGGCGAGGGTCGTCGTGTCCGTGCGCAGGATCGTGTCGCGTGTGGGCCGGGGCAGTCGGGCGCGGGCCACCTTGCCGTTGTCGGTCAGGGGCAGGGCGTCGAGCCGTACGTACGCGTCCGGCACCATGTACTCGGGCAGGGTGGCGCCGAGGTGCTCGTCCAACCGGTCCTTCGCGGGCAGGTCGTCGCCCACCAGATAGGCGGTCAGACGCGGCTCGCCCCGGCCCTCGAAGCGTGCGGCGACGACGACGGCCGCGGTGACGCCGGGGAGCCGTTCCAGCACCTGCTCGATCTCGGCGGGCTCGATGCGGTTGCCCCGCACCTTCACCTGGGCGTCGGCGCGGCCGAGCCATTCCAGGGCGCCGTCGGCGTGGAGCCGTACCTCGTCGCCGGTGCGGTACATGCGTACCCCGGTCCCGGGGTGGACGGTGAAGGCGTCGTCCGTGAGGTCGGGCCGGTGGGCGTAGCCCCGCGCGAGGCCGGTGCCGGAGATCCACAGCGCGCCCTCCGTACCGGGTGCGCAGGGGGTGAGGTGCTCGTCCAGGACGTGCAGCCGCAGGTTCGGCAGCGGTTCGCCCAGCGGGACGAAGGTGCCCACGGAGGTGACGCGGTGGGCGGAGGCCCAGATGGTGGCCTCGGTGGGCCCGTACAGGTTCCACAGGGCTCGGGCCGTGGCGTGCAGGCTCTCGGCGACGCTGCGGGGGAGGGCCTCGCCGCCCGATAGGACGGTGAGGTCGGCGGGCGGGGTCCAGCCGGTTGCCAGCAGCAGCCGCCACATGCTGGGGGTGGCCTGGGCGACGGTCACCCGGTCGGCCAGTTCGGCGAGGCGCCGCGGATCGCGGGCCGTCTCGCGGGAGGCGAGGACGACCTCGGCGCCGACGGTCAGCGGCAGCAGGAGTTCCAGCAGGGAGATGTCGAAGGCGACCGTCGTATGGGCGAGGACGACGTCGTCGGCGGAGGTGCCGAGCCGTTCGCCGATCCCGGTGAGGAAGTCGGCGAGCGCCCCGTGCTCGATCTCGACGCCCTTGGGGGTGCCCGTGGATCCGCTGGTGAACAGGGTGTACGCGAGGTCGTCCGCGGTGACGGTCGGCGACACGGCCGGTGCCGACCCGTCCGCCTCGGGTACGAGCAGGGCGGTGCCCAGGGAGGCGCCGAGCGCGTGGGTGGCGGGGTCGGTGAGGATCAGGTCGCACCGGGCGACCTCGGTGTAGCCGCGCAGCCGGTCGGTGGGGTGTCCGGGGTCGAGGGGCAGGAAGGACGCCCCGGCGCGGAGGATGCCGAGCAGGGCCGGGAGCAGCGGGATGCCCCGGTCGAGGAGGACACCGACGACCGACCCGGACTCGATGCCCTGGTCGTGCAGACGGGCGGCGATCGCGTCGGCCCAGGCCTCGAGAGCCGCGTAGTCGAGGGTGCGGGCGCCGCTGCGGACGGCGGTGGCCGTGGGCCGGGCGGCGACGGTGGCGGCGAACAGGTCGAGGACGGTCGCGCCGCCGGGCGCCGTCGTCTCCTCGGCGGGCGGCGGGGCGTCGCCGTCGGACATGGGGG
>NZ_LIRK01000365.1 GCF_001419765.1 Streptomyces torulosus
CGGAACGGCGCGGAATCGGTCTCTCGGGAAGCGGGACCCGTTGACGCGCCAACCGCTGCGGGCGGACACCCCCCGACACACCCCCTTACGTCCGTACGCGGCTCACCCGCCGTGGGGGCTTGCGCCGCCCCCCTCACATGCGCCGACTCGCCCGTACGCGGCTCACCCGCCGCGGGGGCCTGCGCCGCCCCGGTGACGTGCGCCGACCCGTTCGTACGCGGCTGACCCGCCGTAGGGGCTTGCGCCGCCTCCGTGGGGTGCGTCGGCTCGTCCGTACGCCACTGACCCGCCGTGGGGACTTGCGCCACCCCGGTGACGTGCGCCGGCTCGTCCGCGTGCGGCTGGCCCGCCGTAGGGGCTTGCGCCGCCTCCGTGGCGTGTGTCGCGTCCGTACGCGGCTCACCCGGCGTGGGCGCTTGTGGCCCCTCGGTCGGGTGTTGCTGGACGTCCGTGGGGGTCATGGGGACTTCTCCAGCGCCGCGCCTGCCTCGCCGTTGACCGTCCAGCCCGTGTCGAAGCCGGGGAAGAAGAGGGGGACGGGGGCCTCGACCTCGGCCTTCATGACCGTGCCGTTGGCGGTGCAGTCGATGGACGTGTCGCTCCAGGCGGCGGGGAGGTGCTGGGTGCCGGCGGCCTGGCAGGCGCCCGGGACGTCGCCGTCGATGGCGTGGGCGGCTGTGGCGGCGCGGGCGGCCTCGTCGGCGGCGTTGCCCGCGAGGGAGTAGGTGTAGCCGTAGAGGGCGGCCTGCCAGAGGATCGTCATGACGATCAGGAGGAGGGGGAACATTCCGGCGAATTCGACGGTGGCCGAGCCTCGGTCACCGCCCTTGCGGCGCAGGACCAGGGCGCCGCGGTCGGAGGACGGTTTGCGGCGGCGGCCGCCGCCTCCGGTCTCCTGGGGCGTGACCAGTTCCAGTTCGCCGGCCAGGGACCACAGGGCCTGCTTGACCGATGAGCGGGCGTCCAGGTCCTGGAGGCGGCCCGCGTCGACGACGGACTGGAGTTCCTTGAAGGCGGCGGGGACCGCGTTGCGGGCGACCTTCGTGCCGGTGACCTTCTCGACGAGGGACGGCTGGATCTCCGTGCCGCGCGAGTGGCGGTTGACCACGGTGAGGGTCTCCTCCGCCTTGCGGATCTGGAGGCGGTCCCAGAGGCGGACCATGCGTTTGGCGGCGCGGATGGCGACCACGTCCGGGGTGACGAGGAGAAGTGCCTGGTCGGCCATCTCGACGGCCGCGGCGGTCGCCGCGGTCATCTGCGAGCCGCAGTCGACGATCACCACGTCGTGACGGGAGCGCAGGGTCGCGAGGACATGGCGGGCCACGCGGTCCGTCACCTCCTCGCCGCGCTCCCCCTCGGCGGGGGCCAGGAGGAGGGAGAGGCCGGTGTCGTGCGCGAACACCGCCTCCTGGAGGACGCGGGGGTTGATGTCCGTGATGCCGGCGAGGTCGGCGACGGAGCGGCGGAACTGCACGTCGAGGTACGAGGCCACGTCCCCGGACTGGAGGTCCAGGTCGAGGAGGGCGACCGTACGGCCCGACGCGCAGGCCGCGAGGGCGAGTTGGACGGCGGCGACGGTGGCGCCCACGCCGCCCTTGGCTCCGCTGACGGTGACGACGGTGCCGCCGGGGCCCGTGTACAGCTCGGGGGTGCTGCTGCCGAGGTGGCGGCGCATGCCGGTCGACCAGGCCGCGGCGGCCTGGACGCGTTCGGCGAGGGCGTCGTAGGACAGGGGGAGGTTGACGATGCCGCGGGCGCCGGAGTCCATGGCCGCAGTGAGGACACCGGTGCTGGTGTCGGAGGTGACGAGGACGACACCCACCGCCGGGAAGCGCAGGACGAGGTCGCGGACCAGGTCCAGTGCGGGCACCGGGCCGATGCGTTCGTGGACGAGGACGACCTCGGGCAGTTCGTCGAGGGAGTCGGCCGCGAGGCGCGCCAGGGTGTCGAGGAGGGCGGTGGAGTCGGGCACGGGTGGTGCGGGTTCGGCGTCGGCGAGCTGGCCGAGCAGGGTGGTCAGGGCGCTGGCCGAGTCGATGTCCCCGACAGCGGGGAGGATACGGATGGTCATCGGCGGTTCCCCGTTCCCGTGCCGGCCCCGGTGGGCTCCCCCGGTGACGCCTGTCCCTGTTCACTCATCAGCATGCCCAGTCGCGGGGGCATTCGACGCACCCCCGTTCGGGGTGCCCTCGTGCGGACGTTCCGGACCGACCTCATCGCGCGGTCTTCTCCTTGTCCTCGTCGAGGGTGTACGAGCGGTCGTCCGGTACGACGACCGTGGCGTCGCCGCCCCCGACGAGGGCGAGACGGACGTGCTCAGCGAAGGACTCGGCGAACGCGACGCGCTGGGCGTCGGCGGTGTCGAGCGCGAAGGTGATCGGGACGGCCTCGGTGACCGTGCGGCGGCGTTCGCTGCTGGACTGGCCCGGTTCGAGGGGGGTGAGTTTGCCGACGTCGATGACGCGGGCGTCGGAGACCATCAGCTTGGAGGTGTCCTTGCCGGAGTCGCTGTCCTTCTCCTCGAACGTGGCGTAGATGTTGACCAGCGAACCGGGGTTGATCTTTCCGGCCACACCGGTCGACGCGTCGATCATGATCGCGATCTCCTGCTGGCCCGGCTTCAGTTCGGGACGGTCGACGATCATGTCGGACTGGAGGAGGGAGCCCTTCTCCAGCTGGGTGACCGCGATCTTGCCGCGGATGTCGGCGAGGTCGGTTATCGCGGTGTCCGACAGCCATCGCTCCGGCATCGAGATCTTCTCGAACTGGCCCGCGGTCAGCTCCTTGTAGGGCGCGATGTCACCCTTCAGCCGGTACGCCGTCACCTCGGGCCCGACCTTGGAGTTCACGTCGCGGATCACCGAGAGCACCCCGACGAAGGCGGCCAGGGCGCACAGGGCCGACAGGACCAGCAGGACGACGCCGCGGCGCTGGCGCGAGTTCACTGAATCTCACCTCGTGGGGACGTGCCGGGCAGTAAGCGGACCTGCGTGCGGAGGGGGCGCACGTCCGTCATGGGGCGCCCCGCGGAAGGGCGCGGGCCGGGGCGGTCTCGGGTTCGCGCAGCGGGGCCGCGCAGAATCCGCAGCGGTCGCCGATGAGTTCCAGGCCGCACCAGTGGCAGGTCTCCCGGCGTACGGAGGACACGAGCTGGTAGAGCACGGAGACGTCGGAGAGCCCGGCGGCGAACTCGACGAGCTTCCCGGTCCCCCACCAGCGCACGGACCCCTCGGGCAGCGGCACGGTGGCGGCACCCTGCACCTTCCAGGCGGGCGCGAGGGCCGCGGTCACCCAGTCGGACGGCGGCTGCGGCCCCTGCGCGACCAGCAGCCGGGTGCCGAACTCGGGTCCGGACAGCGGTTCCTGGCCGGCCACGTTCAGCCGGACCAGCTGGGGGCGCGGCGTCGCCAGGACGGCGAACTGGGCGCCCGGCATCCAGGACTTGGCGTGCGCCTTGAGGGTGACCGGGATCCGGTCGAGTTTGGCGACGGTGCCGAGGACGGCGCCGGCGTAGATGTAGTGCGCGAGGAGGCGCACGGAGGAGGCGAGCACGCCCGGGCTGAAGTCGCACGCGGACAGCTGGCGCAACTGCTGGGCCAGCAGCGCGAGTCCGAGGGGCGGCAGATCGACTCCGAGCAGGGCGATGCGGTCGCTCTCCAGGACGGAGCGGACGGTCTGGAGGCGCCGGGTGACGGCGAGTTCCTCCGGGGTCGCGCCGGACGCCTGGTGGAGGGCGATGACGTAGCCGTGCTGCTCGATGAGCGCGTGCATGCCGAGCAGGGAGCTCTCCAGGGTCTCCTGGGGCTGTACGGCCGCGGGCGGTGTCTGCCGGTCGTGCGGTGGGAGCACCAGATCGGAACTGGTGACGGCTATCGCGGTCGGCACGCTGCACACCACCCCGTTCACTGCGGCGGGGTGGTCGAACCACCGCCTCAGTCGGCCCCTGAGAGGGCGGCACACGGCTCGCCGTCCCTCCTGCATCGTCTTGCATCAGCACCATATCCACGGCATGGCCCGATCAACACTGAATCTCCTTGATCAACTCACCGAAGGTGCGGGCCGTATCCACACAGAGTGAGACGCATATGCCCCAACTCCACGGGTGAACGGGGAGGTTGGGGCGCCCTTACGGGTGAACGGGCCTCTGAGCGGAGTATTGACAACCCGATTGGTCTGGACCAACTTGTACGTCCAGCGGTGGCCACCGTCCTCATCCCACTCCCCACCGGAGGCACCCCGTGGACCGCGTCCCAGGCATATCCCCACGCATACGCAGATGGGCGGCGGGAGCCGTCACCGCCGTACTGGCCGCCGCCGGCCTCACCCTCGCCGGGGCGGCCCCGGCGTCCGCCGCCGACATCAACAACGCCAGGAACGCCGGCTTCGAGTCGGGCCTCGCGAACTGGACCTGCTCGGCGGGCAGCGGCACGACCGTCTCCTCCCCCGTGCACGGCGGCGCCGCCTCGCTGCGGGCCACCCCGGCCGGGCAGGACAACGCGCGCTGCGTCCAGACCGTGGCGGTGAAGCCCAACTCGACGTACACGCTGAGCGCCTGGGTGCGGGGCGGGTACACATATCTGGGCGCGAGCGGCACCGGCACGACCGATGTGTCGACGTGGACGCCGGACTCGTCGGACTGGAAGCGGCTGAGGACCAACTTCACGACGGGTGCCTCGACGACGTCGGTGACGGTGTACACGCACGGCTGGTACGGGCAGGCGGCGTACTTCGCGGACGACGTGTCCGTGTTCGGGCCCGACGGCGGCGGTGGCGGCGACCAGCCGCCGACCGTCCCGTCCGCCCCGACGGGGCTCACCGTCTCCGGCACGACGTCCTCGTCCGTGTCGCTGGCGTGGAACGCGGTGTCGGGCGCGACGGGCTACAACGTGTACCGGAACGGCACGAAGGTCCAGGCCGTCAGCGGCACGTCCGCCACGGTGACCGGGCTCGCCGCCTCCACCGCGTACACCTTCCAGGTCACGGCGGTGAACGCGGCGGGCGAGTCGCCGAGGTCGGCGACGGTGACGGGGACGACGACGGCGACACCCGGCGGTCCCGGCACGGGGCTGCCCCGGCACGCGGTGACCGGCTACTGGCAGAACTTCAACAACGGGGCGACGGTGCAGAAGCTGTCCGACGTCCCGTCGCAGTACGACATCATCGCCGTCGCTTTCGCCGACGCCACCTCCACCCCCGGCGCGGTGACGTTCAACCTCGACTCGGCGGGCCTCGGCGGGTACACCGTCGACCAGTTCAAGGCGGACCTCAGGGCCAAGCAGGCCGCGGGCAAGAAGGTCATCGTCTCCGTCGGCGGCGAGCGCGGCACGGTGGCGGTGAACAATGCGGCCTCCGCGACGAACTTCGCGGACTCCGTGTACTCCCTGATGCAGACGTACGGCTTCGACGGCGTCGACATCGACCTGGAGAACGGTCTCGACGCGACTTACATGACGCAGGCGCTGCGGGCCCTGTCGGCGAAGGCGGGCCCCTCCATGGTCCTCACCATGGCCCCGCAGACCATCGACATGCAGTCGACGTCCAACGCGTACTTCCGCACGGCGCTGAACGTGAAGGACATCCTGACCGTCGTCAACATGCAGTACTACAACAGCGGTTCGATGCTGGGCTGCGACGGCAAGGTCTACGGCCAGGGCTCGGTGGACTTCCTGACCGCGCTCGCCTGCATCCAACTGGAGGGCGGCCTCGCCCCGTCCCAGGTGGGCCTCGGCCTGCCCGCCTCGACGCGCGGCGCGGGCAGCGGATACGTCGCCCCGAGCGTCGTCAACAACGCGCTCGACTGCCTCGCCCGGGGCACGAACTGCGGCTCCTTCAAGCCGCCGCGGACCTACCCCGATCTGCGCGGCGCGATGACCTGGTCGACGAACTGGGACGCGACGGCGGGCAACGCGTGGTCAGGCGCGGTCGGACCGCACGTGCACGAACTGCCGTAGGGCGTCGACGGCGGCGGCTCCGGTGTTGTCCGGGCCCGCCGCCGAAGTCGACGGGTGACCGTTTCGCCGGCGGTGCCTTCGGGTGCCGCCGGCGGACGTGTCACCGCCCGCCCTGCACCTCTGTGGCGCACGTCACCGGAACCCGACCCGCCCTGCGGAGAGGCAAGGGTGTGAGGTGGAAGAGGTGCATACGAGATGAGTGAGGCCGGCGACCCCGTGCGGGCGCGCATACGGGCCGGTGACCGGGCGGCGTTCTCCGAGGTCTACGACGCGTACGCGCGCGCCGTCTACAACCACGCCTACCGGCTCACCGGCGACTGGTCGACGGCCGAGGAGGTGATGGCGGACACCTTCCTCGACGCGTGGCGCACCCGGGAGCAACTGGACCCGGACGGCGGTTCGCTCAAGCCGTGGCTGCTCGGCATGGCGACCAACAAGGCCCGCAACGCCAACCGGGGCCTCGGCCGCCGGCTGGCCTTCCTGGCCCGTCGCCCCGCCCCCGGCCCGGTGGCCGACTTCGCCGACGAGACCGCCGGACGCGTCGACGACGCGCGCCGGCTCGCCGCCGTCCGCGAGGTGTACGGGCGGCTGCGGCGCGGCGAGCGGGAGGTACTGGCGCTGTGCGTGTGGTCGGGGCTCGACTACACGCAGGCGGCCGAGGCGCTGGGGGTGCCGGTCGGGACGGTCCGATCACGGCTGTCGCGGGCGAGGGAGCGGCTACGGCGGCTGACCGACGAGCGGCTGGGCGAACAGCGCGGAACATTCGACGCACATCGTGAGGAACCGGGGTGCCGCCGCGGAGAGGTAGAGGGTGAGGCCGCGTTCGCGGCCCTTCGACTCAAGGAGATCCAGGAGGGATCCCGATGAACGAGGAGCTGGCCCGACTGCTGCCGCCCCCGCCCGAGCGGGACGTTCCCCCTGGTCGCCTCTCCCACCACAAGGAACGTCTGATGCGACTCATCGACGAGGACCGGCCCGACGCCGCCTCCACCACGCCGGCTGACCCCGCTGCCGCTGCCGGCGGCCGGGACGCCAGCGTCCGCGGGCCCCGCCTGCGGAAGCCGCGCCCCGCGCTCTGGATGCCGGCCGCCGCGCTGGCGCTGGCCGGGGCGCTGACCGCCGGGCTGGTCACGACCATGGATTCCGGCCTCGGGGTGCAGACGTCCGACGGGGAGACCGCGGTCGTCCTGCTCGACCGCATCGCCGAGGTGGCCGCGGACACGGAGGTCACGCCCGTACGCGACGACCAGTTCGTGTACGTCAAGAGCCTCTCGGCCGGGGCGGAGGCCAAGGACGAGAACAGTGTGTTCGTACCGGGGAAGCCGCACGAGCTGGAGGCGTGGCTGCCGCAGGAGCCCGGCCCCGTGAAGCGGGTGGCCCTGCACTACGAGAGCGGCGACTACGTCCCCGTTCGGGAGCTGCTGCCGCCGGGCTCCCCGGGGACGCCCGCGGGCATCGACCGCCCCACGTACACGTGGCTGGCGTCGCTGCCGACCGACCCCGACCGGCTCCTCGACCGGCTCTCCCGCCTGACCAGGACCTTCGAGGGGCAGGAGAAGGACCAGGCCGTCTTCGACAAGATCGGAGAGGTGCTCGGCACGTCGGTCATGCCGTCGAGGACCGCCGCCGCGCTGTACGAGGCCGCCGCGAGGATCCCCGGGGTGACCCGGATCGAGAACGCGGTGGACCCGGCCGGACGGCACGGGGTGGGCATCCGACGCGTCGACGGGCACGCCGACTGGGCCACCGAGTGGATCTTCGACCGGCACAGCCTGGAGTACATCGGCCGGCGGAGCTATCTGACGGCCGACGGCCCGATGGGCAAGAAGGGGACGGTCATGGACGAGTCGGCAGTGCTGGAGCGGGCCGTCGTCGACAAGTGGCGGGAGCGGCCCGGCTCGTAGCCGGTGGGGACCACGAGGGGGCCTGCCCGCTTCGGCGGCGGGCCCCCTCGATGCCTGTCGGCCCCCAGACGCCGGTCGGTCCGCCTGGGTGATCAGCGGCAGCCGTCCGTGTTGCTCACCGGAAGGGGATGTTGAGCCAGGGGCTGCCGGGCTCGGACATCAGGATGCGGTGGGCGGCGGCCATCTCCGTGTACCAGTCGCCGAACTCCTCGTCGTCGAAGTGCAGACAGCGTCCGAGGATGTACCCGGCGGAGAAGTCCCGCCACGACCGGTACTCGACGGCCGCTGCGCGCCCGGCCCGCACGACCGCGGCCTCCGCCTCCTTCAGCGTCCCGAACCGGGCGCCGAGCCCCCAGCGGGCCATCTTCGAGGCACGGCCGAGGTCCCAGGCCTCGACGGAGGTGACGTACCGGTTCTCGTCGAGGATCCCGTCGGCGCGCATCCGGGCCTCGTACCGGGTGATGCGCCCGATGAGCCGCCGGACCCCCTCGACGTGCGCCTCGGTCTCCACCTCGGGAAGCGGGTCGTTCCTGGTGATTCCGTCGGGGCCGAGGGTGAGCGATCCTCCGGCCTTGGCCCGCAGCACCTTCTCGGCGGTCTGCTTCCAGTAGCCGACATCGACCAGCCCGCCGAAGTCCCGCGCGATGCCTTGGCGCAGGGCGAGCGCGAAGCTCCAGACCGAGCTGGAGCCACGGCAGCCCAGGAGCTCGTCCAGACGACCTCGCCACTCCTCCCGGGTGGTGATGCCCCACCATTCGCGCAGCCGGGTGCGTTCCCCGGTGTAGCCGGTGCCGTGCCAGGCCATGGCGTTCCAGAGGGAGCCGTTGTTGACGCACAACAGGGCCCCGCAGGCCAGGCCGTGGGCGACGGACCCGTACAGGGGGCCGCCCACCCGGAGCGCGCGCAGCGCGGGGCCGGGCCGCGGCGGGCCCCGCCGTTCGGAGGCCTGGGCCCACGCGGCGGAGTGCGGTGGCGCGGTGGGCAGGAACGCCTCGCAGGGGCTGCCGGGGTTGACCACGATCGTGGACGGGTCGGTGGGTTGCCACACGCGCGCGAAGAAGGCGAGGCCGACCCGGTCGAACACCCGGTGCTCCTCCGGAGCGGGCAGCATCCCCTCGGTGTACACCGCCCAGGCCCGCCCGCCGGGGACTCTCGGGTCACGCCCGAAGACGGCGTACGTACGGCTGGGCGTGGCGTCCGCCGCGGCGCGCTCGATCTCGAAGTAGAGGTGGTTGCGGGCGAGAGTGTCGAAGTAGGCGGCCCAGTCGCCGCGTTGCTTGGCGTCGAGCAGCGCGGACTCGACCTCGGTCGGGGCGACCCAGGGGGCCGGGGGAGGTGGGGCGAACGGGTCAGGAGAGGTGGACGAGGCCAACGGGGCATGCGGACCGGGTGCGACGGGCCCGAACCCTCCGGTGGACGGCCCGAATCCCCCGGGCTGCGGCCCGGACTCCGCGGGCGGCGGCCCGAACGACATGCTTCCCCCTCGCTGACCGAAACGCCTCCGGCCGGCCGAAGTCGGCTGCTGTACACGGGCAAAGGCAACGG
>NZ_LIRK01000366.1 GCF_001419765.1 Streptomyces torulosus
GCTCCTCGCCCTTGACGAGCCCCGGGGACCCCCGCCCCGCGGCTCGTCAAGGGCGAGGAGCAGTTGCCGGTGGACATGCGCAAGCGGCTCTCCCTGCGCAAGGAACAGGTGGCCGTCAGTCTGCGCAAGCACGGGGCGGAGGGAGTGACCGCGCGCGTCATCCTGGTCCTGGACGCCTCCGGGTCGATGTCGATGCTGTACTCGAAGGGCGTCGTCGCCGACGTCGTGGAACGGATGGCCGCGGTGGCCGCCCAGCTCGACGACGACGGTGAGATGCAGGCATGGACGTTCGCGTCGAACCCTGCCCGGCTGCCGGACCTCACGCTGGGCGACCTGCCGCAGTGGCTCCAGCATCACGTCCGGGTCGGCGAACTGGCGCTGTTCCGGCGCAAGAAGCCGCAGAAGGGACTACTGCCGGGCCAGGTGGACATGCGCGCGGTCGGCATCCAGAACGAGGAACAGAAGGTGATCGCCGAGGTGCGGACCTACGTCCGTGAACACCCGACGGCGGCCCCGACCCTGGTCCTGTTCTTCTCCGACGGCGGCGTCTACCGGAACAAGGAGATCGAGACCGAGCTGCGCGAGGCGGTGGACGAACCGGTCTTCTGGCAGTTCGTCGGGCTGGGACGCGCCCAGTACGGCGTACTGGAACGGTTCGACACCCTCCCGGGCCGACGCGTCGACAACGTCGGATTCTTCGCCGTCGACGACATCAGCCGCGTACCGGACACAGAGCTCTACGACCGGCTGCTGTCCGAGTTCCCCTCGTGGATCCGCGAGGCACGGCGACTGCACATCATCTGAGCCGGCCACCCCGCGAGGCGGGGAGAGCGGGAGTCACGGGTGAGGCCCGCGCGGCGGGATGCCGGCGGGCCTCCGGGCTGACGCGGCCGAGCGGCGCCGCCTGCCCCCCGTCCCTCTACTCGAAGGGCCGCGAGGGTCGGGCGGTCACACGCCCACGCGGTCGGAGCAGGTGTCCGAGCCGAAGTCGTCCACGCAGACACGGAAGGTGTGCAAGGACGACACCCTCGCGGAGCCGCATCCGGCCTGTGAGCCGTTGCCGTCCCACACGTACCCGTGGGTGGTGCCACTGCCCCAGTACTCGGCGTAGACCCCGTCGCCGTCCTCGCGGGTGTCGCAGGCGTAGATCGTATTTCCGGAGTTGTAGGCGTTGCCGTAGCTCCTGGAGACCGAGGCGGCGAGAGCCGGTGTGGCGGCCAGCATCAGCGGTCCCACAACCAGAGCTGTGATGACGCCCAACCGTTTCGTGGCTCGCTTCATACGCATGACGTTCCTCCTCGTCGCCCCAGTCAGCACTGGGTCGGTGGCATGTCCAGAACAGACTGGGTCCTGCATACTGCGGAGACCACACGATTTGGCTGAGGCTGAAACGTAGGCCGGATGTACACACACGGGGGGAACGTGCGGTGATCCGCGTCCACTTCACGTCCGCGGATCTGGCCCGCATCCGCATCGCCGTCCTCGGTCCTCTGGCCGAGACGCAGTTGAGCTTCTGGGTCGCCCAGCACAGCTGCGAAGCGGCGCTCTTCGACTCCTGGCGTTCGCAGGCCCGGCCACGGCTGTCCGTCGGGGACCTGCCGGACCTCGTCCGCGGCCTGGCTCCGGCGAGGCAGCGCATGGTGGACCTGTTCACGCTGGTCGGCACCGCACCGGAGGTGGAGGACGCGCTCGACCTCCTTCTCAGCGATCCGCGCCCCTTACGTGACGAGCTTGCCCTGTACCGCCGGGGCAGACGGCTGATGCTGCCGCCGTGGATGCTCTGCGCCAGTACGGGAGACGGCCGGGCCGCCCGTCATGTGGCCGAGGCACTGACGACCGCCTACCAGGCCACGATCGCCCGGCACTGGCCACGGATGCGCGCGGTGCTGCACAGGGAACAGGACGCCTCGATGCGGGCCCTGGCCTGTGGAGGGATTGGGCAGATGCTGTCCTCGCTCCACCCGGCGATCCGCTGGAAGCCCCCGCTGCTCGAGGTGGACTACCGGCCGTTGACCCGTGGGACTGACGTCCATCTGGCGGGAAGCGGCATGGTGATCGCCCCGTCCGTCTTCTGCCGCGCGCCCCGCTTGTACGTCGGGCGCAGCGAGGAGCTGATGCTGATCTATCCCGTCCTGCGGAGCACCCTGGCGGCGGCCGAGGTCTTCGGCGGCGCGGCGAAGAGTCACGCCGTCGCCGACCTGCTCGGTCGTACCCGGGCGGCCGTGCTGGAGGCCGCCGACGGGCGCCCCACCACCGGAGAGATCGCACGTCGGCTGGGGGTCTCCCCGGCCAGCGCCAGCCAGCACACGGCCGTCCTGCGGGAGGCCGGCCTGATCTCCTCCCACCGTCAGGGCAAGACCGTCCATCACACGATCACCTCGTTGGGGAAGGCGCTGCTCGACGGTCACTTCTGACGCACCGTGTGTTCCGCTCTGCGCGTTCCGGTCCCCGTGCTCGCCCGGGGGCCCTCGGTCTGCGCACGGCTCACCGGCCGACTCCGCAACTCCGGCCATCTGCCGTCGCATGCGTCTTCCGCCTGGTGAGCGACACTGGTCCCGTGATTGTCGAACGCGCGTACGCTCATCTCTCCTCGTACGACGAGGACGCCTGGCCCTGGTCGGTGCCCTGTGTCCGCCAGCTGCTCGACGAAGGGCTGCGCTTCACCGCACCGGTGACCTTTCTGGTCGGTGAGAACGGTTCGGGGAAGTCGACCCTGGTCGAGGCGCTGGCCGAGGGGTTCGGGCTGGACTCCTACGGCGGCTCCCACGACTGGCGCTACGCCTCCTCGCGGGGCAAGTCGGAGCTCGGCGAGCGGATGAAGTTCGACGCGGCCTCGCGCGGGCGCCGCATGATGACCAGTTGGGCGGCCCGCAAGGGCTTCTTCCTGCGGGCCGAGACCGCGTGGGACGCCCTGGACCGGGAGGGTTTCTCGCCGGACTCGGTCAGCCATGGTGAGAGCTTTCTCGCGGCGCTCCGCGGGAAGTTCCTCGACCCGGGGCTCTATGTTCTCGACGAGCCGGAGGCCGCGCTCTCCTTCTCCTCGTGCCTCGAGCTGATCGGGCACCTCGACCGGTTGGCCAAGGAGGGCGGCCAGGTCGTCTGTGCCACGCACTCCCCCTTGCTCACCGCCCTGCCGGGCGCGGACATCATCGAGGTCGGCGAGCACGGCATGCGCAGGGTCGCCTGGCAGGAGCTCGGCATCGTGGATCACTGGCGGCGCTATCTCGCCGACCCGCACGCCTATCTGCGGCACATCGTCGAAGCGTAGGCCGCGTCCCCCTCACCGTCAGGTCGCCGCGGCCGCTTGGGCGCGGGACAGGGCGACGTCGAGTACGACGAGCAGCGCGTCGCGTACCGAGCCGGTCCGGCGGGCGTCGAAGACGGTCAGCGGTACGTGGTCGGCGACGTCGAGTGCCCACCGCACTTCTTCCAGGTCGTGTTCGACCTCTCCGTCGAAGGCGTTGACGGCGACCGCGAACGGGATGCGCTTGTGTTCGAAGTAGTCCACGGCCGCGTAGCAGTCGTCGAGGCGGCGGGTGTCGACGATGACCAGGGCGCCGAGAGCGCCGTCGACGATGTCGTCCCACATGAAGCCGAAGCGGTCCTGGCCCGGTGTGCCGAACAGGTACAGCTTCAGGGTCGGGTCGAGGGTGATGCAGCCGAAGTCCATGGCGACGGTGGTGGTGGTCTTGTCGGGCGTGTGCGTGAGGTCGTCCACGCCCGCGGCGACCTCGGTGATCGCGGCCTCGGTGGTGAGGGGACGTATCTCGGAGATCGACCCCACGGTGGTGGTTTTGCCGACGCCGAAGCCGCCGGCGATGACCAGCTTGACCGGCAGCGGCGGCTGTTCAACCGCTGTCGCGGAGTGTGCCCCGTGAGTCGGGGACGGCACGGAGACCATTGATAACCCTTCGCAGTACGGAGATGTCCTGGGCGGCCCGGGCGTGCGGCACGTAGATCGCCAGGTGCCCTGCGGCACACAGGTCCTCGGCGAGCACTCGGACGACGTTGAGGTGCAGGCGCAGGCGGGCGGCCAGTTCCGCGACCGACTGCGGCCGCCGGCAGGCGGCGACGATGTCGTGGTGCTCGAAGGCGAGCTTGCCGAGGACGGAGAGCCCGTCCGCCGTCGACACGATCTGGGTCTCGATCGGGATCGGTGCCGCCGCGCCTCCCCCCGACACCCGGCCGGCGGTCAGCAGGAACGGTCGGACCGCGGGAGCACGGCCGACCACGGCCTCCTCGTCGTCCCAAGTCCCTTCTTCTGTCTCCTGTGGTTCTCGTCCACCGGCCACCATGACGACCTCCTGCCTCGCGGGATGGGTCAGCCGACCACGGGGGCGCCGACGCTGTTCTTCAGTTCCATCACCAGTTGCGGGGTGAGCGCGGCTCCGGCGCGGTTGGCGAAGAGGGTCATCTCGTAGGCGATGTTGCCGAGTTTCGCCTCCTTGGAGGCGACCACGCCGAGTACGGCGCCGTTTCCGATGGCGGACACCAGTACGTGGCCGCCCTCCAGGTCGATGATGACCTTGTTGAGGCCGCCGAGGCCGTAGTTGCCGGAGACCCCGGCGGCGAGGCTGGTGACACCGGACACGATCGCGGCGAGCCGCTCCGAGTCCGCCCTGTCGCGTAGTTGGGAGACCGCGATCAGCAGACCGTCGGAGGACACCGCTATGGCGTCGACGACGCCGGCGGTCTCCGTGGCGAAACGGTCGAGCAGCCAGGTGAAGTCGGCCGCGGCGGTGCGCAGATCGGTGGGCTTCGACTGTTCGGGGGTGCTGTCATCTGTCGACATGGTCACTGCCCGTCTCCTTCTGGCCTTCTGGGGTTTTCTCGTACTGCTGTCATGCGGTCGGTGTCCCGGTCCGCGGGTGCGGCGCTGTCCTGTTCGGCCCTGCGTACGGCGGCCTCGAACTCGTCGAGTTCCGCGCGGACGGCGTCGGCGTCGGCGGGCTGCCGCGCGGCCGGGATGTTCCGGTCGACGGTGGTGGTCGTGGCGAGCGTCGCGCCCCGCACCCGCCGCCGCAGTGGCCGGGCCGTCGTCGACGGGGAGTGCCCGTCGGGGGCGTCGGTGGTGGTCGTGTTCGTACGGGGTGGGATGCGTCTGGGCAGGTCACCCGTCGTGGACACGGCGACCGGCCGCCGTTCGGGGGTGGTGGGGGTGGCCGTCGCGGGCGCTGCGGTCTTCGGTGGGAGGACCGCCACGGTCCCGGCCAGGGCGGCGGGAGGCGGTGCGGCCTCCCCCGGGCTCAGCACCCGCGCGAGCGCCGAGGGGATCCACACGGTGCTGGTGACACCACCGCCCGGTGTGCGGCTCAGGGTGACGCGCAGGCCCAGGTGGCGGGCGATGTTGCCGACCACGAAGAGACCGAGCACCTTGGTCGGGACGAGGTCGAGGCGTTCCCGGCGGACGAGGCGGGCGTTCTCCTCGGTGAGGCGTTCCGCGCTCATGCCGAGGCCGTGGTCGATGATCTCGATCAGTGCGCCGCCGTCCTTGGTGACGTCGGTGCCGGGCCGGACGACCACCTCGACGGCGGTGTCGGACGGGGAGAACGCGACGGCGTTCTCCATCAGCTCGGCCAGCATCAGCGTCAGGTCGCCTGCGATGTCGGGGCCCACGGTGATGTCGGTCTCGGAGCGCAGGGACACCCGCCGGAATCCCTCGATGCGGCCGAGGCCCGAGCGTATGACGTCGGCGAGGGTGATCGGCCGGGCCTCGACGTCGGTCTCCCGGATGCCGGCGAGCAGCATGAGGCTGTCGGCGTTGCGCTGGAGCCGTACGGCGAGGTGGTCGATGCGGTAGAGCCGTTCCAGGAGGTCGGGGTCGGTCTCCTGCCGCTCCACGGCGTCGATCAGCAGCAGTTGCCGGGTGGTCAGATTGCTGACCCGGCGTCCGACGTTGCCGAACATCTCGGCGACGTTGCGGCGGCTGAGGACCTGCCGTTCCAGGAGTGCGGCGGCGGTGACCTGCACCCGGTTGAAGGCCTCGGCCAGTTCGCCGATCTCGTCGCGCACCGGGACGGGTATCGCCCGCGGGCTGAACGGGGTGCTGTCGACGAGTTCGTCGTCCGCGACCCGGGCGAGTTCCTCGTCGGCGGCTTCGACCACCTGCCGTGCGGAGCCGGTCAGGACTGTCAGGGGACGGATGACCGAGCGCCGGACCAGGACGCAGAAGGCGAGCCAGGCGGCGAAGCCGAGCAGGGCCGCGCCGAGCATGATCCAGGCCTTGCGCAGGGCGCCGGCGGAGGCGGAGTCGGCCTGTGCCGCGGTCTGGTCGATCAGTGCCCGGGTGATGCCGAGGCGGGTCTCGGCCTGTCGCTCGCCGGCGCTGATCTTCTTGCGCAGTTCCTGGGCGCTCTGTGACTGGAGGGCGCCCGGGTCGATCTGCAGCTCCGCGAACTGGGACGTGAGGGCGTTCTGTTCGGCGGCGCGCTCGATGCCGCCCATGGCGAGCCCCTGCGCGGGTGTGGCGATGCGGCCGAAGCGGTCGGCCTGGTAGGTGTAGAGCTCGTGGGCGCCGGCCGCGCGCGTGTACTCGGTGAGGGCGTTGGCGTCCCGGGTCTGGGCCGAGAACACGGCGCTCTCGAACGCCGCGTGGGCGGCGTCGGCGCGCAGGATCGCGTCCAGCAGATTGGTCACCGAGGACGCCGAGGTCGCGGAGAAGCGGTCGAGGCCGATGCCGTCGATCAGGTAGCCGACCGCGGCCGCGTAGGCGGGGTCGATGTTGGCGGCGGGGACGTAGTCCCGGTCGAGTTTCTCCCGCAGGACGTCCAGACCGGTGATGTAGGCGAGGGCCTGTTCCTCCTCGGTGGGCAGGCTCGACCCGAACGCGGAGCGTACGGTCCTGACCTGCGCGTCGGTGGCCCGCTGGGCCTCGCGGTAGGCGCTGGTGGACGGCCGGGCCGCTCCGGGGCGGGCCGCCTCGTACTGCACGGACAGCAGCAGCGCCAACCGGTGTTCGGCCTGTACGTCGTTGATGAGCTTCGCGACCTGCTCGCTGTCGCGGACGAGTTCGGCGACCCGGTCGGCGTCCCCGGCCTGCTCCATCTGTCCGGTGACACCGACGCCGAGCAGGACACCGACGACCGCGATGGGCGCGACGACCAGGACGTTGAGTTTCCGCCGGAACGGCCACCGGGCGAGAACGGAGCCCGGTTTCCGGCGGAGCGGAGAGGTCCGGTCCACATGGCCGGGCGGCGGCTCCACTGTGTTCGCGGGCACGCTGGTCTCCTTGGGTGTGTGCTGATCGGCGGTCAAGGTGCTGTGACCGCCGGGGCGTCGACGCCTGGGGAACGGACCTGTGCGCTGACGCTGCGGTCCAGCGGGCGTGAACGACCAGACCCGCGACGCGAGGTGCTGATTCGCGTCACGTGTCCGGATCTCGTCGGCGGGAGACTACCGTCTTTGTGATCGCCTTGAGGCTGTACGTAATCAATACGTGATTACAAATTGTTCACGGCTGCCTACCGAGCGATGACCTCGCCGTGGAGGGGCAGGTCGAAGCCCTGCTACATTCCCACCCCGACAGCCTCCCGGCCACAGCCGGAGGCACCGTCATGACCGTTGTGCTTCCAGCCACCAGCTGGATCGGTCTCCTCCCCCCACGTGATCCCCGTACCCCCTCCTGCCCTCGAGGAGACCCCTGTGCCCTCCACCCGCAAGGCGACGGCGGCCGTCGTCGCGTTCCTGGCCGCGACCGCCGCCACCACCGGCTGCGAGAGTGGTGCGACCGCCACCGCGGCACCCACCGCTTCCCGGGAACCCGGTTGCCCCACGGTCCTCACCAAGGCGAAGCAGGCCGTCCGAGCGGCCGAGGACGTCAACGCTCCCTGGAGCGGCCCCACCACCGGACCCGAGGCCGTCTCCGGCCGGACCATCGCCTATGTCGCCCAGACCATGACCAACCCCGGTGTGTCGGGCGTCGCGAAGGGCGTTCAGGAAGCCGCGAAGGTCATCGGCTGGGACGTGCGCACCATCGACGGGCAGGGCACACCCGCGGGTATCCGGGCCGCGTTGGCCGAGGCCATCGCCCTCGAACCGTCCGGCATCGTCATCGGCGGCTTCGACCCCGGCTCCGTGAGCAAGCAGGTCGACCAGGCCGACGCCGCGGGGATCCCGCTCATCGGCTGGCACGCCACCGCCACCCCAGGACCCAGCACGAAGCCCAAGCTCTTCAGCAACATCACCACCAAGGTCGAGGACGTCGCGAAGATCAGCGCCGACTGGATCATCGCCCGGTCCAACGGCCGTGCCGGCGTGGTGCTGTTCACCGACGCCTCGATCCCCTTCGCGAAGCGGAAGTCCGAGCTGATCAAGAAGGAGCTCGCCACCTGCCCCGACGTCGATCTGTTGGGCTACGAGGACATCCCCATACCCGAGGCCAACACCCGCACGGTCGAGAAGGTCTCGTCCCTCCACTCCCGCCTCGGCGACAAGTGGACGTACTCCGCCGCCATCAACGACCTGTACTTCGACCATGCCGCACCCGCCCTGCGCGCGGCCGGGCAGAAGGGCGACGGCGCACCGTTCAACATCGGCGCCGGTGACGGCGACCCGTCGGCCTTCCAGCGCATCAACGGCAAGCGGTACCAGTCCGCCACCGTGCCCGAGCCCCTCAACGAGCAGGGCTGGCAGATCGTCGACGAGTTCAACCGCGCCTTCGCTGGCGAACCGGCCAGCGGGTACGTCGCTCCCGTCCACATCACCACCGCGGACAACAGCGGCGGCTCACTGTCCTGGGACTCCGAAGGCTACCGCCGGGCCTACCGCAAGATCTGGCACAAGTAGCGCCGTCATCGAGCAAGGGAGGGGCCGCACCCCGCCCGACCTCCGGCCTTCGACCCTCTTCGAAAGGGCTTACTGTCCACCGTTATGTGCTGGCACTGTCTGTCATGTACAGCAATTCAAGGGAAAGACATGACAGAAGGGACGGCACATGCTCAACAAGAAGGGGACCGTCGGTCTGATCAGTGCGGCGGCAGCCGTGGTCGGCGTTCTGACCGCTGCCGCGCCGGCCGGTGCGGCGGGCTCCACTCCGGCGTCCACGGCCCAGGGGAAGCACTGTGTGGTCGTCGTGGACAAGGCGCCCAGCGACGGCGGCGTTTCCCCCGAGCTGTACCGGAACTGTGCGGACACCGCGGCGAAGGCCCGCGCCCTGCTGGCATCTCCTCAGGCGAAGGCCCAGACCAACGGCAAGGCAGTACAGGCGACGGAGCTGATGACGTGGTACAGCGACGACCAGTTGCGGGGCAACTCCACCATCGTCTACGGCAGCGCCGGCACCTGCGACTCCGTCGGCTACCGGCTGAGCCCCGACCTCTACTGGGCGACGAACATCAGCTCGGCCACGGGATACGGACGGTGCACGGTGGCGACCTTCTTCAGCCGTCCACTCTCCTACTCCCGCACGTTCAGGCTGCCGGCCCTCAACCTGGGGTCGATCCTGAACGACTACGTCGGCATCATCGACGTCCGCTGGGGCTGATCCCTGACCGTAACGTCACGAGCGCCCCTCGGTCTCCCTGGGACCGAGGGGCGTGGTCGTGCGCCTGGCGTGCGGTCCGGCGGTCGACAACTGCCGTGAGTCATGGAGGAATTGCAGGAGAACCACGACACAGTGGCACCGCTGGGGCCTTTTTGCCCTCTCATCAGTCAGACAGTCTCCGTCCCCACCCCGACCAGTGGGGACGGTGGATGCTGACCGTTCAGGGGGAACACGTCCATGTCCACGTACCACGACACACGAACCACACCGAGACGCCTCTCGCGTCTGCGACTCGCCGGTGCCGCCGTGACCGCGCTCGTTCTCGCGGCGACGGGATCGGCGACGCAGGCCATGGCCGCGCAGAACGCGCCGCAGAAGCCGGGTTCGGCGAGCACGACCACGCCGCCCGTGCCCACGCTCGCCTGGACCGACTGCCAGGGCGGGTACGAGTGCGCGAACGCGGACGTCCCGCTCGACTACCGGGCACCACGAGGGGCCAAGATCACCCTCGCGGTGATCCGCAAGAAGGCCGCCGACCCGGCCAAACGCAAGGGCACGCTCTTCATGCAGCCCGGCGGACCGGGCAACTCCGGGGTGGACTTCGTCCGCAACAACTACGACGACCTCCCGGCCGCCCTCCGCGACTCGTTCGACGTGTTCGGCTACGACGTCCGCGGTGTCGGCCGCAGTTCGGCACTCACCTGCTTCGACGACACCCGCTACTCGAAGGCGGTCACCGACGCCAAGGGTGTGCCCGGGCGGGGTGCCTTCGGGCCGGCGCTGCGCGAGGCCGCCGAGTTCAACCAGGCCTGCCTCGACAACGCGGGCTCGCTGCTGCCGTACGTCGGCACGGAGTACGTCGCCCGTGACATCGACCTGCTGCGCCGAGCCCTCGGCGAGGAGCAACTGACGTACTACGGGCGGTCGTTCGGCTCGTACATCGGCACCGTCTACGCGTCGATGTTCCCCAAGCGGGTGCGGGCGCTGACCCTCGACGGGGCGTACGACCCGTACAAGTACGCCTACCGCCCCTACGCGTACGACAGGGCCCAGTACCTGGCGCTGGACGGCGCGATGGGCCGCTTCCTCGACTGGTGCGCCGCCGACCAGGCCACCTGCGGGTTCGGCGACGGCGACCCGCGCGGGGCGTTCGAGCAGCTGAAGAAGGACCTCGACGCGAACCCGGTCACCACGGCCAACGGCGGCAAGGCGAACGGCTACACGCTGGTCTACCGGCTGATGTTCAACATCAACGAGGGAAAGGTCATCTGGCCCTCCCTCGGTGAGGCCCTCAAGAAGGCGCAACTGCGGGACAACACGTCCTTCCTGCTGCGCCCGCCGTCCCCGGCGAGCTTCGACTTCCTCGGCCCGAACGTGGTCGTCGAGTGCGTCGACAAGGACTACCCCCAGAGCCTGCGGAAGCTGCACCGGAACGTGACGGACAACGCCGAGGACGCGCCACTGCTCGGCCCGGCCATGGCCTACGGGCCGCCCACCTACGACCACCAGCACGCCACCGCGTGCGTCCAGTGGCCCGCGGAGACGCCCAGCCGCTACGACGGCTCCTTCCGGGCCCGGGGTTCGGCGCCGATCCTGGTTCTCGGCACCACCGGTGACCCGGACACGCCGTACCAGGACGCGGTCGCCCTGTCCCGGCAGTTGGACAACGCCTCGCTGCTGACGTTCGACGCCGAGGGGCACACGGCGTTCGGCCGCAGCGCCTGTGCGACGGACACGGTCGTCAACTACCTCGTCGACCTCGTGGTCCCGGCCGCCGGGACCACCTGCGCGGACGAGGTGCAGCCGCCGTCCTCCGCCCCGAAGGTCGCCCCGCCCGGGACGACGCTGAACGAACTGCGCAACGGCGTCGACGAGCGCGTGGAGCGCATCGGCGACGTGAGCTGACCGGCTCGCGCTGCGGGCTGGTCCATGAGCGGACGGCTCCGATCGCCGGAGCCGTCCGTCCGACACGAAACCGGGGGCGCCCGCCCCTCGATGGCGCGCCCCCGCGTTTCGTCCGAGCGCACACGTTCGTGCGAGGCTGACCGAGGCGAGTCTGGGGAGCGAGCCGGTGGGACTGCGCATTCATTTCACGTACGAGGACCTGGCCCGGGTGGTGCTGGCGGAGGAGCCCGATCCGCTGTGGGAGGGGTTGCTCAGCCTGCATCTGCTGCAGAACCGCGACGGCCCGCTGGTCTTCGGACACTGGCGGCGGGCCACGCGGGGCTCCTTCGATCCGGCGCTGTCCCGGCTGCGTCACCTCGCCCCGCCACGCGGCTACTCGGCGGACTTCCTGACCCCGGGAAGCGCCTCCGCCGGGTTCGAGGCGGGAGTGGACGCACTGCTCTCCACGCCCCGCGCCCGCCTGCGGACCGACCTGACGGAACTGTCCCTCACCCGCCCCCTGCCCAGTTGGGCGCGCCCGCTCGCCGACGGCGACACCCAGGCGCTGCGCGGGCTCGGCGGCCTGGTCCGACGGCATCACGAACGGTTCGTCGCCCCCTTCTGGACCCAGGTCCGCACCCGTTTCGACGAGGCCCGGTCGGTCGCGGCGCGGGCCATGCTGCGGTCGGGTTTCGCCGGTCTGGCGGCGGGGTTGCATCCGAGCATGCGCTGGTCGGCGCCGGTGCTGTACATCGCGGGCGCCCATCTGCGGGGAGAGCTCCACTTACAGGGCAGAGGTCTGCGGATCATCCCGTCCTTCTTCTGCTGGCCCGGCCCGATCGTGCTCAGGGACGGTTCCCTGCCGCCGGTGCTCGTGCACCCGGTGACCCATGACCCCCGCTGGCTGGCGCCCCCGCGAACGGCCGGTGCCGGCACCCACCAGGCGCTGGCCGCGCTGCTCGGGAGGTCACGTGCCGCCGTCCTGGAGGAGGTGGTCGAGGGCCGGACCACGAGCGAGATGGCGCTGCGCCTGGGGATCAGTCCGGCGACCGTCAGCCACCATGTGTCGGTGCTGCGGGAGTCGGGCCTGCTCACGAGTCGACGCATCGGCGGCGCCGTTCTGCACACCGTCACCGGCCTGGGCACCGACCTTCTGGGAAGCGGTCCGGCCTGCGGAATTCGGCCACGCCCGAAAGTCGTGGTCCGGGTCGACCGGTGACGGGACGATGGGGCAGGCGGGCGTGCCACGGCCGACGTTCGTGATGTCCGCATCGCGAGGGGGTCAGCCGTTCGGTCCTGATGCTCGAGGGCGAAGGAGCCGGCTCCCCGCGTGGGCCGCGTTGACAGGCACGAGGAGGCAGTTCGCATGATGATGCGCAAGTTGGCCGCGGCACTGTTCGCGGCGGCGGCGATCGCGGTCTCGACGGTCGGGCTCGACGGTGCGGCCGCCGCCCACACCGACAGCTCCAGCGGCGGCACCGGCATCCTTACCTCCGAGGACGCCCGGCAGCCGTCGCTGACGGCGGCTCAGATGAGGAACGCCGTGGAACTCGAAGCGGCCGGGTCCGACGCCTCGCTGAACTGCGCGTACTACTACGTGTGCGGGAAGGGCGCGAACGGCAACAGATTCGACTACACCACGTGCGACACGACGTACACCCTGCCCAACCTCGTGGGCTGGGGCTCTCTCCACAACAACCAGACGCCGGGGACCAGGGCCCATTTCTACGACGCGAACGGCGCCTGGATGTTCTCCATCGACGCTCCCGCCAGGAATGACGTGTTCTGGACGCCGGTCTGGTACGTCATCGCCTGCTGAGCCGACAGCCCGACCCGGTCGGTGTGCGGTGCGGAACCTCAGGCCGCTTACGGGTGTCGAGAGCGGGCCGCCGGCTCCGTCCTCGGTATACCGGTGGACTCAGAGGACCGCACCGCGCAGAGGGAGAACCGTCATGACGCTTCAGCGGATGGACAACGTCGGCATCGTCGTCGCAGACCTGGAGGCCGCCGTCGCCTTCTTCACCGAACTGGGCATGGAGGTCGAAGGCACGGCACGGATCGAGGGCCTCTTCGCGGATCAGGCCGTCGGACTCGACGGCGTCCGCAGCGACATCGCGATGATGCGGACCCCAGACGGCCACGGCAAGCTGGAACTGGCCCAGTACCACGCCCCCGCGGCGATCGGCGACGCCTCGCACAACCCGCCGCCCCATACGCTGGGCCTGCATCGGGTCATGTTCGCCGTCGACGACATCGACGACACCATGGCCCGTCTGCGCCCCCATGGCGCCGAACTCATCGGCGAAGTAGCGCGCTACGAGGACATCTACCGGCTCTGCTATCTCCGCGGCCCCTCCGGCATCATCCTCGCGCTGGCGGAACAGATCGGCTGACGGCCCTTCACGACCGACCCGGGTTGTTCCAGGTTTCACTAGCCTCGCGCTTTCACGAGGTGTGCTGTCCGACTGATGATCACGAAACCAGAAAGCGCCTCTGACCAGCGATAATGAGGATTGCTGAGGTCCTTGTTCCCGCCACCGCCGGAGGCACTGGGCCACCGACTCCGTCGGCGTCCCATCACGAAAGATCGAGGCTCAGAGCTCTCCCGTAAGTGAAACCGGTTTACGCCGACCTGGGTGGTCAGCCCGTGAAGGACTCGGGGCCGAAGCGGCCCCACGCCAGGAAGAAGGCCAGGGCGAGGTAGATCAGGTCGCCCGCGATCGTCACTCTCTCGCCACGGCGGAGGCGCATGGTCAGCGCGCCGGCGAACAGCAGTACCAGTCCGGTTGCGGCCAGCGGCACCAGAACCGGCGCGATGTCAAGCGCGGCAGGCAGGAGCAGGCCCGCCGCAGCCAGGAGCTCGACGGCGCCGATGGCCTTGAGGGCACCGGGGCTGAAGTCCTCGACCCATCGGGTGGCGGTGCCGCCCGTGGCGGCCGGCTTCGCCTTGGGCACGAACATCTTGGAGCTGCCGGTCAGGCAGACGGCGGCCATCAGTCCGGCGACGATCCAGAGTGCGAGGTTCGTCATCAGCTCCTTGATCGAGATTGCCTGCTTCCCCTGGGACGAGACAACGCCCCCGCCTGTGACGTCTCCGGACATCCAAGTTCAGGGAGACGTGGATCACATGCCTCCGTGTCACAGGGCGTCGGGCTGTCTCGTCCCAGGGGATGTAGCCACCTACGAGCACGGAGGAGAACGCAATGGACGCGCGACTGGACTACTTCGCCAGCCCGACCGCCACCAAGGCCCTCAAGCACCTCATGTCGGCGGGCAGGGCGCTCAAGGAGTCGCCGCTGCCGGCCGCGACACAGGAGCTCGTGGCCCTGCGCGTGAGCCAGATCAACGGCTGTGCCGTCTGCATCGACATGCACACCAAGGAAGCCGCCGCGGCCGGCGAGACCCCGGTGCGGCTGAATCTGGTCACGGCGTGGCGGGAGGCAACCGTCTTCACCGAGGCCGAGCGTGCCGCGCTGGAGCTGGCGGAGCAGGGGACCCGGGTCGCGGACGCCGCCGGCGGGGTCAGCGACGACGTTTGGGCACGTGCCGCGAAGCACTACGACGAGGAACAGCTCACCGCCCTGGTAGTCCTGGTCTCCTTCATGAATACAGCGAATCGGCTGAACATCATCGCCCAGCAGCCGGCCGGCGACTACGAGGTCGGGCAGTTCCACTGAACGGCCATCGATGACCCGCCCGGGGCACTGTCGCAGGCCCGGGCACGGGGCGTTGCACAGCTCCGCCGACGGACCACAAGATCACCAGAACGTGCGCACGCCGCGGAACACGGCCGGGTGGGAAGACTTCAAGGAGGATGCGGAGTGAACAAGGCCGAGGAGTTCGAGGAGCTGCGGCCCCTGCTGTTCTCGATCGCCTACCGGATTCTGGGCAGTGTGAGCGAGGCCGAGGACGCGGTGCAGGAGACATGGCTGCGCTTCGATGGCTCGACGACCCTTCCCACCTCGGTCAAGGCGTTTCTGTCCGCCACGGTGACGCGGATCGCAATCGACGTGCTGCGCTCCGCGCGGGTGCGGCGGGAGGCGTACGTGGGCCCGTGGTTCCCCGAGCCACTGTTGAGCGATCCGTACCAGGATCCGTCGCGCTCGGCCGAGCTGGCCGACTCGGTGTCGATGGCGGCGCTGCTGCTGCTGGAGCGGCTCAGCCCACTGGAGCGGTCGGTGTTCGTGCTGCGGGATGTGTTCGGCTTCGGGTTCGACGACATCGCCTCGGCGGTGGGGCGTTCGGAGGCGGCGTGCCGACAACTGCTGGTACGGGCACGGCGGCACATGGAGGCCGGGCGGCCGCGGTTCGAAGCGGACCGCCAACAGCGGCAGGAGCTGGCGACGCGGTTCTTCGACGCCCTCCGCGAAGGTGATGTCGCCGGCCTGCGGGATCTACTGGCCGCCGATGTGCAGTTGGTCGGGGACGGCGGCGGCAAGGCCCCGCAGCTGGCCAGGGCCGTCGTCGGCGACGAGAACGTGGCCCGGCTGCTTGCCTCCGTCTTCCCGCTGCTGGCCCGGATCGACGTGACGTTCGAGGCGCACGAGGTCAACGGCCAGCCCGGCGCGATTTTCCGGGACCGGGACGGCAAGGTCCTCCATGCCCTCGCCCTCGACGTGCTCGACGGGCAGATCCAGACCATTCGTTCGGTGATCAACCCCGACAAGCTTGGCCACCTCGGACCGGTTGCCGACGCCTGGGCCATCGACGGCGAGGTGAAACAGGCCCGCCGGCAGATGAAGTGACCTCGGAACCGGCGTGGGCCAGCTCGTTCGCCTATCCGGCGATGTTGAGGTTGTGCAGGCGGGCGATGCCGCGCATCGCATGGTGCACGCCGTCGCCGCGGAGGCGGCAGTCACGCAAGATCTGCCAGGTCTTCATGCGGGCGAAGACGTGCTCGACCCGGGCCCGGACCTGCTTGTGGCTCTTGTTTCGTGCCTGCTTCCAGCCGGGGAGTTCTTCGTCCGCGCCGCTGCGGCGGTGAGGAATGTCCAGTCCCGTTCCCCGGTAGCCGCCGTCGGCGATCGTTACGGCCTTCCCGACGGCGTCCTTCGCGCCGGACTCGGCCCGGGCCCGGCATTCGTTGCGGTTGCCCGGCAGTGGCCGACCGATCACGACCACCAGCCGGGTGTCGGCGTCGACCACCACCTGATGGTTCGTCGAGTACCGGTAGCTCTTCGATTGCTCGGCCACGCTGTGATCGCGGGTCGGCACCAAAGTGCCGTCCACGATGAGCACGGCGTCCTTACGAAATCGGCGTCGTCGCGGGAGAGCGAGCTTCGGGCCGAGGTGGTCGACGACCCGGTCCGCCGCCGACTTCGACACCCCGAACAACGGCGCCAGCTGCCTCGGCGTCAGGTTGGTGCGCCAGTACGCGGCCACCAGCAGCACCCGGTCCTGAAGCGGTAGCTTCCAGGGTCGGCCACGGCCCGGCGCGTCGGCACCCTCTCGGCCCAGCTGAGTCACCAACTGGCCGAAGGTGCGCGGGCTCAGTCCGGTGAACGGGGCCATCCAAGACGGCTCCGACGCCGTGATCACAGCAGCCACAGGCCAAGACCATCACACTTCAAGATCACCTCACGGGACAGCCCTTACTGATGGTTTCAGAATGAGGTCGCGA
>NZ_LIRK01000367.1 GCF_001419765.1 Streptomyces torulosus
GGTTTCAGAATGAGGTCGCGAGCGTATGGGGCGCCGCCGGATGAGGCGAGGGCCTGTCCGGTCTGCCCCATGCAGTTCTGTCTCACGGCCTGACCCACGACGGCCGGCAGCCGTGCAGGCTCACCCGGTCGGCCTAGCCACTGTGCATAGTGTGCTCATGGATCGATTCGTGGGTCAGGGCCGCCTCGAATGGTGGGCCAATCACTCGACTTGCCTTGAGACGTACGACATCGACATCACCGTCACTGTCGACGCGGTCGGCAAGTGGCAGGCAACCGGGCGGCATGCCAGCGCCCTTGACACGACCCAACGCGAGGGCTGGGACTTCCTCATGGAGATAGACCCCCACTTCTCCATTGCGTTTCCCGGTGAGGACCGCGGCGGGATCACGGTGCGAGTCGTCGAGGCCGAGGATGGAACCCTCACGCTTATGGAGGCACCGGACTGGGACGGCTCGGTGAGCGTCACCTTCGACCTCACCTGAGTTCACCTCGGAAGGGCAGGAACCCGACTTCGCCACCCTCCTACCGACTCCGGTGCGTCGCCGCCCCTTACTGATCTTTCAGAATGAAGTTCGGAGGCGGCGAAGGCATATGAGACAGCAGGCTAGTTCGAGCAAGCCCTGGTGGAGATCTGCGCGTCGTTCGTAGCGGATGCGGAGCCGCTTGAACTGGTGCAGCCAGGCGAAGGCACGCTCGACCACCCAGCGCACCTTGCCCAGTCCGGAGCCGTGCGCGACGCCGCGTCGGGCGATCACCGGCTTGATGCCGCGCTTCCACAGCAGACGGCGGTACTTGTCGAAGTCGTAGCCCCGGTCGGCGTACAGGCGTCGGGGCTTGCGGCGGGGGCGTCCTCGTAGGCCCCGAATCGCTGGGACGGCGTCCAGCAGCGGCAGCAACTGGGTGACGTCATGTCGGTTCCCGCCGGTGAGCGTGACGGCGAGCGGGGTGCCATGGCGGTCGACGATTAGATGGTGTTTGGAGCCGGGACGGGCGCGGTCGACGGGCGAGGGGCCGACGTGATCCCCCCTTTCAGGGCCCGGACATGCGACCCGTCCACGGCGCAGTCGTCCAGGCCGAGAAGGCCAGCGCGGCGTAGTTCGGTGAGTAGGGCGGCGTGCAGGCGCGGCCAGACACCGGCCTCGGTCCAGTCTCGCAGCCGGCGCCATGCCGTCACCCCGGAGCAGCCCACGGTCTCGGCAGGGACATCACGCCAGGCGACACCGGTCCGCAACACGTACATGACGCCCGCGAGGGCGGCCCGGTCGGGAACACGCAGGCGACCCGGGTAGCGATGGCGCCGTGCGGGCTCGGGCGGCAGAAGCGGGGCCACCCGCTCCCACAGGTCATCCGGAACAAGATCAGCACGCACCCCGGACACCCTGCCGACCAAGATCATGGAGCACAAGACCCACAGCTGAACTCATTCTGAAACGATCAGTTAGTGGATAGCGCAACGAATTGGGCGTGTCGGTGACCGCTTTGACACGCCCAATTCGTTGCGCTATCCACTAACTTATCGGTTCAGAATG
>NZ_LIRK01000368.1 GCF_001419765.1 Streptomyces torulosus
TTACGGGCTGCTGCACGGCGGACGCGCCGCCGTGCAGCAGCCCGTAAGGCTGGGTGTTGCCCTCGACCGGCATGGTGCCGACGACGCGGTCCGCGGACGCCTCCACGATCTGCACGCCCATGCGGGTGCCCAGGTGCCCCGCGGAGAACATCGCGACCAGGTCGACGCCTAGTGCCGCGTACTCGTCGATGACCTCTTGCGGGAACGTGGCGTGGTGCTGCTCGCCCATGGGGCTCCGTTCGTCGTCGACCGCCGCGTGCCGTCGGCGGTCGTATACCGGCCTGACTGCCTGAGCAAACGCTCAGTCGGTGGCCGATTGTTCCAGACGGACCACGACGGACTTGCTGGCCGGGGTGTTGCTGGTGTCCGCGGTGGCGTCCAGCGGCACCAGGACGTTGGTCTCGGGGTAGTAGGCGGCCGCGCAGCCGCGGGCCGTCGGGTAGTGCACGACCCGGAAACCGGGTGCCCGGCGCTCGACACCGTCCTTCCACTCGCTCACCAGGTCCACGTAGGAGCCGTCGGCGACCTTCAGCTCCGCGGCGTCCTCAGGGTGGACGAGGACGACGCGGCGGCCGCCCGTGATGCCCCGGTAGCGGTCGTCCAGGCCGTAGATCGTGGTGTTGTACTGGTCGTGCGAGCGCAGGGTCTGCAGCAGCAGGCGGCCCTCGGGCAGCTCCGGGAACTCCACGGGCGCGGCGGTGAAGTTGGCCTTGCCGGTGGCGGTGGGGAAGCGGCGCTCGTCGCGCGGGGCGTGCGGCAGCGCGAAGCCGTTCGGGTCGGCCACGCGCGCGTTGAAGTCCTCGAAACCGGGCACCACGCGCGCGATGCGGTCACGGATCGTCGCGTAGTCCTTCGCGAACTCCTCCCACGGCGTGCGGCTCTCCTCGCCGAGGACCCGGCGGGCGAGACGGCACACGATGGCCGGCTCGGACAGCAGGTGCCGGCTCGCGGGCTCCAGACGGCCGCGGGAGGCGTGGACCATGCCCATGGAGTCCTCGACGGTCACGAACTGCTCCCCGCTGCCCTGCAGATCACGCTCGGTGCGGCCCAGGGTGGGCAGGATCAGCGCCCGCGCGCCCGTGACCGCGTGCGAGCGGTTCAGCTTCGTCGACACGTGCACCGTCAGCCGGGCGCGGCGCATCGCCGCCTCCGTGACCTCCGTGTCGGGGGACGCCGACACGAAGTTGCCGCCCATCGCGAAGAACACCTTCGCCCGGTCGTCGCGCATGGCCTTGATGGCCCGCACCACGTCGTACCCGTGCTCCCTGGGCGGCGCGAAGCCGAACTCCTTCTCCAGGGCGTCCAGGAACGCCGGGGCGGGCCGCTCGAAGATGCCCATCGTGCGGTCGCCCTGCACGTTGGAGTGGCCGCGCACCGGGCACACGCCCGCGCCGGGGCGGCCGATGTTGCCGCGCAGCAGCAGGAAGTTGACGACCTCGCGGATGGTGGGCACGGCGTGCTTGTGCTGGGTCAGGCCCATGGCCCAGCAGACGATCGTCCGCTTCGAGGCGAGGACCATGCGCAGCGCCTCGTCGATCTGCTCGCGCGTCAGACCGGTCGCGGTGAGCGTCTCCTCCCAGTCGGCGGCGCGGGCCGCCGACGCGAACTCCTCGAAGCCGTGCGTGTGCTCGCGCACGAACTCCTCGTCGACCGCGCCCTCGGTCTGAAGGATCAGCTTGTTGAGGAGACGGAACAGGGCCTGGTCGCCGCCGATGCGGATCTGCAGGAACAGATCGGTGAGGGCGGCGCCCTTGAGCATGCCCTGCGGGGTCTGCGGGTTCTTGAACCGCTCCAGGCCCGCCTCGGGCAGCGGATTGACCGTGATGATCTTCGCGCCGCCGGCCTTGGCCTTCTCCAGGGCGGACAGCATGCGCGGGTGGTTCGTGCCCGGGTTCTGCCCGGCGACGACGATCAGATCCGCCTTGTACAGGTCCTCCAGCAGGACGCTGCCCTTGCCGATGCCGATCGTCTCGGAGAGCGCGGAGCCCGACGACTCGTGGCACATGTTGGAGCAGTCCGGCAGGTTGTTCGTGCCGAACTCGCGGGCGAACAGCTGGTACAGGAACGCGGCCTCGTTGCTGGTGCGCCCGGAGGTGTAGAAGAGGGCCTCGTCGGGGGAGCCGAGGGCGTTCAGCTCCTCGGCGACGATGTCGAAGGCACGCTCCCAGGACACCGGCTCGTACCGATCACCCCCCTCGGGCAGGTACACGGGGTGGGTGAGCCGGCCCTGCTGGCCCAGCCAGTAG
>NZ_LIRK01000369.1 GCF_001419765.1 Streptomyces torulosus
GCGCCCCTACCGCCCTTCTCGACGTGCCCTGCCGCGCCTTCTTGCCGCGCTGCCGTGCCTTCCCGCCGTGCCCTCTTGTCCGCGTCCGTCGAACGGTTCCGTGCGCCCCTTTCTGACGCGTCGCGTGCGGGGGGATGCGCTCACTGCGCTGTTTGTGCCACAGTGCGCCCTCATGCGCGGTACTCGAGGTTGGATATCGGGTATGTGCCCATTAACCCCATGAAACCGGACAGGGTCCGCTTCTGACTGGGAAGTGATCGGCGTGATCGACAACGGTGACGACTACGCCGAGTGGACCTTTCCCGCGGAGCCCGGAGCCGTGCGGACCGCTCGGGCCGTGGTCCGCGACCGGCTGCGCGCATGGGGGCTCGACTCCGTCGGGGACATCGCCGCCCTGCTGGTGAGTGAGTTGGTGACCAACGCCCTGCGGCACGCCACCGGCCCCATCGGCGTACGCCTCGTACGCTCCGACGGTTCGCCGGGAGCCCTGCTCGTTGAGGTCTCCGACCCGCTGCCCGACCCGCCGCGCGAGCGGACCGCCGACCTGGACGACGAAGGTGGCCGAGGACTGCGGCTCGTGGCCTGCTCCGCGCGGGCCTGGGGTACCCGGCCCGGTGAATCGGGCAAGACGGTCTGGTTCGAGTTGACGGTTCCCGACTGACCGGACCCGTGGGCGTACGAGGTGAAAGACCTGGTGCACGACCGGCGTCCACGGCGTACGGACCGGGCAAGGGGCGGCTCCCCGGGGCGCGCGTGCGACCGATCGGTTCAAGCCAGTAGCGCTGGCTGGAGTCTTTGGTTCGAGCGGGCAACGCCTGGTTAGAAGACTTGGGAGTATGTCCCAGCCGGTCCAAAAACGATCGGGACCGTGCTGTGATCGTGAACACCGTGTTGCGCGGCGCCGTAGTGCTGGATACTGCGGGCAGCCGCCCCTGGTGACCGAAGCCGGACGCGGTGAGCTGGAGGGGACGGTTCGCGTGAGCGAGATACCAGCGAAGGCCACGGAGTCCACGGAGCCGAAGGGCCCGACGGACCGCGCGAGGCCCGAGGCCGCAGACGATTCCGGCCTGGGCCGCGCCACACGCGACGACGTCACGCGCGAGGGTGGAAGCGCTTCCGCCGCTGCGGGCGGCGACGCCCAGGGGCCCTCGTCCGGAAGTCGACCGTCGGCCGGCCGTCCGGCGGCGGCCGGGGGTGAGGCCGCCGACACCGTCGCGGCCGCCGGTGTCCTGGCCGGTCAGGGGCCCGGCGATCCGATGTGGCAGACCAGCCCGCCCGGATCGATCTACGACTACATCAAGGTGGCCTCGTTCTCCATCGGCCCGGACGGTCTCGTCGACCAGTGGAGCCTGCGCGCCGAGCAGTTGTTCGGTATCTCGGCCGCACGGGCCGTGGGCATGGACCCCATCGAGGCGTTCGTCGACCCCGACCGGCGCGAAGAGGGCCAGCGGAAGATGGCCGAGGTCCTCGACGGCCGGGAGTGGACCGGAGTGGTGCCCTTCCGGGTGCCGGGACCCGAAGGGGTCGAGGGGCTCGCCGAGGTCTATGTGATGCCCACCACCGTCGAGGGCGGTGAACGGGCCGCCGTGTGCATCGTGGTGGACGTGCGCACGCTGCGCCGCATCGAGACCGACCTCGCCGCCTCGCAGGCGATATTCGGCCAATCTCCCTTCGGCTTCCTGCTGATAGACACCGACCTCCGGGTGCGGCGAGCCAACCAGCGGTTCGCCTCCATCTACGGCGGCCATGTCGACGACCACCGCGGCCGGGGCGTCCACGACTACCTCCGGTCCCCGGAGGCCGAGCGGGTCGAGGCGACCCTGCGCCGGGTCCTGGAGACCGGTGACTCCATCACCGACATGCACATCTCCGGGTTCGTGCCCGGCTCCGAGGAACGCCGCCACTGGTCCGTCAACCTCTACCGGGTGCACAGCGGCACCGGCCGCCCCATCGGCATCGCCTGGCTCGGCATCGATGTGACGGCCCGCCGCGCCGCCGCCCGCGAGGCCGCCGCCGCACGGCGCAATCTCGCCCTCCTGAACGAGGCCGGTTCGCGCATCGGCAACTCCCTCGACCTGGAGACCACCGCCCGCGAACTCCTCGACGTGGTGGTCCCCAACTTCTGCGACCTCGCC
Organism: Streptomyces torulosus; assembly: GCF_001419765.1. Lineage (GTDB taxonomy): Bacteria > Actinomycetota > Actinomycetes > Streptomycetales > Streptomycetaceae > Streptomyces > Streptomyces torulosus. The sequence goes on from NZ_LIRK01000369.1 coordinate 2,136, forward strand.
ACCGTCGACCTCTACCAGGGCCTCCTCGTCGGCGACGAGACCCCGCCCGGACTCGCCGACGGCAGCGCCGAGCTGCGCCGCGTCGCCTTCGCCAGCGCCGTCTCCGACGCGCCCTTCGTCGGCGGGCCCGCCCCGGTACGCGTCGGCGCGGTCCACCACTACCCGTTCAACTCGCCCTGCGCGGACGCCCTGCGCACCGCCCGCCCCCAGCAGGTCCCGGAAGAGGGCAACCTCATCCAGACGACGCTCGCCGTGCCGATGGTCGCCCACGACACCGTCGTCGGGCTCGTGCAGTTCTCCCGCACCAAGGGCAGCGAACCGTTCGGGGAACGCGACCGGGCCCTCGCCGTGGAACTGGCGGCCCGCGCCGCCGTCTGCATCGACAACGCCCGCCTCTACCGGCGCGAACACGAACGCGCCCTCATCCTGCAGCGCTCCCTGCTGCCGCCGGGCGACCCCGAGGCCTCCGGCCTCGACATCGCCTGCCGCTATCTGCCGGGCAACGCGGCCACCGAGGTCGGCGGCGACTGGTTCGACGTCATCGAACTCCCCGGCCACCGCACGGCACTCGTCGTCGGCGACGTCATGGGCCGGGGCCTGCGCGCCGCGGTCGCCATGGGCGAACTCCGCACCGCCGTGCGCACCCTGGCCCTGCTCGACCTCGAACCCGCCGAGGTCCTCTCCGCGCTCGACGAGATCGCCCGCGGCCTCGGCAACCCCGGCGGCGTCCAGTCCGCCTCCCGCACCGCCGCCAGCCGACCCCGCGACAAGGACCTCTCCGAGGTGTACCTCGCGACCTGCGTGTACGCCGTCTACGACTCGGTCACCCGGCGCTGCACCTTCGCCAACGCCGGCCATCTGCCGCCCGTGCTGGTCGAACCCGGCGAGAGCGCGCTGATGCTCGACGTGCCGCCCGGCATGCCGCTCGGCGTCGGTGGTGAGCCGTTCGAGGAGGTCGAGGTCGAACTGCCCGAAGGCGCGCTGTTGGCGCTCTACACGGATGGACTGGTCGAATCACGCGACCATCCCCTCGACGAGGGCCTCCAGGCGTTCGTCGGCGCCCTCACCGACCCCGTCCAGCCGCCGGCCGCGGGGCGCTCCGACCGCCCCCGATCGCTGGAGGACGTCTGCGACCACGTCCTCAGCACCCTCGACACGCATCACGGCGAGGACGACATCGCCCTTCTGATGGCACGTGTCCAGGGACTGCCGTCCGACTCCGTCGGCGACTGGACCCTGCCCCGTGAGCCGCGCAGCGTGGGACGCGCCCGGGAGTACGCCCGGGGCCAGTTGCTCAGCTGGGACCTCGAACCACTGGTCGACACGGCCGAGTTGCTCGTCAGCGAGCTGGTGACCAACGCGCTGCGCTACGGCGAGGGCGAGATACGGCTCCGGCTGCTCCTCGACAGGACCCTCGTCTGCGAGGTCTGGGACGCCGGGCTCGTCCAGCCGCGCCGCCGCCGCGCCCGCGACACGGACGAGGGCGGCCGAGGGCTCCAACTCGTCGGCCTGCTCTCCGCCGCGTGGGGCTCCCGCCGCACACCCCGCGGCAAGACCGTGTGGTTCGAACTGCCGCTCCCCGGAGAAGAGGGCGGCCTCACGGACCCGGCGGAGGCGCTGCTGAGCCTGTTCTAGGGGAGAGGGACCACGCCGTCGCCACCGACCCGCAGGACAGAGAGGGACGTGAGAGACCGACCCGCGGTCTAGCCCGGGCTCGCCGCCCTGCGGGCGCGGGTCGCCGTGCCGCCGAAGCAGGCCGGGCCCCGTGGGGTGATCCGGCCGCCGTCCTGGGTGTCCCCGAGGATGATGCCGCCCAGCAGCGCCCCGGCCATCCCGTCGCCGACCGGCCCCTCGTACGGCTCGCCGTACTCCCGCACGTCCTGTTCGGCCAGCCGCCACGCCTCCCGGGCGAGGGAGTGGGCACGCCGGGCACTCTCGACATCAGCGGTCTCCACGGCGGCGGTCTCGTCGCCCAAGGCCGTCGCGTCTTCCTCGGCGGTCCAATCCTCCGAGGGTGCCGCCTCCCCGGCCGTGCCCGCTCCGGTGCTCTCGTCGCCCGGGGACGCCACCTCGTCAGCCCCCTCGGCCCTGTCGACCCCGTCCGCTCCGGCCCCCTCCGCCCCCTCC
>NZ_LIRK01000037.1:0-32943 GCF_001419765.1 Streptomyces torulosus
TTCGAATCCTGCCGGGGGCACTCGCCACACAGCCAGCAAGAATCAGGCGCTGAGCTGGGCGGATGCCTAGATGCGAGAGCGGGAGTCAGTCTCACTGACTCCCGCTCTTTCTCGTTCTCTCTCAGTGTTCGCGACACACCTCCGACACAGTCGGGTTGCTCATCCTGGTTGCCAGCGCTAGTGCCGCGGCAGGCAACGTTTGCCCGTCAAGGAGCGGCGTCCGGTGCGTGCTCTCGGCGTGCCGGGCGCAAGTCCTCGTACTGGATGTACTTGGGCTTGTGCCCGGTGCGGCGAGAGTGCGTGCCGGGCGTCGCGACGGGGCAAACGTTGCCTGTCGCGGCACTAGCACCCCTCGACAACACGTCCTCGGGGATCACCAGAGGACCGACCACATCCATCCCGACTGGCTCGCAAGCACTGCACGTCTTAGCATTTTTAGCAGGTGAATTTACGCTGCGGCAGAGGTACTCATCATGAAAATGTTCATTAGCTGGTCAACACCTCATGCCCAAACTGTAGCTGAATCCCTTCGAGACTGGCTCAAGGACATGATCCACGCACTGGACCCCTTCGTCTCCTCTCTGGACATCGCCAAAGGAGAAAGAGGCCTGGCTGTAATAGCTCGCGAACTCGAAGGAACCAGCCATGGAATTATTTGCGTCAATCGAGCCAACCAAAACGCACCGTGGTTGAACTTCGAGGCCGGCTCCATATCCAAGCAGGTCGATAAATCTCGCGTGTTCCCCGTCCTCATCGACCTGCCTGGTTCAGACCTTCAGGGACCTCTGCGAGAGTTCCAGTACACCGAGCTCTTCATGAAGAAGGATATGCTCAAACTAGCAGAGTCGATTTGGGAGACCTGCCCGGAATCAAACATCCCCCTAAATCAACTGCAAAGGAATTTCCATCGTCTATGGCCCGAGCTCATGGAGGCTTTACGGGAAGTTCAAGAAACACCCTCGGTGTCCGAGCCCGCGCCACCCGATGAAGGCCGTTCAGCCGAAGATAAGTTGGATGAGCTGATTGGCCTGGCGCGGCAGAATCAACGACGTATCGACAGCCTCGAAGCAGCCAGGCTCTTCCCGCCATCTACCAGCAACCCAGGCGAGCGAGCTTTCACCGCTCTTCCTTGGGAGGAACTCCGAACCCCTTGGGAAGGGCCTCGAAATCGCGCTGCCCATGATGCAGCAATGAAGGAAATTTCCGAACGAATCATAGAAGAACTTGGCAGACCCATCGAGCTTCGCATACTTAGGCCAGGCCAAGCAGTGGCCATCATGCCTCGGGGTGCGAGATATAACCTCGACACCGTACACGCGATAGGCGCCTTCGCTCGGAGGCGTGGAATCAGCCTTAAATTCGGAAGATCCGAAGGTGAAGGAGATTCTGAGGAGTCCTGACCGGCCTTCCTAACGGGGTGCGATAAGGCACCACCGCTCAGGACCCTCACGCTTTCGAGGTGACTAATTAATGTCACCCTCCCCTTCCAGGTCTTTCATAATCTTTCGATTCGCGACTTCCTCGTGGCCGTCCACACAGCCGTGATACCGGCGGTGGATGACCTCTGGGGAGTTACCGACTCTCCGGGCCACTTCAGCGATGGGCACCCCGGCGTTCAACCACCGCGTGATACATGCGTGCCGCAGGTCGTAAGGGCGTCCGGCCAAGGGCGAGTCGACGCGTTCGGGTGGGAGCGCATACTTACGCGCCTCCTCCCACACCCGCCAGTAGGTGGATGAGCCGACCACTCCCCCGCGCTCGTTGCCGAACACGCGCCCTTCTTTGGCAGACCCGAACTCCTTCAGGTGCACCCGAAGGATGTCGACCAAGACCGGCGGGATCGGGACCGGCCTGTCGCTGGTCGCCTCGCGCGCCTTTAGGCCCCTGCGGTCGTGCCGCTCACCGGAGTCGGTCCACTGCTTGCCGGAAACCGGGCGCGTCTCCCGCAGTGTCAGCGTGCCCCAGCCCGTCTCCGCCAGGTGGCAGTCCGACCATCGGAGTCCGACCGCTTCGGCGGGGCGGAGGCCTGCGTAGTACAAGACCGCATAGAAAGCTACCAAACGCCGTCCACGGCAGCGGTCCCACGAGCCGATGTAGGAAACGGCGTTGAGCAACTGACGGGCCTGCACTGCGTTCACAAGTATGCGCCGGTCTACGACGTCGTTGGAGCCGACTTGCTTCCGGCGGACGCGCTGTAGCGGGTTCTCCGGGAGCTCCCCCGCGACCACGGCGTGTTCGAGGGCGGTGTTGAGAGCGCGGCGCCGGCGCTTGTAGGTGTCGCCCGCCGCTGGGGTGCCGTCTAGTTTGTAGCTGAGGCGGTAGAGCACGTCTTCGAAAACATCAGTGCCGAGCATGTCGACGACCGGCCGGTCCTCCATGGTGAGCCAGTCATACGCTGTCTTGAGTTCGGCCGGGGGCTCCTCCCCCTCGTTCGCGGGCACGATCCCCCACCGGAGCGCCAACCGCAGGTGCTCATCCGCGGGAGCGTCCTTCCCGCGCCTGACCATGGCGAGGGTCACGGCGGCGAGTCCATCCGCCAGGCCCTCACGGGTCTTGGCCGCGCTCGTACGCCACCGCCCGGCCACGTACTTTCGGCAGAACTCGAACCACTTCAATGGCGGGTCGGCCTGCGCTGCTTCGGCTGCTTCCTCTGCCGCGCGCACTTCGGACTCCGGTAGCCCGGATGTGATCTCGAACGCCTCGCCGCGCCGGTTCATGGCCTGCCACAGTTCCGACCGCCGACTCTCCGCGAGGGCGGCCGTGGTGAACGTGTCGCTGTACACCTGTCCGGCGACCACCCACCGCAGGCGCCACGGGCGCGACTTCCGCCCGGTCTTCGACACCTTCCAGAGCTTGACGTCGAAGGAGTAGCCCGGCCGGGCGGACCCGCGAGGGCTCCCGGCCGGGGTGGCGTTCTCGGTGCTCACGCAGCGTCCTCCCGCTCCGCAAGCCAACGCTCGTATTCCGACCGCCGGATCCGTACGTCGCCGTTGGGAAGCTTGATCGAGCGGGGTCCCTTACCAAGTTGGCGCCACCGGTAAAAGGTCGACGGGGCAACCTTCAGATCAGAGATGACCTCTTGGACAGTCATCTTTTCGTCCTGCGTACGGGCGCTCATCCCGCCATCCCTTCGCCTTCGTCCGCACCGGACAGGTCGGACAGCTCCAATTCCGACTGTCCGGGGTGTTCGTGCTGGTCAGAGGGGGTAACCGGACAGCCGGACAGTGCGGACACCTCTTGGGCGCTCTCCGTCCGGGTCTCGGTGTCCGGGTAGTACCGGCCGCCGGGGTCCTTGGTGAGCTGTCCGGCGTCGGCCATGCGGTTGCAGGTGCGGCGGATCGTGTCGAGGTCGACGTTCGGCAGTTCACCCGCCATGTCCTTGGGCTTGGCGCCGGGGTGGGCGCGGACGTAGCGCAGGATCGTGGCGCGGGTGTCGCTGACGGTGTGGTCGGTGACCGGTCCGTCCAACAGGTGCCAGGCGCCGGAGGCGGGTTGGAAGCTGAGGGCGTACTCGGCTTCGTCGACATCGCGGCCGGTGACGTGCAGGATCCCGTCGGCCTGTCCGCGGGCTCGCTTCAGTACGAGCGTGGCGTCAGCGGCTCCGGCGATTCCGTTGGTGCCGGAGACCTCGGTGAGGAAGTCCTCGGAGGCTGCCTTGCGCACGTGGTGCACGAGGACAACGGCAACGCCGTAGTGGTCGGCGAGCCGTTTGGCGTAGCCGACGGCGACATAGTCCGCGTCGTATGCCGATACCCCTTGTGGCGCGTTCCCGCGCATCTTGGCGAACACGTCGATGACGACCATGCGCGCGTCGGGGTTGCGCTCCAACCACTGGGCGATGGCTTCCATGCCGCCTTGGGGGAAGGGCGGGCATTCGGTGACCAGGGTGAGCCCGGCGGGGGCTGACTGTCCGCCCAAGAGCTTGCCCATGCGGGTCTGGAGTCGGCGCGGGGTGTCTTCGAGGGCGAGGTAGAGCACGGGTCCGCTCTGTACGGGCACGGAGTCGAACGCCGTGCCTCCGGCCGCGACGGACAGGCCCAGTCCGAGGGAGAGCCAGGACTTGCCGACCTTGGGCGGTCCGGCGAGCACGCTGACTCCTTCGGCGAGGATGCCGGGCACGGCCCACTTGGGCTCGGGGAAGTGGGCGGCCATGAGCTGATCGGCGGTCCATGCGGTGCGCGGGCGCTCCCGCTTGGGCGGCGCCGGGCGTGCCGGCTCGGAGTCGCTGGGCACGGAGTACAGGTGCAGGGGCGGGATGGGATTGGCGCTCATGCTGCGACCGTCCGGGGGCGTCGTGCTCCGGCGCGCAGGCCGGAGGCGATGGTGCGCTGTGCCTCGCGCTCGCCCTGTCCGACCCGAAGCCCGGCGGACAGGAGCCAGCCGGTCACGTCGGCCTCGCTCAGCTCTCCCCCGGCTACAAGCTGTCCGAGGGCGACAGAGGCGAGGTAGAGGCTGGTGTTGTGTTCGTTCTCACCGGAATTGGTGACGCGGGCCAACTCGCCGTTGACTGCGGCGTTCAGGAACGCCGTGCGCCTCCCGTGACCTCCGAGGGCGACCGTGACCGGTCGTTGCGGAGGCAGCGGAGCCGGACGCAGCAGTTCGGCGAGCCAGTCCGGCAGCGGCGCCACAGGGACGTTGTGGACGACCTTGTAGGGGTGCCCGTCAAAGGTGCTGCCCGCGCCGACGACAAGTCCGCCAACAGCGCGCGTGTCGACCTTCCAGCCCAGCCCGCGGGCGCTGTCCCCGGCGGTGTTGCGCAGGGGCTCACCCTCGGGTGCGGCGAAGTACATGTGCGTGCCGCCGCTCCATGTCCGGACCGTGTGGGTGTTGCCGGGGAACGGCTGGCCGTGGCGCGCGCAGAGCACGGCGAGCACGTCGGCGCCCTCGGCGACCGCGTGCGCGGCCCAGTCCGCCGGCGGGGTGTCGCCGGGGTGCTTGGGCCTGTCCAGGTCGATGACAACCAGACCGGAGGGGCCGGTGGCGATACCGACGTTGTAGGGAGCGTGCGTCCAACACCGGGTGATGCGGTCCGGGTCGGTGGTGGCGCGCTGTTCCCACGCGGAGATGGCGGGACGCTTGTCTCCGGGCCGGAGGGGGAAGACGTGCCAGTCGCGCGACGCCGCGTCAAGCGCGGCGGTGAGCTGGGCAGAGCCGTCCGGGTACGGCATGCTGGGGATCTCCTGTTCTGTCTTCGGATGGGCAGGGAGAACCGCGGCGGCGGGCGACCTTGCTGGGGAGTCCCGCCGCCGCGGCGTTGTTACTTGTTCTTGGCCCAAGCGGCGTACTGCTGCCGGACGTAGTGGCGCGGGTCGCAGATAACGGCCGTGTCGTCCAGCTCCATCAGTCGCTGCGCAGCTCGGGTCGCGAGGTCGGCCGCGTCGTTGGCGACGCTGTCGGGTTCATCGCTCAGCGCGATCCGGTCCAACAGCGCGGCCTTGCGGAGCCAGAACTGCCGGTTCAGACCGTCGTAGATCGGCCTGTCGGCCGCGGTACGGGCTGTCCACCCAATCTCGCTGATGATGCTCGGGGCGAGCGCGTACGCCTCTTCCGGTGCGAGCCCATCCTCCGGCTCGGAGCGGTGGTCGGCGGTGACATACAGGATGTTCCGCTTGCGGTCGCGGGTGTAGGAGTGGCGTACGGAACCGGTGGCGAACGTCGCGCGGAGTGCGTTGGCAACGCGGTCCGTGTCGGCCGGGTCGCTGATGACGCGGATCTCGAACATGGGGTTCCTCTCGGGTTCTAGTCGCAGGTGCACTTGGGGCGTTCGCTGCTGCCATCGGCGCCGCAGCCGCAGCAGTGCGGGTGCTCGTACGGCTCGCTGCAGTCGACGGGGTTGCACAGGTCGCAGTCGTAGGGGTCGAAGTCGTCCATGGGTCAGTGCTCCTTGGCGGTGGTGGAGGGGAGTTCGGGGAGTCCGGCGGCTGCCAGGGCAGCAGGGTCGAAGCCGGGGAGGGTGGCACGCGTGACCAGAGCGGAGGCGAGCTGTTCGGCGTAGGCGGCGCCGCTGCGAGCCACCTCGATCTGTGTGGTGGCGCGGAGAGTTTCGACGCGTTCGATGTGGGCGCGTTCCTCGCGGCGGTCGCTCACGTGCCGCTCGTACGCCACGCGCTCACGCCGGTCGGTGCGCCAGTACCGGGCGGCGAGCCCGTAGGCGACAGCGGTGGTGAGCGCCCACAGCAGCAGGGGCAGGGACAGCCCGTCGGAGTATCCGGCGACTCCGGCCAGGGCGAGCCCGCCGGAGGCGGCGAACGCGGTCCCGGCGAGCACGCCGTCACCGGACCGGCCGAGCGAGGCACAGGCGCCGGCCGCCGCGGCTCCCAGGGACAGCACGGTCATGAGCACGGCGTTGCCGAGGGAGTGTTCGGCGCCGTTGGCGTTCCAGATGCGGGCCAGGATGAGCACGGTGGACGTGGCGATGGCGGGCGCCGCCTTGGGCGCGATGATGGCGAGCCAGTGCCGGGCGATGATCTGTTCGTTCATGGCCGGACTCCTCAGAGACTCTGGATGGCGGCGATGACGGCGGCGGCGAGCTGGTTGATGGGGCCGGATGCGCCGGTGGAAGCGAGGAAGAAGCCGAACCCGGCGGTGGTGAACGCGGCGCCGTAGCCAAGGGACTTGGAGCGCAGGAGGAAGAACAGGACGAGTCCGAACAGGGCAACGAACGAGACGGTGACGGCCACGGGCGGAACCTCCTTCGAGTGGGTGGACGGGTGGTCAGTTGGTGCCTTCGCGGTAGATCCGCTGGGCGCGGTTGAAAATCCAGCGCCCGGCGCGTATGCGCTTGCCGGTGGCCTTGCAGCGGCGGCAGCTCTTGCCGCGCTTGGGGCGTCCCTTGCGGTCGGTGGTGGCGGCGAAGCCAAAGCCGTTGCACTTGCGGCAGGTCCCGAACGGACTGGCCGCACACAGAGAGCCGTAACCGAGTGTGACGAACATCAGGCAGGCGATAGCAAGGGCGATGAGGGTCATCGAGGGCCCTTTCTCGGGCTTTCCAGGGTTTTCGCAGGTGGGGTGCTATGCGCTAGGTTGCAGATCAGGCGCTATGCGGGGTGCTAGCGAGGGTGCTACCGGTAGCAGGTGAGCCCGCTACCGGTAGCGGCCCGGCGGGCTAGGCGGCACCTCGGTTTTCGTCACGTTCCGCAATCGTCTTTGTGAGGTCGTCGCGGACGATGCCGCGGCGGGTGGTGCGCTCGCCGTCGTCGGTCGTTCCGGCCACGCCGGTGGTCTTGATGCCGTGCGGCTTGAGTGCGCTGGTGACGTTCTCGCCCTTCCAGCCGCCGTAGACCTCGGGGCGCAGTTCGGCGAGCCGGGCGGCGATCCGCTCGTTCCATACGCGCTTCTCCGTCGGCGGCACGACCGCGGCCACGTCGGCGAGCAGGTCGTACGACGGGCCCGACGTCCTCTCGGTGTCCTCCCCGAGGGCGTGCCCGGACAGCGTGCCTTCGGCCTTGCGCAGGGCGTGGGCACGTTGGGCGATGGCGTTGGTGGCCGGGTCGTCCAGGTAGGCGGTGCGCACCACGACCGGCAGCGCGGTCGCTCCGGCGAGGTAGCCGTTACCGGCGTCGATCTCCGGGCGGAACGACGTGGCGCGCACGCCGTTCTTGTACGCACTCGTACCAAGGATCATGTCGTTCTCGACCTGTCCGGCGACCTTGAGGGCGAAGCGGATGGAGACGTTGCCGCTAATGCCCGTCGGAAGCGAGTCCTTGTCGGGGCGCTGCGTAGCCAGCACGAGGATCACACCCAGGGCACGACCGAGCTTGATGATGAACTCCGCATCGTCACCAGCCTGCTTGCCGTACTTGGGGTGCGCGAACAGGTTCTGGCATTCGTCGAACACACCGACCAGCGGCCACAGCTTCAGCGAGCGCTTGTCGGCAATGGCGCGGGTGACGCGCTTGTCCGGGCACAGATCCCGCGGCAGCTTCTTGATCGCAGCCGCGCGCCGCATGACTTCCTCGCGCAGCAGCTTCAGGGAGTCGGCCGCGTACCGGATCGAGTCGTCGTCGATGCCGGAGACGAACCGGTGACTGACGCATTCGAGGGAGTCCAAGTCACCGGTGCCCTTGTTTTCGTGCAGCCACAGTTCCACGCTCGGGTCCAGCGCGGCGCCGCAGGCCAGCACGCGCACGGAGGCGGTCTTGCCCTGGCCGGGCAGCGAGCCGACCAAGATGTTGTGCTGGATCATCGGTACCGACTGGGCCCGGCCGCGCGGGTCGATGCCGAACGGGACGCGCTTGAAGATGTCGTGCTTGCGGACGTTCGCGAGCGCCCACTTCACGGTGCCAGTCTTGGACAGGTCCCGGTCACCGACCCACAGGATGAGCCGTCCCTCGTGCTCGTTGGGGTCGGCGTCCGGCCATACGCAACCCAGCGGGCGGCGCAGGCCGGAGGCGAGCCGGGCACGCCGGTCGGCAACGTCCGCGACCGTCACGCCCAACGGCAGGTCGATGTCAGCGCGCCAGCCCGGACCCTCGCGGGTGATCGGGGCGACGAACCGGATGCCGTCCTGGCCCTTGGCGACCGCGGATGCGATCTGCCCGATGCCGATGGACGCCATGGCCTTGATCACGATGTCGCTGGTGAGCTTCTGCACCTCGGTCTTGATGACCGCGCGGGTGGCCAGCGGCGCATCCGCCGGCGCACCCAGCCAGCCCAGCGTCAGCACGGCTACCGCAGCGGCGATGACCTGCGTCATCAGCTCCGCCCCGAACACCAGGAACAGGCCCACCACCACGGCGAACAGTCCGCCAAGGAACGTGAGGAGCATCCTCAGGCGTACCCGGCGGTCCCGCTGCCGGGACAGCTTCAGGTATAGCTCGGAGTTCTCGCGGCGCGCCTCTGCCTGCCGCAGCGGCTCACCTTCCGCGTCGACCGCCCAACGGCCGATCCGGCCCAGGGCGTTGACCAGGCCGCTCGGGGAGCGCCAGATGAGTTTGGGCACGTACAGGAACGGCACGCGGATCGCGTGGAAGGCGATGGTGTGTCCCACGTGCCCGGCCAGCCAGCCCATCGCGTCCTTGAACTCCGGGCCCGACTTCATCCACACCGGGATGATGTCCAGCCGCTTGGAGTCGCGGATGCGGTCGATGAGACCGGGGCCCGACCGAGTGGGCGCCGGGCGGTCGACCAGAGTCGGGCCGGAGTCGTCCGACTCCCCCGTCTCCGAGTGGGCCGACTCGGTCGGCTTCGAGTCGGCCGACCGGTCGGGGGTGCCGTCGGTCGACTCGGTGCGGGCCGACCGGGCCTTGTCTAGGTCGACCACGTCGCCCTTGGAGTCGGTGCCCATCTCGGCTTCGAGTCGGTTGAAGAGTTCGTTGTCGTCGTCGGGGTGCTTCACTTGGGGTTCCTTCTTTCGGGAGGGATGCGGGGCCCGGCCGCTGCTTTGGTCGGTTGAGACCGGGCCCCGTACGAACGCGGGTTATGCGGCGCGCTGTTCTTCGGGGTAGGCGCAGGGGACGCACACGCCGAGCGAGGTCGGGATGCAGTAGCTGTAGGTCAGCCGGCACTGCGGGCAGGTGCGGCGGGCGAGCATCGCCAGGGCGAGCGCGCCCCACTTGCGCGAGGTCATCGGCCGGACCGGCTTCGCGCAGTCGATGCGGTAGAGGTAGGCGACCTGAACGCCGGACTTGCGGCCCCGGTGGCGGCGCATCACCTGCGCGGCGACCGGCTGTCCACCCGGCCGCAGCCCCTTCTCGCGCAGCTGTCGGCGGGTGGCGTAGCCATCCGGAGCGAACCGCCACGGGAACGTGGGGATGCCGAACCGAGTGCCGTGCGGGTCGAAGCACTTGGCGTAGGCGGACATCAGGCAGCCACCACCCCGTACTGCCCTGCGGCAGCGAGGAAGCGGCAACCGATCCACTCGCTGTAGGCGGGAGGGATGGCCTCGGTGAGTTCCTCGCGGACGTCGGTCCACGTGATGCCCATCGCGTGCTGCATCTCCGGGACTGTGGCCTTGCCCCCACCGTTGCCGTACGCGGCCACGTACGGGCCGTCGCGGTAGACGCCGTGACGGTAGCCACGCACGTAGCCCCGGTGGCGTGGGTGAGCCAGCTGGGCCACCGTCCAGCGACCCAATTCGAAGTTGCGGTGGCGCAGCACCCCGAGTCCGAACATCTCGCCGCACAGGAACAAGTCCTTACGGATCTCTGCCCGCCCATTGGGTTGCTCGATCACGTACGGCAGACCCGTGGCCTCCAACAACTCCCGCGTGGGCGCCACCAGGTCGCCGTGTGAGCCTCCCCAGCCCTGGGACCGGTTCGTACCCACGGTGAGCGCGCACTTGCCCTGGCAGGGCGGTGAGGCGTGCACGAACGCGTACCGGCGGATGCGGCCGGAGCTGATCAGCCCTGCGAGGTATTCGAGGGCGTCACCACGCTGGTAAGGGAAGGGGTAGTTAGGCCGGTCGGCGATGTCCACGCCGTCCACGGCGAACCCAGCACTGTGGTAGCCGGCCGCAGCGCCGCCAGCGCAGGAAAAGAGATCCAGCAGACGGGGCCGGTTCATGCCGCCACCCCCACGACCGGAGCATCCGCGCGGGCACCGGCGCGGCCCGCGCGCCGCCCGGTCACGGTGGCGAACAGCCGCCCCAGCCCCGCCCGACGGGTGCCGGCGCGAGCCTGCTTGGCCGCGTACATGGCCTCATCCGCACGGCGCAGCAGCGCGGACAGGTCGTCGTCGGGGAAGTCGGCCGCACGCGCCCAGCCAAGGGAGACCGTGGTGTGTACGGCGGGGTCCTGGCTGTCGACCGGGCGGGCGAGCACGCCGTGCAGTACGGCGAGCACGTCTCCGGCGGTGCCGTGGTCGTCGATCAGGACGGCGGCGAACTCATCGCCCCCGAGCCGCCCGGCCACCCCGGACCGGCCGACGTGATGTGCGAGCCGGTCCGCAGTCGCCTTCAACAGCGCGTCCCCGGCCGCGTGTCCGAAGGTGTCGTTGATCTGCTTGAACTTGTCGACGTCGGCTAGCACCACGACCGCCCGCGGGTCCCTCAACAGGCCAGAGGCGCGGCGGGTGAATGCTTCGCGCGTCCGCAGGCCGGTCAGCGGGTCTCGGCGGGCGACGTTCAGGCGCCGCCGCAGCCACAGTGTGTGGGCCGTCCATCCCGTGGCGACCGGAGCCGCCGCGGCCAGCATGGTCAGCAGGGTGTTCATGCCGCCGCCCCCTCGGTGCCCTCGTCGCCGCCGTCGACGGAGTGCAGGCGACGCCCCTCGGCCCGCTCGTTCAGCAGCAGGTCACGCAGGACTCGGGAGTTGGCCGCTGAGCAGTGCAGCGTGGTGCGGATGGCTTCCGCGTTGATCGCGTCGTCCGTCCAGTCGGCCGTAGCCTGGCGTGCCTCTGTGAGCAGTTCCGCCGGGGTCCGTGGCGCCTTCGTCGTCTTGCTCTTGGTGCTGGCCGGGCGCTTGCGCGGCGGCTTGGGCGCCTCAGGCTTCGGCTTCTCCGTCTCCGTCGGCGGCACGGGCGGAACGTCCTCGGTCGCCGGGGCCAGCTCGCCGAGCTTCAGCAGCACGCGTTCCGGGCGCGGGGTCTTCGACCGCCACCGCCGGCCGTGCTCCTCACGGAGCCGAGCGCGGGCCAACTGCCGCTCACGCTCCCGCTTCAGCGCCTCGGAGTAGGAGGTGATCTCCCACAGCGTCATCCGGCGCCACAGGGCGAACGTCGACAGCGGGGCCAGCATCCAGCGGGAAAACCGCACCTTCTCCATCCGCCGGCCGGTCGCGGCACCGATCCGCACGGCGTAGATGTGGGCGCCGATCTCCGAGAACACCACCCACAGCAGCGGCATCGTGCCGTGCGCGACCTTCGCCCACAGCGACTCACCGGCGGCGACGTTCAGCCCGCATGTGATCAGCGTCAGAGCCCAGGGCACGAACCGCACCCACGCAAGCGCCATGTCCATCCGGATCAACAGCAGGTTGGCCACGGTGAACACCGGAATGGCCACGTCGATGCCGACCGGCAACATCCACGGCTCACCGAAACCCCACCGGGCGGCAGCAGAGGAGACCGCGTCGAAGGAGGCGATCAGGCCCAGGGCCCCGACCCCGGCCGCGGCGAGCGCCCCCAGTCCGGCGAGCCCCATCTCCGGCTTCGTCAGCGGCGGCACCGCCGGACGCTCAATGCTCTGCGTCGTCGTCATGCCGCACCCCCAGCCACGATCAGGGCCGCGACGATGAGCAGCGCACCACCTGCGCAGATGAGGTCAACCGCACGGCGCAGACCCCTGAACTTGGCCACCGCGAGGCGGGACAGACCCGCGATGTCCGCGCCGAGACGGTCCTCACGCAGCTGGGCGGTGATCTCCTCAGCCGTGAGCGTCGCCCACAGCGGGAAGCCGTGCCGACCGCGCAGGTTCGGGCGCACCGACCGCAGCAGCAGACCCGCCGCAGCGACCAACAGCGCCATGCCCGCGCCGCCCACCACATAGGAAGCGGTGTTCAGCGGCATGTCCTTGGCGACCGTCCAGGCCCCGGCCAGCACCGCGCCGACGAACGCCAGCAACAGGGCGGTCTTGTTGTCGGTCCTCGCGATCTCGGCCTTCACCTCAGCGTGCGCGGCCGTCAGCTTCGTCTCCGGGGTGCTCATGCCGCAGCCCCCTTACGGGAGATCCGACGGAACCCGGCCGGGCGTACCAGGGGGACGACGTTGAACAGCTCCGGCGCGTGCGCCTCGATCACCTCAGCGGCGATACGGGCAACGTCGTCCGGCAGGTTGCTGAACTCCGGGTCGGCGAGGATGTCGCGCGCCGCGTCCAGGCGGGCCGCGCGCTCTTCGTCCGTCTCGCCCTCGGCCCCGAGCCACAGCTCAACCGGCGTTCCCAGGGCGAGTTCCACGAAGTCTTCAGCAGAGATGGCCTGTTGCTGGCCGATGTACGTGCGCATGGACGTTCTCCTCAGTCGATGGGGCAGGGAGATGTCCGGCGGCGGGCGACCTTGCTGGGGAGTCCCGCCGGTCGGACATGTGCACGGTCAAGGCGGTACGGAGTTCGGAAACCCCATCAGCCCTGAAGAACATGTATTACATGTTCCTCATCTTGCAGAGGGGAGTTCGTCCCGTCAAGCCCTTCGGCTGTTTGAGTGCTGCGAGCCCCTCGCGCTCGATGCACCTACAGACTGGCGCCGGTATCGACGACGCTCGACTTCGCAGCTGTACGACTTGAGTCGTTCTTAGCTAGCGTGAAGTCGTACCAAGTCGTCCTGACCAGTGGGAGGTTGGACGTGGCGAACGAGCGACTGCGCGGCGCGATAGTGGACTTGGGCCTGACGCTCGATGAAGTCGCCGAACGACTCGGGGTAGCGTCCAAGACGGTCGAACGATGGATCAACGAGCCTGAGCGCAAGCCATATCGCCGCTTCCAGTACGCGACGGCCTCTCTACTGCGGTGCGAAGTGTCGTACCTCTGGCCGGACGAACGCACATCAGCGGAGGTCACAGCCTCCGGCAACGCGGAGTTGGTGAGGCTCTATCCGCACCGGTCTGTCGTGATGCAAACCCTCTGGACGAACCTCTACTCCAAGGCGACCCATCAGTTCGATCTGTTGGTGTACTCCGGGTTCTGGCTCACGGAAGACGCAACGTTCCACCGCATCGTGAAGGAGAAGTCAGCCGACGGAGTGCCCATCCGCTTCATGTTGGGAGAGCCCACGTCGCCTGCAGTGGCGGTGCGCGGCGAGGACGAGGGGATCGGCGCGGCGATGGCGGGCAAGATTCGGAACGCCCTCATCAACTACGGTCCGCTCTTCGGCCTCCCCAGGGTGGAGTTCAGGCTGCACGGTACGACCCTCTACAACTCGATCTACCGGGCCGATGACGAGATGCTGGCGAACGGGCACCTCTACGGCGTCGGCGCCTACATGGCCCCCGTACTGCACTTGCGACGCGTGCCCGGCGGAGAACTCTTCGACGCCTACGCGGAGAGCGTTGAGAAGGTCTGGGAATCGGCCCGCCCGATCTCGTCACCTGCCGATTGGGAAGGCACTGCCTAATGAGCCGCATCGACTACTTCCGCGACCCGAACGCCCCTCGGGCCAACTCGGTGGTGCCCTCGGTCACCGCAGTCGTCCGAGACGACGCGGGGCGGTTGCTGCTTATCCACAAGACGGACAACGATCGGTGGGCACTGCCCGGCGGCGGCCACGACATCGGCGAGCGCATCAGTGACACCGTCGTCCGTGAGGTTGCGGAAGAAACCGGCATTGACGTTGAAGTAGACAGCATCGTGGGGCTTTACACCGACCCTGAACACGTGCTGGCGTACGACGACGGGGAGGTCCGGCAGCAGTTCTCCATCTGCTTCCGGGCCCACCCCATCGGGGGTTCCCTACGTACGAGCAGCGAGTCAAAAGAGGTCCGCTGGGTTGACCCAGCGGACCTTGACGGACTGGACATCCACCCGTCGATGATGCTGCGCATCCGCCAAGGTCTCGACGACTCGCGGCGAGAGCCCTACATCGGCTGATCGTCGGCAGAGACCTGCGCCAACCGGCCCTCAACACGCTTCGACGCTGCATGGATCTCGGGCGCCGCGCGCTGAATGAACCGCCCAACGATCGTGTCCGGGCCGTACCGCTGCACGATCTCGTCCAGCCGCTCGGCCGGCGTGGTCTGAGTCCCGCCGGGCGTCGTCGTCATGTCGCAGTACAGCAGGGCATCGACCAGGTCCGGCCGCTCAAGCTCGAACTCCCCCTCAAGCTCCTTCCTCAGTCCGCGCTCCTCAGCTTCCAGCAAGGCGCAGGAGTGGTGAGCCACGAGGCGCACGACCCGCTCGTCGGCCTTCTCCTGGTCTCGGAGGAACCGCGCGCCGTCCAGCGGGTGAAAGCCGGTTGTCGCGATCATCGGCGAATATCCGATGTCATGCAGCACTGCGGCAGCTTCCAACAACTCGGCATCGTCGTCCATGATCGGGCCCAAGGAGCGAGCACGCTTGGCGACCCCCAGCGAGTGCGCCCACCGACGCGGGAGCGGATCGGACAGCAGCGATTCGGAGAGCGAGTACGCCCACTCAGACAGTCCCATGGCGGCCAAGACTAAGGCCGGGCAGTGGGGGTTGGGAGAGCGCGCACCGTTCGCCCCTTGCCATGAACGGTGGCGAGCAGGCCGTTTCCCTCCATCTGGGCAAGGACACGACGCACCGCGGTACGAGAGGCGCCGAACCGCTCGCAGAGCTTCGCTTCGGACGGGTACGTATCGCCCACTGAGAGCGAGTCCTCTGTGATCACCTGGGTCATCCGTTCCGTGAGAGATCGACGGTCGCCACCCCGAGCGACGCGCCACCCAATCCCGGGAGCAGACTCAACAAGACCGTCGGCTTCGAGAACCTTGAGGGCACGGCGGATCGTGTTGCGGGAGACGCCGTGCGCCTCCATGAACTCAGCCTCTGACGGAAGGGCGCCGACGCCCTCCCCTTCTGCGATCTTGTTTCGCAGCGCCTCCGCAATGACCAGGTAGGTTCCGCGCGGACTGGCCTCCGGCACTTCGGCTCCTCTCGTTCTCCACCCCATTGCTCGTTGTCAAGAGTGCCATCGGGCCCGGCACCACATCGACGCACAGCAGTGTCCCACGTGTCCGGCTGTCCGGTTAGGCCTGTGACCTGCACAAACAGCCCGGACAGCTCAAAGTGCGAGCGTCCGGGTTGTCCGGTCAAGTCGGCTGTAACACCCGGCTAGTGGGTGTTACAGCCGTCGGCGAAGCCGAACTCCCATGGGCGTAGGAGCGGAGCGACTTCCGAATCCACTCGTGGGGAATATTCTGCCGTCGTAACGCCCCGAGTGGCCACAATGCCACCAGACCCACTTCACCTCACGGGGCTGTCGTCATCGCTCGTTCCGAGCGCATGTAGCCACTATGGGGAAACTGGAAGGCATCAGTGGCGGAACTTCCTTAATGCACGCCTGTCAATACGGACCACTCGCGCCGTGGGCATCTCAAGCCAGTCGTTCAGTACACTTGCAATGATTACCTGGCAGCCCTGATTTACGAGTTGGTTTAGCTGCTCAAACATGATTTTGCGCGCCTCGCGATCAAGATATGCTGCAGGTTCATCGAGAAGAAAAAGTCGATTCGGCCCTTTCTTTTCCTCTATGAGAGAGAACCACCGCTCGATCCAATTTTCCAAGCCGGAAGCTCCATGATTTCGCCCCTGACGTTCGAAGTCAAAATCTGTCAGGTGATAAATGCCTTCTGGAGTGCGATCCTCATTCCAGACCACCTCAAGATTCTGCGCCAACTGGCGACTTACGACAGCAGGACCAGCGCGAAGCGGTGAGTCCGAAATCACTCGAAGCGGCCCCAACAACGCCAAAGCATTGAGCAAGATTGTTTTTCCCGCGCCATTGCTGCCCCAGAGGATAGTGACGCCCGAGTCGAAGTCGATGCCTCGACGCAACCTGTCAATTACAGGGATAGACTCAGGCGCTCCATGGTCACGAGGAACTCGCACCGCGAGAAGGAGATTGCTGCTTTGATCTGTCTGCTGTGGCCTGCCACCGCCGAAATCTTCATGTTTTGCGATCCCCTGCCATGCTGCCCAGCGCACGCTTAGCGAAGCGTCACGGTTCAGCGTGTGAAGGGCGGTACGAGCGATGGCATCGTTCAGCCAGCCATTAACCAGGCTCTCTGCCACGGTCATCCGAACGTACACGTCGTCATCGTGGGCTAGAGCGACGAGAGCATCGCGGGCTACGACGTCGCCTGCCCACCCTTCCGCCAACCCCAGTACCGCTGTCTCCCGGACACTCGCGCCGCTGTCGCGAGTCAGGACGACAAGAGCATCGCGAGCTGCAACCTCGCCTGCCCACCCTTCCGCCAACCCCAGTACCGCTGTCTCCCGGACACTCGCGCCGCTGTCGCGAGTCAGGACGACAAGAGCATCGCGAGCTACAGCCTCGCCTGCCCACCCTTCCGCCAGACTCCGTGCTGTGGTGAGCCGGATATCCGACTGTTCGTCATGGGCTAGCCGCACGAGAGCATCGCGGGTTTCGGGATGCCGGGGCCAATTCTTGAGGAGTGTACGGAGAGCCGTGCCGCGGGTTCTGTCATCCGTGAGCCGAGTGGCCGCCACCAAAATAGCCACCTCATCATCTGGCTGTAGCGGCGTATCGGCCATGATTGTGTGCTGTAGGTCGAGTGTGCTCTGCTCTTCTGCGTCGTTATGCTCTTGAGCTTTTCCTAGGGCAGTTCCAATGTCCACTAGCGCAGGCCGACTTTGGAAGTCTTCCCCCAGTAGCTGAGACGGCAAGGCTAGGCCGTCGGGAAGCGAGGGGATATCCGTAACTTCAGCATGCAAAGCCAAACGCTGCAGATTTCCATGTGCTTGATCCCAAAGGGTTTCCAACAAGCGCCTTCGCTGATTGGCACGGTCAAACTGCACTTCCGCATCCACCTTGTACGACTGCGCTTGGCTTCGTTGCCGCTTCGCCACCTCCTGCACATCTGGCCCATTTGGCCCTCGAACGAGTTGCGTGTCTATATCTGTGATGATGTCCCGCAGCGCGTTAATAATCTGCAGCAGTGTCCCCATCAACACCTGAGTATCACTCAGCGCCCAACGCAATCTGTCTTCGGCACGTTTGGCTCGTTCCAGTTCAAGCTGCATCTGGAGGGTGGCCACAACCGCCTCGGCAGGTACTGACGTCGAGGTGGGATCTTTCGCACGGTTGTTGTGGCGGTTACGGTGCTCGGACATCAGCAGATCTTCCGCTCGTTGACATAACTCGCGGTGATGCTCGGGATGGATGCCGGCAGCGCGACTGGTTATACCAAGGAAAATCCTCAGGAAGCGCTTGGAGGGAAGAGACGAGGAGCCCTTATACAGCCGGTCAAGGTGCGACTTAGAGAAACTCATCCTGCTTACCGGATCGGCTGGTATGGCCACTCCGTCTTCTATCCGCGACTGCTCTTGGCTGGCAAGTTCTTGGAAACGCTCCGAGATGTCACGTGCGCTCAGGCTCGCCATATCGGCTTGAGATTGCAGGAACTGTCCAAGTGTGTCATCAGGTTCAGGCCCGCGCCCTGCTTCCCCTGTCACGCCCTCTTGCCCTCCGATACTGCGGTCCCAAGGTGTCCCAGGAGTGTCCCAGGGACGCCTCCGGGACACGGTTCTCCGTCCCTGTTCAGGCGCCCGAAGTGCTGTGCCCCACACCAGGTTGCCCCTGGTCGCCCCTGCGCCAGTTGGGGACACGGCATCCCCAGCCACATTGTCTCGTCTGCGGCTGATGGGAACCAAGGTTTGCCGCAACTAGACAGAGGAGGGCAACGATTCTTATGTACGTAGACAGCTTTGCACCATCGCTCAGCGACACCTGCTCCGGCCAGAGCACCAGCGTTCAGGACCTGCTGATTGCATCTGTGCCGGAGTTTGTCGGTGGGCTCTTGGTGGCTCTTGTCGCTGCTGTGGTGGCTTGGAGCATCCGGAAACGACGTAAGCACTATGAGTCAGTCGCTACCAGGGGCGATGAGTGCAGTTGACGCGTGCGCAGAGACAGTCTTGGTTTCGGACGTATGCCCGGCGCCTAACTCGCGCGCCGCGGGCAACAGTCGGTGAGAGCCTCGACCTTCGGGCGGATACCGGCGGACCAGGACGCCTCTGCCAGCTTGCACGTTGATCGAGCGCGCGACACACCTCCGACACGCTGCGCGGCCTCGCGTACCTCTCGACAGACTCCGCCGCAGGTCAGGGGGTTCGCGAAGCGTGATAGGCGCAATCTCTCCGGAGCCGTGTGCGCAGGTTCGAATCCTGCCGGGGGCACCTTGCATGAGGTGCCCAAAGACCCCGTCACCAGCGGAAACGCTGAGGCCGGGGTCTTCGTGTTTGTGCAGCCGTATGCCGCCCGGAGCGGCCGTATGTCGAGGTCTGTGGACGAGGCGTGGACGGGATCTTGAAGCATCACGCCAGGTGAGCCCCGCAAATCGATGGGGCTCCCGGGTCAGGCTCAGGGGCCACATCGCAAGTCGGTAGCGGTGCCCTCCTAGTCGGCGGTGACCCCCCAGTAGCCGATGTGTGCGGGCCTGCCATCGAGGTAGAGCACGGTGCAGTTCCCCTGGGCGCGGCCTGGGAAGTCCAACCGCTGGGAGTCGAGAGCGGCGTCCCACTCCTCGTAGGTGGGCCGGCCGTGAGGAGCCCACGCACGCACCTCATCATCGGTCAGCGGCCGCATGAACGGACCGTCGTCGGTGTTCGTGGCCTCGATCATGAGAGGGAAGTCCAGCACGGTTCCCGTGCCACCGGTGAAGATGTACTCATGCCACTCCGGGTCGCTCCATAGTTCCTCGACAGACTGGCCCTCGAAGCCGTGGTTGTCCCGCGCCAGCTCGTCTTCCTGAGCCTGCCGGAACGCGGCCGCCAGATCACGCTGATACGGCCCGGTCTGGGTCCATGCGTCGCCGCCCATACGCGTCCCCTCTCCATTCGAACTCTTTACTCAAGAGCGGAGAGTAAGAGGCGCCACTGACAGGCCTCCCGGGCGACGATCAACCCTTGGGGGTTCCCACAGCTCCCGCGAGGAAGGCCGGGACCTTCTGAGAGAGCCGGCTCAAGCCCGACTCCAAGCCTGACGATGACGAGCGACGCCGTACACCAGCTCAACCTGCTCAGCCGTCAGCACCCCCGAAAGCGGCGCCAGTGCCGCTACCTGACGCTCCTGGTACACGCGCACGTCGAGCTGTGTGGCGACCACTTTCAGATCAGTCACACCGACGAAGACGAGCACTGGCTCCACCGGTACGGGAAAGCCGCAATAGTGCTCAAGTACTCGGGTTACCCGCTTGGCCTCCGCCCGGCTCTTACGTGCGTACGGCGCCGGTTTTCCGTGATTGACCTTCACGGCATCGTCGCCCACCCATACGGCCTTGTTGTGGTGGTGCTTCGTTTTGATGCTGAACACCCCGCCCGGCCCAATCAGCAAGTGATCGACGTCCACGCCGTTGGCCAGGGGGATGGAATGCAGGACCCGCCATCCGCGACGCGCCAAGCGGTCCAGCTCGGCTCCTACTCGCCTCTCCCCCGCCAGGCCCTGACGCCACGTGTGCCACTCCGAGGGACGCCGCAGAAGCCGTGAGAGGACCCGCTCGATGAGACCTGGGCCGGATGTGGTGAGCAGGTCACGCAGGGATTCTCCGGGGCGGTTGGTGGACAGGTCGTCTGCCGGCGTCAGAGGCGGCAGCATCGGGCGGCCTTCAGCTTCAGATGCCTGCGGCAAGACCAGCTTGGGGTGCTTCCGTAAGTGGTGTGTCAGCACGGCGATCACGTCGTCGCGATACTCGTTAACTAAGACGGTGATGTCCCCCGTCCTCACGTCCGCCCAGCCGACAGCGGTTCCACCGGGCAGATTCGCATACAGGCGATCATGTCCGTACCGCTTCCAGCGCGTGACCTTCAGCTCCACGAGCCCCCCTCGTCTGTTCTCGGCTCGAAGCATCGCAGCAGGTAAGGCCTAAAACGAGAGAGGCTCCGGACAAGATGCCCGGAGCCCCGATGAGATGCAGGGTGTCTCACTCGTATTCGCGAAGGAGGTCCTCGATACGCCGGTTGGCAACGTCCTGCCGTCCGTCGAGGCACTTCGCGTAGCGGGTCAGCAGGACCTCAACGCTGTTGCCGGCGCGTTCGGCCACCTCGGTCGGGTCGACCCCCGCGTTGAGCCACGTGGACAGCGCCGAGTGACGGAGGTCGTACGGCCGGCTCGCGAGCGGTGAGGACGCGACGGCCGGCGGGAGTGCGAGGAGCCGGGCTTCCTGCCACACGCGGTAGTACGTCGAGGACGGGACGACCGCGCCCTTCTCGCTGAAGAAGAGCCGTCCATCGTCCGCCGTGCCGAAGGTCGCCAGATGCTCGCGGAGCAGAGCGACGAGGTGAGGCGGTATCGGCACCCGCCTCACGTCCTCAGTCGGCCGGTTCTTCAGCCCGCGGTCGTCGTGGGTCTCCCCCGAGTCGGTCCATTGCTTGCCGACCGAGGGGCGGGTTCGGTGGAGCAGGGCCGAGCCCCAGCCCTGTCCAGGAAGAGACAGGTCCGTTTCGACGAGGCCGACCGCTTCCGCCGGCCGTAGGCCGCCGAAGTACATGGCGGCGAACAGACCCACGAGGCGACGGCCGCGGGCACGCCGGTATCCGCCCACATAGGAGACGGCCGCCAGGAGATTGCGAGCCTGCTCCGGGTTGGCCACGACGCGCGGGTCCACCTGGTTGGAGACCTTCGGTTTCTGCCAGCGGACAGCAGTGACGGGGTTCTCGCGCAGCTCTCCCAGGTCGACCGCATAGTTGGCGGCGTTGACCAGTGTCCGACGCTTGCGCCGCACGGTTTCCGCCGCGGCTGCCGTGCCATCGAGCTTCAGTTTCAGCGAGTCGAGGACAGCGCGGGCCGTGGCGGGCTCAGCAAGATCAGCGAGCGGTCGAGAAGCCTTGGACACCCAGTGGAGAACGTTCCGCACGTCGTCGGGGAGCTCCCGATCAGAGGGGCCCGGCAGTACGAATGCCCAGTTCCGCAGTGCCTTGCGGAGCGCCTCATCAGACGGTCGGCCCGCACGCTCGTCGAGGAGTTCCACGGTGATGCTCGTCAGTGACTCGTTGATGCCATCGCGTGTGTTCGGAGCGGCGTGCGGCCACTTCATCGCCAGATACCTGAGAGCGAAGTCGTACCAGGACACGGTGACTTTCTGCTGCTCCATGGACGCCGGGAGCCCGGATTCCTTGTCGAACTCCTCGCCGTCCCGCATGGCCCGCATCAGCTTCGAGCGGTAGTGATCGGCGAGCGCCTTGGTCCGGAAGCTGTCGGAGAAGACGTTGCCCGCCACAGACCAACGGACACCGTACGAGGGCGTCTTGGTGTCACGCTTCCGAACGCCCCAGACCTTCACGTCGAGAGACTTCATGCCGCCGCCTCCAACTGCCGTAGCCACGTCGTGAAATCACTCCGCCACACCCTCAGCTCACCGTTGGGGAGCTTGAAAGCCGCAGGCCCCAAGCCCAGTTCGCGCCAGCGATAGAACGTCCGCCGAGACACGCCGCCAAGTTCGTCGAGGACCTGCGGGACAGTCATGAGTTCGTCGCGGCGGTGGTCCACGTCGGCTCTCCTTCCGTTCCGGGGGCGGGTTCGAGGGATGTGGCAAGCCAGGCTTCGGTGTCGGTGAGGCCGGTTCCGGCGAAGACCCAGTGCACGAGGACGTACGTCGTGGCGTTCTCACACTCGGGCAACGCGGCAGCCGCTTGAGCGCGGCGCCATTGGGCGCGGGCGTCGCGGAGGGCGCCGAGGGTGGTGGAGTAGCGGCGGGATTTGGTGGAGAAGTGGCCGCGGAAGCCGAACATGTGGGCCCAGGCACGCAAGCGGAGGTGTTCGAGGTCCTTGCGGGCGCCGAGGGCCCAAGCGGCCCGGATGAGGCGGCGGGCATGGTCGCTGATGTCGAGTTGGGCGAGTTCGGCGGCGAACTTCAGCGGCCGGTCGAGAGCTCCCGTGGCGGTTTCGGCGCCCTTGGTGGCGTACTTAGCGATGTAGGCGGCGACCGCGCGTTCGGTCAGTTCCTGGCCGTCGTTGAAGTCGGCGGAGCGGATGGTGCGGACGTCGAGTTGACGGCCGAAGGTGAAGGCGTGGGCGCGGCCGTCGATGACCGGGCCGTCCACGCGGACCTTGGCCGCCGCTGCCCCAATGGCGTCCGTGAGCAGCTCGGCAGTGGCCCAGGCCGGGGGCGGGGTGTCGCCACCGGTGGGACCGTCGAGGCGGATGACCGCGTGGAAGTGGACCGCACCGCGCTTTTGGTACTCGGCGACCTTGGCGAAGGAGACGCGGGCGTGTTCGCGGAAGCGGCGTTGTGACAGGCCGGCGCGCTTGGCGACTTCACGGCGGAGGTAGGTGGAGAAGCGCCGCCACAGTGGTCCGGCGTGGGCATTCCAGAGAACGGCCGCTTCGTAGTCGTAGGTGTCGGGGTCGAGTGGGGTGCCGAGTGTCTCGTCGTCCTGGTCGTGGTGAGTGCCGCAGCGGCAGGGGCGCCCGCTGGAGGGTCGGTTGTGGACCGGGCCGAAGCTCGGGGCGGTGAACGTCGCGAACACGCGCGGGTGTGCGCCGACCTGTTCGGGGGTGCCCTTGCCGCCCCGCAGGCCGGAGGTGATCAGGTGGAAGGTGTCGCGGCGGTAGACCTCTGCGCAGGCCGCGCAGCGGGTGGTGCGGCGGTTGTTGCAGCGGACGAGGAGGTTCCCGGCCGGGAGGTCGGTGGAGTCGAGGTGCTGGAGGACGCGGCCGATCTCGCCGGTGGTGGTGTCGATGTCGTACTTGGTGCGGTGGCCGTCGAGGCGGATCGGGTGGGTGCAGCCGCCGAGTCCGGAGAGCTGGCGGAGGATACCGGGCAGGGTGCCGTGCTCGGCGAGCTTGGTGAGTTCCGGGAGCGGGGGCGGTGTGGTGCGGGTGAAGATGGCGGTCTCCTTCTGACTGGCTCGGTCAGGAGTTGTGGCCCTGGGGCGGCAGATGCTTGGTCGTGTGTGCCGCCCCAGGTGCTTGGCGCGGTTCAGCGCCGGTTGTGCTCGCGGAGCAGGGAGCGCAGGACCACAGCCGCGATGGCGACGGAGATGGCCGAGACGGCGACGGCGGCCAGGAGCGCGGTAAGGACGACACCGCCCATGACCACGGCCGCCACCACGGCGGGGCTGATGTGGACCGCCGGGAGCGTGCGCCGGACGGGTGCCGGGTCGGCCGGGGCGTGGGTGTGCGCGGGCGGCGGTGTGGGGTTGTCGGGGTACTTGGGCAGGAACACGGTCACGATCTCCCTATCTACTCGTCTAGGCATGTAAGCGGTTTATGACGTCCACGCCGGTACGCGTGCCGGACTCGATGGCGGGGGCGAGGAAGGTCTGCGAGAGCCAGAAGCCGAAGAGGGCGATCAGTACGACGACCCAGGTGCGGACGCCGAGGAACTTGACCGCGCCCCAGGCGAAGAGGCCGAGGACTACGACGAGCGGCAGGCTGACGGTCACGGTGTACGGGGTCCTTTCGGTGGATCAGCGGACGGGGCAGCGGTGGGTGCGTGCGGCCAGCTCGGCGGCGGCGCGGCTGTCGTAGTCGGCGGAGAAGCCGCAGCGCGGAGCGGTGCAGGCGGCGGTGTGCTTCTCGCGGCCCCGGCCGTCGTAGGACGTGGCGACCTGGACGGGGCCGATGCGGGTGACGTTGCGGAAGCGGCGGGACATCAGCGGGCGTCCTTTCCGGTGAAGTCGTGGGCGTGGTCGGTGAGCCACTGCTCGATCTCTCGGTGTTCGTTGGGGGTGGCCCGGTTGATTGCGGCTTCGGCGAGGGCCACGGCGTCCACGAGCCGGTTGTCGCGGGTCAGCTCGGCGGAGCGCTCCAGGGCCGACTGGATAAAGGGGCGCATGGTGTTGGTCTCCTCGTCTGTCAGGTGAGTTGGGCGGCGATGGCTTCGGCCATGGGTGTGGGGACGCCGAGGCGGGCGCGGAGGGTGGGGGTGTCGATGGGTGTCCCTGTGCGTGCGTGGTGTTCGGCGGCGACCTTGCGGGAGTGTTCGACGAGGGCGGCCGGGACGGCGACGGCGGGGCGCTCGGGCGGCGGTGGCTCGATGGCGGGTGGAGTCGGAGGCGGTTCCGGCGGTGCCTCCGAGTCGAGGTTCGGGACGACTTCGGGGGCGTCCTCCAGGCCCAAGTAGCCGTCCCCAGGCTCGGCGTCCTCGTCGACCGCGGTCGGTGTGGTGTGGGCGAGGAGGGTTCCGCCGAGGAAGGCGATGGCGGGCCAGCCCGCGACGAGGATGCGCAGCCAGGCCGGTACGTCGTTCATGTCGAGGAGGCCGGCGGTGGCGACGTTGGCGCCGAGGGAGGCGGCGAGGGCGATGACGAACCAGCACCACCCGGCCGCTTTCGCCTCACCGGAGCGCAGTCGGCGCCAGGCGGCGACGAGCAGCAGGTCGACCGAGACGGGGTAGGCCCAGGCTTTCCATCCGTCCTGTCCGGCCGCCAGGGCGATGTCGTGCAGGTGGGCGAAGGACAGCGCGGCGGCGATGAGTGCCTGGACGAGCACCGCGTCGACACGGGCCAGTTGGGCGCGCATGGAGCGGCTCCTTTTCGGGTTCAGGCATGGCAGGGGTCGGGACTTGGCGCGAGACGGTCACGCCGACCGGAGTGGGAGTGCGGCTCAGTCGGTCACCGGGCGCGGCTGCACGACCGGGGCCGGGGACTCGACGGGCCGTGCGGGTACGTAGGGCTGGAACGGCTTGAGCGTGGGCAGGTCGGGCACCAGGTGTGCGTTATCCCGGCAGATCCCGGCGGCGTCGCCGAGGGACAGGTACGGCGTGCGGATGCGGGACCAGCCGCCGGAGGTGTCACCGGCCACGGCCAGGCCGGGCAGCTTGGGAGCGATGGCGCAGGCGGCGAGGACCGCTTCGGGGGCGATGTCGCCGAGGGCCATCTTCGCGGAGGCTTCGTCGTTGACGCGGTGGCAGACCCGGCCGGTGAGCTGGGCCCGGAGCATGGTGGCGCCCTTGCCCAGCTCGGCACCGAAGCGCTGCCCGCAGACTTCCAGGTAGATCCCGGCGGCGCGGCCGAGCTGGGCGAGGCGGATGAGCTGGGTGACCATCTCGTCCCGCCGTTCCTCGTCCTTCTTCGTGGCGACGAGGAAGAGTTCGGCCACCTCGTCGACGAACAGCACGATCGGCACCGGGCGTTCGCCCTCGGGCAGGCCCCAGATGTCGGAGGTGATCTCCTCGTCCGGGGTGTCCGGCGCGATGCCTTGCCGGGCCTTGATCAGGTCGTAGCGGTCCTCCATTTCCTTGACGAGCACGGGCAGCAGGTCGGCCGCCTGTTTCGGGTCGGTGGCGAGGGCGGAGAGCCGGGAGGCGAACGGCGCCAGCTCCACACCCCGCTTGCAGTCGATACCGACCAGCGCGACGGGTTGCCGGGCGAGCCCAGTGATCAGGTGCCGCAGGTACATGGACTTGCCCGACAGCGTGGCGCCGAGGGTGAGCTGATGGGGAATGGTGCGGTAGTCGCGGACGAACGGGGTCGCGTCCTCCCGCAGCGCCACGGGCACCTTGAGGAACTCGGCGGCGGTCTTGCGGGGCATCCGCACGTTGCGCAGCACGTCGAAGCCGACGAGCCGAAGTTCGACCACGCCCGGCTTGACCGTCGTCACGTACACGGCGTGAACGCCCCAGGCGTGCCGCAGCCGTTCGGCCGAGGCGGCGACGTCCGCCGGTTCCTGGCCGGGAGCGAGCCGGAGGCGAAGCCGTAGCCCGGTCGAGGTGGGCCGGATGATCCCCCGGCGAGGCGGTACCGGCCGGACCTCCCGGCGGGTGGTGGCCTTGACGGCGAGGACCCGCAGCCGGGACGGCGCCACGGTCAGCCCGCACGCCTCCATGACCGAGGCGTAGGAGCCGAGGAGCCGGGCGGTCGCTATCGGCAGGCCGACCGTGGGCCAGTACACGCGGGGGTGCTTGGCTCGGGCGTAGGCGGCCCCGCCGCCGAGTACGGCGACAGGACCACCCACCTCCAGAAGTGTCACCAGGTCGCTCATCAGGCGGTGGCCCCCATGGCGGCCGGGAAGGCGGCCGGCGTCACGGCGGCGGCGCGGAAGGCGATGCCGTGACGCTGCTGCCCGTTGAACACCGACTCCCACGGCCGGGCGACCAGCCCCGGCAGCGCGACCGGCGCCCCCAGCGCCAGCCCCTCGGCCACACCGCCTTCAGGCACGGTGACCTTGATCAGCGACGACTCGCCGTCCTCGATGTAGACGACGCCGATCGTCATCAGCGCCTCACCGCTGACGGCGTCCTTGGCGATCTCGCCCGTCTGCCGGTCCCGGACCTTGGGCTCAGGAGCCTCCGTCAGCAGGATCGTCGCGGCCGAGGTCTCAACACGGATGGTACGCAAGGCAACTTCCCCTATCTACTCGTCTAGACAAGATGTGTCCGGCGAGCCCGATCTTCGGGCTCACGCGAACGACTCTGCCACACCACTTGCCCACTCGTCTATACGAGTATGCCTGTTGGGGTGTACGAGTCGGAGAAGCGTCCCCCGCGCACCACCGCAAACCACCCGATTACGTCGCCGGAAGCTGGTACGACAGCACGTACGCATCCGCCGCCATGACCGTGTCGCAGACCTCAACGGCCCGCCCCGCGGCATCGAAGGCGGTCCGGATCAGGTGGATGACAGGCACACCGGAGGCCAGCCGCAACGTCTTCACCTCGGCGGGCGAGGGCATCCGGGCACGGATCTCCTCCTCGAAGTGGTCCAGGCGATGACCCAGCTCCTCAAGACGGGCGTAGATGCCGCCGGGACCAGGGTTGGGTTCGGCGATCGGCGTACCGCGCGCGATGTCGAGCGGCAGATAGGACGTGGCGAACTCGACCGGACGACCGTCGAGGAGATACCGGCGCCTACGAGCCAGCACCCGCCGCACGGACCCCAGCCGGGCCGAGACGTCCTGGCTGGCCTTCTCTTCCTTGACCTCAAGACTGTCGACCTGGGGGTGACTGCCGGCGGCGTTCGCTTCCACGATGAAGGCCGCTTTGCCCTGCTCGCGGTGGCGCCGGGCGAAGCGGTCGGAGGCGAGCCGTCGAACGGGCGGCCGGGGCCGGACGAAGACGCCCTTGCCGTGCTCGGCGTGCACGAGACCCTCGCCCTGGAGGACGGAGAAGGAGTTTCGGACTGTCATCCGGGATACCCCGTAGTGATCGACGAGTTCCGCTTCCGAGGGCAGCTTCTCGCCCTCCTTGAAACGCCCCCGGTCGATGGCCTCGCGCAGCTGGTCGGCGATCTGCCGAAAGACCGCACGATCGCTCGTGGGGTCGAGATCGCCGAGGAGGCCGGAAGGAAGAGAGGGCACGTGTACTCCTTTAGATATCTAGACGAGTGGGCGTTTGTTGTTGCTACGGTGGAGAGCCTAGCCAGCCGAGAGGGCCGAGGAACGTGAGCACCGACCGTCCGCACTCCGTGAGTGTCGCGGGAGTCATCGTCGACGACCAGGGCCGCGCCCTCTTGATCAAGCGCCGCGACAACGGTCACTGGGAGCCGCCAGGCGGAGTCCTCGAGCGCGAGGAAACCATCCCGGAAGCCCTCCAGCGCGAGGTTCTCGAAGAGACCGGCATCAAGATCGCGCTTCCCGCGACCCTGACCGGCGTCTACAAGAACATGACGGGCCTGATCGTCTCGCTGGTCTTCCGCTGCGAAGCGGCCGACGGCACACCGACCACCGGCGACGAGACCCGCGCCCTGCGCTGGGCCACCCGCGAAGAAGTCACCGAGCTTGCCGACGAGGCATACGCGATCCGCGTCCTGGACGCACTTGACGCCGCATCCCCGCCGGCCATCCGCGCCCACGACGGCGTGAAACTCGTCTAGCCCGAACCCGCTACACATGGCGGCCTACCAGCACGAAGGAACTTGTATGCACGAGTATACGAGCACCGCCCGCGTCTGGGGACTCACTTGCCCAGGATTTCCCGAAGAGGTCAGCCGGGCCCGCCGCTGGACCCGCGACATCCTGCGCGGATCACCCTTGGCCGACGACGCCGAGCTGATCGTGAGCGAGCTGAGCGCGAACGCGATCCTCCACACCGCCAGCGGCCTGGAATGCGGCAGCTTCCACCTGACCCTCGCAGTCTCCCGGCAGGTGATCGCCCTGTCGGTGACCGACGGCGGAGGAACCGGGACAGCCCCGAAGGTCGAGCACCAGGACGACGAGGCCGAACACGGCCGGGGCCTGGACATGGTCACCGCACTCGCCCACCGCGTCGCCATCCACGGCAGCAGGGCCGGCTACACCGTCACGGCGGAACTCTTCACCGGCACCCGACCGGGAGACCGCCCGTGCTGAAGGAGGAGGCCCGCCGCGGCTATTGGTGCGAGTGCTGGACCCAAGACCTCGACGGAGAGGGCGGGTTGGAGCTCCGGGGGTCGTTCGACGCCTACTCGGCACCGCAGGCAGACAGATGGGTTGCGGTCGCGCTCCGCACGATCTCGCCGGCGTTCGACCCGGACGCATCCGCCCAGGCGTGGGAGTGGCTGTACGACGGCCGCATAGAGACGCGCCGAGCCCTGTTGCGCTGCGAGCCCTGCACGGTGTCGGTCACTCATGCCACGACCCGCATCACCTGGACCATCCGACCGGTGATCTTCCTGCCACTCGCACACCGTCAAGGCAGGGAACTGTCTTCCTGCGCATACGACTTCAAGGCAGGGAACTGTCTTCCTGCGCATACGACTTCAAGCCCCGACCGGACCAGCCGACCGACTGAGTTACAACTTTCTCTACGGGTTCAAGGCGGCTCGCTCCGCTCCCCGCGCGCGGCCCGACCCCCGGCCGGGCCTGCGCTCCTGCCTCCGTCCCGCTCCAGCCCGGCCGGCGCCCGTGCCGCGCGCACAGCAATCGGCCACCTGACGTCAGAGAAGGGGTACGTCGTGGCTGGGGCGGTCGGCTCCACGGCTTTACGGAGCCACTTTGGCGCGAGCCTCGAAGATCATGGCCCCAACGTCGTGCTTTACCGGGCAGGTCCGCAGACTGCCCGACGCGCCGGAAGCTTACGGGGCCATGATCACTCGCGCCAAAGCAGCGCCACCCCAAAGCCGTTCCACCGACCTTGACTCTTCAGCGCGCTGTTTCGATCGCCTGCGATCGGGGTGAGGCGTTTTCAGATGCGTTTCGATCACCTTTTGGTGGTTGAAGTGTTGTGGGAACTTCTGAGGTGGTGGTGGTCGTCTGCGTGGGTGCGCTGTCCAGCGTGTTCGGTGGTTGTGCGTCTTCGAGCGGGAGGGGTCTGGAGTGGCTGAAGAGATCGGGATTGCGGAGGCTGTGGAGTACCTGCGGGCGGAGTTGGTGGCTGCGGCGGCGGGTGGCGGTAGCGGCCCGCGGTTTGAGGTGGGGCCGGTGGAGTTGGAGTTCTCGGTGGAGATGCGTAAGGAGGGCAAGGGCAAGGCCGGGCTGAAGGCGTGGGTGGTGTCGGCCGGTGTGGAGGCTTCGGTGTCGAAGGCGTCGGTGCATCGGGTGAAGCTGGTGCTGACGCCTAAGGATGCCGTGACCAACGGCGCCTATCACGTGAACACCGATCAGCCGGATGCCACGGGCGAGATGCTGGGGTCGAAGTTCGGCGGGTAGCGCGGGCTGTATCACACGGTGTGGGCCCAGGGGCATGGTGTCTCTGGGCTCTGTTGTCGGGACGGGGAGGTGCGGGGTGGAGCGGGCGCGGGTGGCGGTGGTGCGGTCCGGTGACGCCCGGGGGTCTGGGTATGTGCTGGGCGGGCGGCTGGTGCTGACGGCCGCGCACGTCCTCAAGGACCACGGGCAGGTGTCGGTGCAGTTGCCGGGTTTGGCCGGGCGGGTGCCGTGCCAGGTGGTGTGGTCCCGGTTCGAGGACGGTCCTGCGGGGTGGGACGCGGCGCTGCTACTGGCCGGGGATGATCTCTCGGACAGGCCCTTGCCTGGGGTTCGGTGGGGGCGGCTGGTGACCATGCAGGCCTGCCCTGCGCAGGCGCTGGGGTATCCGGTGGTGGGGCAGGCCGGCGGGGATGCGGTGTCGCTCGTGCAGGTTGACGGGCGGGTCTTGCCGGAGAGCGGCCGGGACAGAGACCGCTACGTCCTGGTCGCCAGCATGGGGGCCCAGTCTCACGAGGGCGCTTCGCCGTGGGGTGGGATGTCCGGGTCCGCGTTGTGGTGCGGCAGTACACCGGGGATGGCGCCGCTGCTGACCGGTGTGGTGGCTGGTGATCCGCCCGACTGGAGCCACACCCAGCTGGAGGCCGTCCCCGCCTATGTGCTGGCGTCGGACCAGAGTGTGCGGGAGCTGGTCGAGGAACACACCGGGCGGGCGATGCTGCTGGAGCCCGCAGACCTGCAACACCTCACCGACCGCACCGCAAGCCCCCGGCCGCCACGCTCGCCCGCCGACCTGCTGCGCCCGGAGCAGGCGGTGGTGTCCTTCATGGGACGCGAAAACCTCCTCGATGACCTAACCCTTTGGTGCCAGCCGTCCCCAGAGCAGGCGGACCCCGCCCCTGACAGCGGGGCAGCGGGTGGGATGTGGGGGTGGGAGCAGAGCGTGGTGCAGGCTCGGCTGCTGACCGGCGCGGGCGGTGCGGGCAAGACCCGGCTGGCCGCCGAACTCGCCACCCGAATGACAGGGCAGGGCTGGACCGCGATCCGCCTGACCACCGACACGGGAGTGCGGCTGGATTCCCTGTCCGGGGTGTGCCGGCCGCTGCTGGTCATCGTCGACTACGCCGAAACCCGAATCCCGCAACTCCACGCACTGCTGGAAGCGGTCGACCACGACCAGGCCACAAGTCCCGTACGCCTGCTGGCCCTGGCCCGCGCCGCAGGCGACTGGTGGACCCGCGCCACCGAACACCCCCACGGCCAGGCTCTGGCCACAGCCACGGTCACACCGGTCCTGGCCCTACACCACACCCCGCAAGAGCGCGCCACCGCCTACCGGCAGGCCCTCGGTGACTTCAGCACCCTGCTGCGCCGGTTCTTCCCCGCCACCGACTGGGCGGCCCTGCTGCCCAGTCTCACTGATGCGGCGGCATTACCAGCACTGGCCAGTGCCGAGTTCGACACGCCGCTGTCGCTGCAGATGGCCGCCCTCCTCGCCCTGCTGGACGCCACCGGTATCCCCCAGCCCTCCGGCCCAGCCGCCGTGTTGGAAGGTCGGCTGCTGGGACACGAACGCAAATACTGGGACGAGACCGCCGACACCCCCGGACGGGGCCTGAGCGGCGAACGCAGCGGAACCGAAACCCGCGCTCTCGCCGTCGCCCTGGCCTGCCTGGTCCCCGCCACCAACCGTGAGCACGCCCGAGCACTCCTGGCCCAACTCCCTGGTCTGACCGACGAGAGCGCGGCGGCTGTCTGCGGGGCGCTGGCCACCTGGCTGGCAGATCTCTACCCGACCCAGGCAGGCTCGGTATGGGGCAGCCTCCAGCCCGACCGAATCGCCGAATACCACCTCGGCACCCAAGCCGACCGCGAACCAGAGCTGTTCACCCGCATCCTGACCACCCTACCCGCCACACCTGCCGCGCAGGCC
Source organism: Streptomyces torulosus (assembly GCF_001419765.1). Classification (GTDB taxonomy): domain Bacteria; phylum Actinomycetota; class Actinomycetes; order Streptomycetales; family Streptomycetaceae; genus Streptomyces; species Streptomyces torulosus. The sequence goes on from NZ_LIRK01000037.1 coordinate 31,999, forward strand.
CTGACTGTTCTGGCCCGCACCGCCCAACACCCCCACCACCACGCTGTAATCAGCAGCATCTTGTGCAACGCCGTCACCACCGCCCCGACCGTGCTGGGACCGGCCGCCCTGACCACAGCCACACGCACACCCCACCCCGCACCCCTGATTGCCGCCCTGGCACAGCTGACTCGCACCACGCAGGACATCGCCCTGCTGCACCACCTCAGCGACCACCTACCAGACTCCAGCCTGGTCCTGAGTGAATGGGCCGCCGGCCTCAGCACGGCCCTGGTCAAACACCACGATAGGCACGATCCCGACCTACCCAAGCTCGCCACCTCGCTGAACAACCAGGCGAACCGCCTTGCGAATCTGGGGCGGCGGGAGGAGGCCCTGACCGCCATCACCCGCGCCGTCGAGACCTACCAGATCCTGGCGGAGCAGCGACCCGACGCCTTCCTACCCGACCTCGCAATGTCCCTGAACAACCATTCCGGCCACCTTGCGGGCCTGGGGCGGCGGGAGGAGGCGCTGGCCGCCGTCACCCGCGCCGTCGAGATCCGCAAGGCCCTAGCCGAGCAGCGACCCGACGCCTTCCTCCCCGACCTCGCCAGTTCGCTGAACAACCGGTCCGTCCACCTTGCGGGCCTGGGGCGGCGGGAGGAGGCCCTGGCCGCCGTCACCCGCGCCGTCGAGACCTACCAGATCCTGGCCGAACAGCGACCCGACGCCTTCCTACCCGACCTCGCCGGCTCGCTGAACAACCAATCCAACCGCCTTGCGGATCTGGGACGGCGGGAGGAAGCTCTGACCGCCGCCACCCGCGCCGTCGAGACCTACCAGATCCTGGCCGAACAGCGACCCGACGCCTTCCTACCCGACCTCGCCAGCTCGCTGAACAACCGGTCCGTCCACCTTGCGGGCCTGGGGCGGCGGGAGGAGGCCCTGGCCGCCGTCACCCGC
>NZ_LIRK01000037.1:32963-37240 GCF_001419765.1 Streptomyces torulosus
GACGCCTTCCTACCCGACCTCTCCACCTCGCTGAACAACCGGTCCGTCCACCTTGCGGGCCTGGGGCGGCGGGAGGAAGCCCTGACCGCCGCCACCCGCGCCGTCGAGACTCACCAGATCCTGGCCGAACAGCGACCCGACGCCTTCCTACCCGACCTCGCCGGCTCGCTGAACAACCAATCCAACCGCCTTGCGGATCTGGGACGGCGGGAGGAAGCCCTGACCGCCGCCACCCGCGCCGTCGAGACCTACCAGATCCTGGCCGAACAGCGACCCGACGCCTTCCTCCCCGACCTCGCCAGTTCGCTGAACAACCGGTCCGTCCACCTTGCGGGCCTGGGGCGGCGGGAGGAGGCCCTGGCCGCCATCACCCGCGCCGTCGAGATCCGCAAGGCCCTGGCCGAACAGCGACCCGACGCCTTCCTACCCGACCTCGCCGGCTCGCTGAACAACCAATCCAACCGCCTTGCGGATTTGGGGCAGCGGGAGGAAGCCCTGACCGCCGCCACCCGCGCCGTCGAGATCCGCGAAGCCCTGGCCGAGCAGCAACCCGACGCCTTCCTACCCGACCTCGCCGGCTCGCTGAACAACCAATCCAACCGCCTTGCGGATCTGGGGCAGCGGGAGGAGGCCCTGGCCGCCGTCACCCGCGCCGTCGAGACCTACCAGATCCTGGCCGAGCAGCGACCCGACGCCTTCCTGCCCAAGCTCGCCATCTCGCTGAACAACCATTCCGGCCACCTTGCGGGCCTGGGGCGGCGGGAGGAGGCCCTGACTGCCATCACCCGCGCCGTCGAGACCTACCAGATCCTGGCCGAGCAGCGACCCGACGCCTTCCTGCCCAACCTCGCCATGTCCCTGAACAACCAATCCGTCCACCTTGCGGATCTGGGGCAGCGGGAGGAGGCCCTGGCCGCCGTCACCCGCGCCGTCGAGATCCGCAAGGCCCTAGCCGAGCAGCGACCCGACGCCTTCCTACCTGACCTCGCCATGTCCCTGAACAACCAATCCGTCCACCTTGCGGGCCTGGGGCGGCGGGAGGAGGCCCTGGCCGCCGTCACCCGCGCCGTCGAGATCCGCAAGGCCCTAGCCGAGCAGCGACCCAACGCCTTCGCTCAAGACTTGGAGAGAGCCCTCCAGTTGCGGGAGGAACTGAGGCAAACTCCAGAGGGATGATCCGCAGCCAGCTCATATCGGATGCCATCTAGCGCGCGGCGGCAACGTTGGCCCTGGGCGGTCTGCGACGACGGCGCCATTAACGAGGAAGCCGTTCCCACTCTTCGCATCGAGGACGCTGCGGCGGTCGTCGCGTGGTACGAGCGGCTGGGCTTCGCCAAGCAGTGGGAACATCGCTTCGAACCGGGACTTCTTGCGTTCGTCGAGATCGGCCGGGGCGGCTGAGCGGCGGGAGATCAAGAAGATCGCCAAAGGGCGTGCTACCCCAGCCCTGCATGCACTGGTCGGCCTGCCACGCAGGAGCGACGAGACCGAGATCTGCAGCGTGCCCCTTCCCCATTATGAGACAGCCGACCACTGGCTCCTCGTAAGCCTTGCAGTCGGTCTCGCGCATGCCGAGCTGAGCCCCAAGTGCGTGGTCGACCAGCTGCCCATGACAGTCGCAGATCTCACCTTGGAGGAGACACAGTTCCTCTCCATCGCAGTGGACCCCAGCGCGAGGAGGTCCTGGGTGACCCCCACCCCGACACCCTGAGAAGCCGCAACAAACTCGCCGCTGCCCGTAGAGCTGCAGCAGCTGTACAGCAACCAGATACAGCAACCCCAGCAACCGATCCCGACCACCAACCCCCCTCAGACACCCAAGGCCCCGACCTGTCCTGAGTGCAGCCAGCCCATGAAGTCCGGCGGCCTTGTCCTCGTCAAACGGGAGGACGATGGCCGGCGGACCTGCCGGTCGCTGTGGCGGTGTGCCGATCGACATATCTGGTGGAGCTGGGCAGACCGGCCGGACGAACTATTGGAGGTCTGCCCGGTCCCGGGGCTGTTCCGCTGACATCCAACGTTGACATCAACGAGCACGGACGGCGGCGACAACCAGCGACCATGTACGGCCCCAGAGCGCGAGGCTAGTCCCGGCCACGCCGGGCCCGGATCGAACTCCTAAAGCGGGTGTCGCAGGTGCGCATCCTGCCTCTCATGGAGCGTTGGCGACGTCGAACCTCCTCGGGTGTTCGGGCGTTAGGGCCTCGGGGAGAGGTCGGAGTTCCTACGCTGGTCTCTTCGGAGCCGCACGGGTCGGGGGATCGGATGAGCGCTGTGGGTGGGCAGTTGGCGGCCTGCGATACCGTCCTCGCTGGTGACAGCGGCAGGATTCAGCCGTGAGTGAGGAATCAGCTGCTGTACACGCCGCGGGGCCGAGATCAGTCGCTGCGGGCGGCAACGTCGGCGTGGCCATCACCGGTGACGTTGCTCAGGTGGTGACCTTGCCGGCCGAAGCGGTGCGCTGGGCGCAGGAGGTGCAGGCACCACCGGGGGCGGGGAACCTGCCGGGTTCGGCGTCAGGGGTGTTTGTTGGCCGGGGGCACGAACTCACCGCACTGCGTGCCCTCCTGACCGATGCGGGGGAAGCCGCGGTCACCCAAATGACGCGGACTCGGGCGATCCATGGACTGGGCGGGATCGGCAAGACGACTCTCGCTCTGCACTACGCCCACACCTACCGCCGCGACTACACCCTGGTGTGGTGGATCACCGCTGAGACCACCGAGCAGATCGTCACCGGCCTGGCGAGTCTGGCCACGCGGCTGTGTCCGCAATGGGCCGTCACTGCGGGGGTGCCGGAACGGGCGGCGTGGGCGATCTTGTGGCTGCAGTGGCATCCCGGCTGGCTGCTGGTCTTCGACAACGTCGAACGTCCCACCGACCTGCGTCACTACCTCGGTACCCTCCCGGACGGGCACCACCTGGCCACCAGCCGCAAAAGCGCCGGCTGGCACACCATCGCCCCCACCATGCCCCTGGGCCTGCTCGACGCCGACACCTCAGCCGACCTCCTGTGCACCCTCGCCCTCGGCGAGCAGCACCCGCCCACACCGCAGCAACGCTGGCAGGCGCGGAAACTCGCCGCCGAACTCGGCTACCTCCCCCTGGCGTTGGAACAAGCCGGCGCCTACCTGTATGAAACCGGTACCGACCTCGGTGAGTACCCCGCCCTGCTCGGCCGAGTCCTGGACACCGCCCCGGAAGGCATCGACCCGCAACGCACGATCGCCCGCATCTGGCAGCACACCCTGACCGCCATCCACACCCGAAACCCGCTGGCCGTCACCGTGCTGCACACGCTCGCTTGGCTGGCTCCGGACGACATCCCCCGCCACCTCCTCACCCCACTGGCCCCGGACCCCGTCGACCTGGGCGAGGCGCTGGGCGCGCTCCATGCCTACAACATGATCTCGTTCTCCGCCGACCGGCAAAGCGTCAGCATCCACCGCCTGGTCCAAACCGTCCTACGCACCCCTCCCACCGAACCCGACACCTACCCCCCAGGCCGCCAAGAAGCAGAGCACCTGGCCCAGCAGGCCCTCCTCCACCACAACACCGATGACACGCCATGGGATGGTCTCCTACCGCACCTGTTGGCCCTCGTCGCCACAACGCCGCCACACTGGCCGCCATCAACCCAGACCGCTGACGCATACGAGACGGCGGCGCAGTACCTGTACCGGCAGGGACGCGATGCCCACACCATCGCCTTGCGCACAGCCACCCTCACCCAGCGCGAGCAGGTCCTCGGCAACACCCACCCCCACACCCTGTCAAGCCGTAACAACCTCGCCGGCGCATACGAGTCGGCGGGGGACCTGGGACGGGCCATCCCCCTGTACAAGACCACCCTCACCCAGCGCGAGCAGGTCCTGGGCGACACCCACCCCGACACCCTGACCAGCCGCAACAACCTCGCCGGCGCCTACGAGTCGGCGGGGGACCTGGGACGGGCCATCCCCCTGTACGAGACCACCCTCACCCAGTACGAGCAGGCCTTGGGCGACACCCACCCCCACACCCTGACCAGCCGCAACAACCTCGCCAGCGCCTACTACACGGCGGGGGACCTGGAACGGGCCATCCCCCTGTACAAGACCACCCTCACCCAGTACGAGCAGGTGCTGGGCGACAGCCACCCCGACACCCTGAACAGCCGCAACAACCTCGCCAGCGCCTACAAGGCAGCCGGGGGCTGGGACGGGCCATCCCCCTGTACAAGACCACCCTCACCCAGTACGAGCAGGTCCTCGGCAACACCCACCCCCACACCCTGT
>NZ_LIRK01000370.1 GCF_001419765.1 Streptomyces torulosus
CCGGCGGAGGCGCCGCCCCCGAGGATCCACCCCGCCGATCCGCACGCACCCGGGGGCGGCGCCTCCGCCGGGCGTCAGCGCTGTCTCGGGATCCTGGCCAGGGCGTGCACCGCGGCCTCCGCCAGCGCCGGGTGGGCGAGCGCCTCGCTGAGGACCCGTCTGGCCCTGGTGTCGCCCAGCGCCCCGAGGCCCTCCACGCACGCGAGGGCCACCCGGCGGTAGGGGTCGTGCGGGGTGAGCCGGCGTTCGAGGGTGGTGATCAGCGCGGGCACGGCCTCGGGCGCGCGGAGCTCGACGAGCAGCCGGACCGGGTGCAGGGCGTAGGCGACGCGCAGTTCGTTGGTGGCGAGGGCGGCGGCCGCGCGGGCGGTGCGCGGGTCGCCGAGCCGGGCCAGGGCGTGGGCGGCCGAGGCGCAGCGGGGCGGGTCACGGTGGTTGAGGAGCAGGACGAGCGCCTCGAAGGCCCGCCGGTCCCCCGCCACCCCGAGCCGGAAGGCGGCCACCTCGCGGGCCCACAAGGGCTGTCCGGGCGCGGTGAGCACGGAGGCCAGCTCGTCGGTGTCCTCGGTGGCGAGGAGCCGTTCGCAGCCGGCCGATCCGCCCGACTCGTTCCGCACACGCTCCGTGAGTGATCGCAACGCTTCGTCCATACCGTCGAGATTACGGGCGGGGCTTGCCTTCAGGGACCTACCTCACAAAGACGGGGGCTGGCGCGCTCGTTACCCACCGGTTAAGCTCAGACGAGCGAGTGACCCACTCGTATTCGCTTCGACGGTCTGGTGACGCGGCCGTCGTGAGCGCAGTCGGTTCGGTACGCGCAGTACCGCAGTGCGACTCGGCCTCGGGACAGGGCCGGTCGGTTCAGCCGTTCCCCCTGGGCGTGTGCACGCCCACGGCGGCGGCACCGGGCGTGTGCGCTCGCAGCCCGGCAGCACCCGCACTCCACGCGCTGGTCGCGCCCTCGTCGGCGTACCCGGGCGCTTCCTCAGTCGTCACCCTCATCCCTGGAGTCCCGCGATGGCCACTCCCCTTTCCGACTCGCCCCTGTCCCCGCAGTCCCCTCTCACCACGATCGCCGTCATCGGCCTCGGCACCATGGGCACCGGCATCGCCGAGGTGCTGACCCGGGCCGGCCGCGAGGTCATCGGCATCGACATCAGCGAGGCGGCCGCCGCCCGTGCCGTCGCGGCGCTGGAGTCCTCGACGGAGCGTGCCGTGGCACGCGGACGGATCACCGAGCGGGAACGCGGTGACGCCCTCGCCCGCTTCCGCACCTTCACCGACCTGCGGGCCGCCGCCGACGCCGACCTGGTGATCGAGGTCGTCCCGGAGTCGTACGACATCAAGCAGCAGGTCTTCCGGGAGCTGGACGCGATCGTGCGTCCCGAGACGGTGCTCGCGACCGGCACCAACGCCCTCTCGGTCACCCGGCTGGCCGCCGACTCGGCGCACCCCGAGCGGGTGCTGGGGCTGCACTTCTTCAACCCGGCGCCCGCGATGAAGCTGGTCGAGGTGGTCTCCTCGGTGCTGACCGCGCCGCAGGCCGTCAGCGCCGTCACGAACCTCGCGCTCGACCTGGGCAAGGAGCCCGTCGCGGTCGGCGACCGGCCCGGATTCGTCGCCGACGGGCTGCTGTTCGGCTACCTCAACCAGGCCGCCGCGATGTACGAGGCCAAGTACGCCTCCCGCGAGGACATCGACGCGGCGATGCGGCTCGGCTGCGGTCTGCCGATGGGCCCGCTGGCGCTGCTCGACCTGATCGGCGTCGACACCGCCCGTACGGTCCTGGAGGCCATGTACGCGGCCTCGCACGACCGGCTGCACGCGCCGGCGCCGATCCTGAAGCAGCTCAGCGAGGCGGGCCTGACGGGCCGCAAGTCGGGGCGCGGCTTCTACACCTACGAGGCGCCCGGCTCCGCCACCGTCGTGCGGGACGCCCTGACGCCGCTGGAGGGGGTCGCCACGGTCCCCGGGCGCACGGTCCGCTCGGTCGGCGTGGCGGGCTCCGGGACCATGGCGTCCGGGATCGCCGAGGTGTTCGCCAAGTCCGGCTACGAGGTCGTCCTGGCCGCGCGCACCGAGGAGAAGGCGCAGGCCGCCAAGGCCCGTATCGGCAAGTCGCTGTCGCGGTCGGTCGACAAGGGCCGGATGACGGTCGAGGCCGCCGCCGAGACCCTGGACCGGATCACCCCGGCGGGCTCGTACGACGCGTTCGCGGACGTCGACCTGGCGCTGGAGGCCGTGGCGGAGGACCTGGAGGTCAAGCGGCAGCTGTTCGCGACCTTCGACAAGGTCTGCAAGCCGGGGGCGATCCTCGCCACCACCACGTCCTCGCTGCCCGTCGTGGCCTGCGCCCGCGCGACCTCGCGCCCGCAGGACGTGATCGGGATGCACTTCTTCAACCCGGCGCCGGCGATGAAGCTGGTCGAGGTGGTCCGCACGGTCCTGACCGCCGAGGACGTCCACGCCACCGTCCGCGAGCTGTGCGGCGCCATCCGCAAGCACCCGGTGGACTGCGGCGACCGGGCCGGATTCATCGTGAACGCGCTGCTGTTCCCGTACCTGAACAACGCGATCAAGATGGTGCAGGAGCACTACGCGACGCTGGACGACATCGACGCGGCGATGAAGCTGGGCGGCGGTTACCCGATGGGGCCGTTCGAACTGCTGGACGTGGTGGGGCTGGACGTCTCGCTGGCCATCGAGAAGGTCCTGCACCGCGAGTTCCGCGACCCGGGGCTCGCCCCCGCGCCGCTGCTGGAGCACCTGGTGGCCGCGGGCTGCCTCGGCCGCAAGACCGGCCGCGGCTTCCGCGAATATGCCAAGCGCTGAGCGGCCGGGCGACTGGTTCCACGAGGGCACGGACTGGGGCGGACTGCTCTCCCCGGGCGGCCGGTCCGTGCCCTCCGGCACCCGTACTCCCCCGCCCGCGCGGGGCGGGGGGATCGGTGGACCTGCGCACTCTCCTGCGCGGATGCAGTACGTTCGGGGCATGTCCCAGCCCGCCAAGTCCTCACGTACACCAGCTACGCCCGACGCGCCGGAGAGTGCCGCGGGCAGTCGTGCCGCCGCCCAACGGCTCAAGATGCGCCGGGAACTGGCGGCCGCGGCCATGGAGCTGTTCTCGACCAAGGGGTACGAGGCGACCACCGTCGACGAGATCGCGGCGGCGGCCGGTGTCGCCCGCCGCACCTTCTTCCGCCACTTCCGCTCCAAGGAAGAGGCGATCTTCCCGGACCACGACGACACCCTGATCCGCGCCGAGGCCGTGCTCAACGCGGCACCGGCGCACGAGCACCCGCTCGACACGGTGTGCCGGGGCATCAAGGAAGTCATGAAGATGTACGCGGCGCGGCCGGAGATCTCGGTCGCCCGCTACAAGCTGACCCGCGAGGTCCCCACCCTGCGCGAGGCGGAGATCGCCTCCGTGGCCCGCTACGAGCGCCTCTTCACCCGCTACCTGCTGGGCCACTTCGACGAGCACGCCCATGTCGACGACGGCAACGACGACCCGCTGCTCGCCGAGGTGGCCGCGTCGGCGGTCGTCACCGCCCACAACCACGTCCTGCGCCGCTGGCTCCGCTCCGGCGGCCAGGGCGACGTGGAGACCCAGCTCGACCACGCGTTCGCCATCGTCCGCAAGACCTTCGGCACCGGCATCGGCGCCGGCCGCTCCATGCCCCCGGAACCGGCCACCGCGACGGCCTCCACCCACGGCGAGGTCCTCGTGACCGTGGCCCGCACGGACGCCCCGCTGGACGAGGTCATGCGCACGATCGAAGAGGCCCTCCGCGACCGCTGACGCCTCCCGCGGGGCCTCTCGGAACCCCTCTTTACTCATCGGTAACTGTGATGACGGCCACCCCTCCGGGTGGCCGTTTTGGCATGTCAGAGCCCCTTTTTAACCCTCGCCTGATCGATCATCGCTCAAGTGTTACGTAAAGATTTCACCTGAGCGAACTTTCTGGCACTCGGTGCCTTGCGGGGTGACACGGCGTGCCATACGTTGAGAGTGTCCGGGCGGCCGGCGAACAGAGAACTCCCGTACGCCGACTGTCCCCGCAAGCCACGTGCCTGCGCGCCCGGACGCCTGCGTCACAGGCACCCTTCCGCGCCACAAAGCGCCGCCGAGAGCACCACCCCTCCGCCGAACCGACGGCACCACCCAGACAGATCAGCAGCACCCCGACGTAACCCTCAACAGCGTCTTCCCTCGGACGCTCGTCGCCGGAGGCACCACCGTGAAGGAAATCCTGGACGCGATCCAGTCGCCGGAGTCCACGTCCGCCGACTTCGCCGCTCTGCCGCTCCCCGAGTCGTACCGTGCGATCACCGTGCACAAGGACGAGACGGAGATGTTCGCGGGCCTCGAGACCCGCGACAAGGACCCCCGCAAGTCGATCCACCTCGACGAGGTCCCCCTGCCCGAGCTCGGCCCGGGCGAGGCCCTGGTGGCCGTCATGGCCTCGTCGGTCAACTACAACTCGGTGTGGACGTCGATCTTCGAACCGCTGTCGACGTTCGGCTTCCTGGAGCGCTACGGCCGGCTCAGCGAGCTGACCAAGCGCCACGACCTGCCGTACCACATCATCGGCTCCGACCTCGCGGGCGTCGTCCTGCGCACCGGCCCCGGCGTCAACGCCTGGAAGCCCGGTGACGAGGTCGTCGCGCACTGCCTGTCCGTCGAGCTGGAGTCCAGCGACGGCCACAACGACACCATGCTCGACCCCGAGCAGCGCATCTGGGGCTTCGAGACCAACTTCGGTGGTCTCGCCGAGATCGCGCTGGTCAAGTCCAACCAGCTGATGCCGAAGCCGGACCACCTCAGCTGGGAGGAGGCCGCCGCCCCGGGTCTGGTCAACTCCACCGCCTACCGCCAGCTCGTCTCCCGCAACGGCGCCGCCATGAAGCAGGGCGACAACGTCCTGATCTGGGGCGCGAGCGGCGGACTCGGCTCCTACGCCACGCAGTTCGCGCTCGCGGGCGGCGCCAACCCGATCTGTGTCGTCTCCTCGCCGCAGAAGGCGGAGATCTGCCGGTCCATGGGCGCCGAGGCGATCATCGACCGCAACGCCGAGGGCTACAAGTTCTGGAAGGACGAGTCCACCCAGGACCCCAAGGAGTGGAAGCGCTTCGGCAAGCGCATCCGCGAGCTCACCGGCGGCGAGGACATCGACATCGTCTTCGAGCACCCCGGCCGCGAGACCTTCGGCGCCTCCGTCTACGTCACCCGCAAGGGCGGCACCATCACCACCTGCGCGTCGACCTCGGGCTACATGCACGAGTACGACAACCGCTACCTGTGGATGTCGCTGAAGCGGATCATCGGCTCGCACTTCGCCAACTACCGCGAGGCCTGGGAGGCCAACCGGCTCATCGCGAAGGGCAAGATCCACCCGACCCTGTCGAAGGTGTACTCCCTGGAGGACACCGGCCAGGCCGCCTACGACGTGCACCGCAACCTCCACCAGGGCAAGGTCGGCGTGCTCTGCCTCGCCCCCGAGGAGGGTCTGGGCGTGCGCGACCAGGCCAAGCGCGACCAGCACATCGACGCCATCAACCGCTTCCGCAACATCTGAGACACCCGGGAGCACAGATGACTGAGCGCCAGAAGGACCGGCCGTGGCTCATGCGCACGTACGCCGGCCACTCCACGGCAGAGGCGTCCAACGAGCTGTACCGGCGCAACCTCGCCAAGGGCCAGACCGGTCTGTCGGTGGCGTTCGACCTGCCGACGCAGACCGGGTACGACTCCGACCACATCCTCGCCCGCGGCGAGGTCGGCCGGGTGGGCGTGCCGGTCGCGCACCTCGGTGACATGCGCCGGCTGTTCCAGGACATCCCCCTGGAGCAGATGAACACCTCGATGACCATCAACGCCACCGCCATGTGGCTGCTGGCGCTCTACCAGGTCGTCGCCGAGGAACAGGGTGCGGACATCACCCAGCTCCAGGGCACGACCCAGAACGACATCGTCAAGGAATACCTGTCGCGGGGAACCCATGTCTTCCCGCCGGGGCCCTCACTCCGGCTGACGACGGACATGATCGCGTACACGGTCTCCCACATCCCGAAGTGGAACCCGATCAACATCTGCAGCTACCACCTGCAGGAGGCGGGCGCCACGCCGGTCCAGGAGATCGCGTACGCGATGTCCACCGCGATCGCGGTTCTCGACGCCGTGCGCGACTCGGGGCAGGTTCCCGAGGAGAAGTTCGGGGACGTCGTGGCCCGTATCTCCTTCTTCGTGAACGCGGGCGTCCGCTTCATCGAGGAGATGTGCAAGATGCGGGCGTTCGGGCGGATCTGGGACCGGATCACGCGCGAGCGGTACGGCATCGAGAACCCCAAGCAGCGCCGCTTCCGGTACGGCGTCCAGGTCAACTCCCTCGGGCTGACCGAGGCGCAACCGGAGAACAACGTCCAGCGGATCGTGCTGGAGATGCTGGCCGTGACCCTCTCCAAGGACGCACGCGCGCGTGCCGTGCAGCTGCCCGCCTGGAACGAGGCGCTGGGGCTGCCCCGGCCGTGGGACCAGCAGTGGTCGCTGCGCATCCAGCAGGTCCTCGCCCACGAGAGCGACCTGCTGGAGTACGCGGACATCTTCGAGGGCTCCCACGTCATCGAGGCGAAGGTCGCCGCGCTGGTGGAGGAGTCGCTCACCGAGATCGAGCGGATCCAGGAGATGGGCGGCGCGATGGCCGCCGTCGAGTCGGGCTATCTGAAGTCGCAGCTCGTCGCCTCGCACGCCGAGCGGCGGGCGCGGATCGAGTCCGGCCAGGAGAAGATCGTCGGCGTCAACATCTTCGAGACGACCGAGCCGAACCCCCTCACGGCCGACCTGGACACCGCGATCCAGACGGTCGACCCGGCCGTCGAGGCCCGTGTCATCGCCTCCCTCCAGCACTGGCGGGACACGCGCTACCAGCCGCCCTTCAACCACCCGCGCCCGTGCAAGGCGCTGGAGCGGCTGAAGGAGGCCGCGAAGGGCACCGACAACCTCATGGAGGCCACCCTGGAGTGCGCCCGCGCCGGGGTCACGACCGGCGAGTGGGCCGGGGCCCTGCGTGAGGTGTTCGGGGAGTTCCGGGCGCCGACCGGTGTCTCCTCCGCCCCGGTGGCGGTGGCGGCCGAGGAGGGCTCGGCCCTGTCCGGGGTGCGGCGCAAGGTCGAGCTGACCGCGCGGGACCTCGGTGTCGGCAAGCTCCGCTTCCTGGTCGGCAAGCCGGGCCTGGACGGGCACTCCAACGGGGCCGAGCAGATAGCCGTGCGGGCCCGTGACGCCGGGTTCGAGGTGGTCTACCAGGGCATCCGGCTCACCCCCGAGCAGATCGTGGACGCGGCCCTCGCCGAGGACGTGCACGCGGTGGGGCTGTCCATCCTCTCCGGCTCGCACGCGCAGCTCGTCCCGGACGTCCTGGAGCGGCTGCGGGACGCCGGTGCCACCGACATCCCGGTGATCGCCGGCGGGATCATCCCGAACGCCGACGCCGCGCAGCTCAGGGCCGCCGGAGTGGCCGCCGTGTTCACCCCGAAGGACTTCGACATCACCGGGATCATCGGCCGTATCGTCGACGAGATCCGCAAGGCCAACAAGCTCGACCCCCTGGAGGTCCCCGCATGACCAGCCCTGTTCCCCAGGTGAACCGCCTTCGCCCGCGGCGCTCCTGCCTCGCGGTGCCGGGAAGCAACCCCCGCTTCCTGGAGAAGGCCCAGGGCCTCCCCGCCGACCAGGTCTTCCTCGACCTGGAGGACGCCTGCGCCCCGCTCGCCAAGCCCGAGGCGCGGCACACCATCGTCAAGTTCCTCAACGAGGGCGACTGGACCGGCAAGACGCGGGTGGTGCGCGTCAACGACTGGACGACGGAGTGGACGTACCGCGATGTCGTCACCGTGGTCGAGGGGGCCGGCCAGAACCTCGACTGCATCATGCTGCCGAAGGTGCAGACGGCCCAGCAGGTCGTCGCGCTGGACCTGCTGCTGACGCAGATCGAGAAGACGATGGGCTTCGAGGTCGGCAAGATCGGCATCGAGGCGCAGATCGAGAACGCGCAGGGCCTCAACAACGTCAACGAGATCGCGCAGGCCTCCCCGCGTGTCGAGACGATCATCTTCGGCCCGGCCGACTTCATGGCGTCGATCAACATGAAGTCGCTGGTCGTGGGCGAGCAGCCGCCCGGCTACCCGGCGGACGCCTACCACTACATCCTGATGAAGATCCTGATGGCGGCCCGCGCCAACAACCTCCAGGCGATCGACGGCCCCTACCTCCAGATCCGCAACATCGACGGCTACCGCGAGGTCGCCCAGCGCGCCGCCGCCCTCGGATTCGACGGCAAGTGGGTGCTGCACCCGGGCCAGGTCGAGGCGTCCAACGAGATCTTCTCGCCCTCGCAGGAGGACTACGACCACGCCGAGCTGATCCTGGACGCGTACGACTACTACACGTCCGAGGCGGGCGGCAAGAAGGGCTCCGCGATGCTCGGCGACGAGATGATCGACGAGGCCAGCCGCAAGATGGCGCTGGTCATCTCCGGCAAGGGCCGTGCCGCCGGCATGCAGCGCACCAGCAAGTTCGAGATCCCGGAGGCCTGAGCGCGATGCAGTTCGGACGCACCTACGAGGAGTTCGAGGTCGGGGCCGTCTACAAGCACTGGCCCGGGAAGACGGTTACGGAGTACGACGACCACCTCTTCTGTCTCCTCACCATGAACCACCACCCGCTCCACATGGACGCGAACTACGCCGAGAGCACGACGGACTTCGGCAAGAACGTCGTCGTCGGCAACTACATCTACTCGCTGCTGCTCGGCATGTCCGTCCCGGACGTCTCCGGCAAGGCGATCGCGAACCTGGAGATCGAGTCGCTGCGGCACGTGGCGCCGACCTTCCACGGCGACACGATCTACGGCGAGACGACCGTGCTGGACAAGTGGCCGTCGAAGTCGAAGAACGACCGCGGCATCGTCCATGTCGAGACCAAGGGCTACAAGCAGGACGGCACCCTCGTGTGCGTCTTCCGCCGCAAGGTGATGGTGCCCACCGAGACGTACATCAAGGAGCGCGGCGGCGAGCAGCCCGGCCGCCCCGAACTCGAGCAGCAGGAGAAGTAGCCATGGCGCGACTCGCCCAGACCGCCGGTCTGACCGACATCCAGCAGGAGATCCTCTCCACCGTCCGCGACTTCGTGGACAAGGAGATCCTCCCGGTCGCGACCGAGCTGGAGCACCGCGACGAGTACCCGCAAGCGATCGTCGACGGGCTCAAGGAACTGGGTCTGTTCGGTCTGATGATCCCCGAGGAGTACGGCGGTCTGGGCGAGTCCCTCCTCACCTACGCGCTGTGCGTGGAGGAGATCGCCCGCGGCTGGATGTCCGTGTCCGGGATCATCAACACGCACTTCATCGTGGCGTACATGCTCAAGCAGCACGGCACCGAGGAGCAGAAGGAGTACTTCCTGCCGCGTATGGCGGCCGGCGACGTCCGCGGCGCCTTCTCGATGTCGGAGCCGGGGCTCGGCTCGGATGTGTCGGCGATCACATCGAAGGCGGTCAAGGACGGCGACGAGTACGTCCTGAACGGTCAGAAGATGTGGCTGACGAACGGCGGGACGTCAACCCTTGTCGCCGTTCTCGTCCGAAGTGACGAAGGACACCCCGAGGGCACGGCGCCCCACAAGTCGATGACGACCTTCCTGGTGGAGAAGGAGCCCGGCTTCGGAGAGGTCCGGCCCGGCCTGACCATTCCCGGGAAGATCGACAAGATGGGGTACAAGGGCGTCGACACGACCGAACTCATCATGGACGGACTGCGCATTCCGGCCAATCGTGTACTCGGCGGCGTCACCGGGCGAGGGTTTTACCAAATGATGGACGGTGTCGAGGTGGGCCGCGTGAATGTGGCCGCGCGTGGCTGCGGTGTCGCGCAGCGTGCATTCGAGCTGGGTGTGCGGTACGCCCAGCAGCGCCACACCTTCGGCAAGCAGATCGCCCAGCACCAGGCGATCCAGTTCAAGCTGGCCGAGATGGCTACCAAGGTCGAGGCCGCTCATGCCATGATGGTGAACGCAGCACGCAAAAAGGACTCGGGCGAACGAAACGACCTCGAAGCAGGGATGGCGAAGTACCTCGCCTCCGAATACTGCAAAGAAGTCGTCGAGGACGCTTTCCGGATCCACGGCGGCTACGGCTTCTCCAAGGAGTACGAGATCGAGCGCCTCTACCGCGAGGCCCCGATGCTGCTCATCGGTGAAGGTACCGCCGAAATCCAGAAAATGATCATCGGTCGCCGGCTACTCGAGGAGTATCGATTCCAGGGTTAGTCCAGGGTCGAATGTCTGGTTCGGGGTGTTTTCTTCGAGAAGAAGATCACACCCCGTCAGCAGTGTTCGGCCGTCGACTCGGCTTCCTGGCTTGCCCAGTTGCGGCCCGCGACCGGTACGATCCCGGGAAAGCCGCCGTCCCCTGTCACCGCGCGGCATCATCCGCTACGAAGGTCATCCATGCCCCACAGCCAAACCTCTGCACCTCGCGACAGCCTCGCTGGCGTACGGCTCGCGCGCGGAGCATCGCCGTGGCTTCTCCCGACCGTCGCCACCGCAGCACTCAGCCTCGCCCGCTCGCGCCGCTCCGGCGCCGCGCGGGCCGTGGCCGTACCCGCCACCGCGCTGGCGGCGGGCATGCTGTGGTTCTTCCGCGACCCCGAGCGTGAGATCGCCCAGGGCCGGGTCATCTCGCCCGCCGACGGAGTGGTGCAGAGCATCATGCCGTGGAAGGACGGCCGGACCCGCGTCGCGATCTTCATGAGCCCGCTCAACGTCCACGTGAACCGCGCGCCGCTCTCCGGCACGGTGACGTCCGTCGAGCACATCCCGGGCGGGTTCGTCCCGGCGTTCAACAAGGAGAGCGAGAACAACGAGCGCGTCGTCTGGCACTTCGACACCGAACTCGGTGACATCGAGATGATCCAGATCGCCGGCGCCGTGGCTCGCCGCATCGTTCCGTACGTTCCCGAGGGCACCAAGGTCGAGCAGGGTGACCGGATCGGGCTGATCCGCTTCGGTTCGCGGGTCGACATCTACCTGCCCGAGGGCGTGGAGGTCGACGTCGAGGTGGGTCAGAAGACCGTGGCTGGAGTGACTCGCATTGACCGTGATTGATCCTGATACACAGGCCGGGAAGACCGGCCCGGCGACCGACTGGATGCCGGACGTCGACGAGGCGGAGGACGACGCGGAGGAGATGCCGCTGTCGCTGCGCCTGTCGATAGCGGACACGCTCACCCTGGGCAACGCCACGTGCGGCTTCATGGCGGTGTACTTCACCACCACGGGCATCCTGATCCCGCACATCACGGGCAGCCAGGAGACGGGCATGGCCCGCCACAGCGCGGCCACGGCGGTCATCCTGATGCTCTGCGCGGCGATCTTCGACCTGTTCGACGGGCTGGTGGCGCGCAAGCTCCGCTCCTCGCCGATGGGCGCGGAGCTGGACAACCTCTCCGACCTGATCAGCTTCGGTCTGGCGCCGGCGTACTTCGTCCTCGTCTACGGCATGGTCGCGAACGACGCGCACCAGCGGGTGGCCGCGGTGGGCGCGATCGTCGTGCTGCTGGCGGTGGTGCTGAGGCTCGCCAGATTCTCCTGCGTGACCGTGAAGGACGGCACCTTCCAGGGCATGCCGTCGCCGTTCGGCGCGCTGACCGTGGTGTCGATCGTGCTCCTGGAGCTGCCCTTCGAGGCGACGCTCCTGGCGATCCTCGGCACGGCGTGGCTGATGGTGAGCCGGGTCGAGTACCCGAAGCCGCGGGGTGTCCTCGCGGTCGCGATGCTCTCCTGGATCGTCCTGTCCATGGGGCTTCTGGCGGCGTGGGCCTTCGCGGCCCCCGGCGGGCAGTTCCTCCTCCAGGCCGGCTGCGCCCTGCAGCTCGTCATGGGCGCGGTCATCCCCCTGTTCGCCACGGCCCGCCGGGTGAACACCTTCCGCGACAACCGGCGTGAGGCGCGGGCGGCACAGCTGCCCTGACCCCCTCCGTCACCGACAGGTGTGGCCCGAGCCTTCCCGGCTCGGGCCACACCTGTTTCGCGTTCAATGGTGTCGGCGCCTTGCCCTTGAGGGGTCAACTACCTCACGTACGGGCCCAGTTGCCGCGCGCGAGGAGGGAGAGGAGGGTGGAAAGGAGGGGGTTTCAGGCCAGTTGAACCTTTTGCCACCTCCAGGAGACGGACATGACCTCGTACGAACTGAGAGAGCACAAGGTCAAGCTCAGCTCGATCATGCCGGCGACCAAGGGCATGGAGATCGTGCTGCCCGTACGGGAGTACGACGGCACCCATGGCCACGACCGCCAGCCGGTGCTGATGCTGCACGGCAGAAGCGTGCCGGCGCTGGCGGGCTGCGACCTCGTACAGGTGCCCGGCGGCGACCCCGACCGGTACAGCTGGGCGAAGGAGCTGGCGCAGGCCGGCTACGACGTCTTCATCATGGATCTCCAGGGCTCCGGCAGGTCGACCCGCCCGAGTCAGATGGACGACCCGTGCAACACGAACCCGGCCCAGCAGCAGTCGGTCCTCGTCGACCACACCATCCCCGCGCCCTGCCCACCCCAGTACAAGACCGAACTGGGCAATTCGCTGAGCGACTGGGCGGAGTTCGGGGCGGTGGTCCAGTTCATCCAGTCCGAGGTGGGCGGGAACAAGAAGATCCGCTTCGTCGGCTGGTCCGCTGCCTCGTTCATCATGGGGCCCTACACCCTCCAGCACCCCGAGCAGGTCGAGAGTCTGTTGCTGCTCGCTCCGATGTTCCCGCCGCGGGGCCGGTGGTCCCAGCAGGAGGCCAACCCGTTCGGCCGGCCGCCGGAGGCCACCACGCTGCCGGTCGGGAAGCCTGTCCTGCAGTTCGGCTACCCGATGCTCGTCACGAGCAAGAGCGGCTTCAAGCAGACCCTGACCGGCCCCGAGGGCCTGTGGGAGGACGGCATCGGCGAACTCGTGTGGGCCGCCTGCATGGAGGACGACCCCGTCGCCAGCAAGTGGGGCCCGCAGGTGAACGGCAATCGCGAGGGCGTCCTGAGGTACCGGAACACCTACTGGTGGGGATGGAACAACAAGACCGCTCCGCTCAAGAAGGACGGCGCGCACATCCTCGGCGAGAGGGTCCCCGTGCTCATCATCTACGGCGAGGAGGACCGCACGGCCGTCACGCGCACACCGATGTCGGACGACCTGTTCTTCTCCGTCCCGGACCTCTACACGGCCATCGGGGGCACCCGGAAGCTGATGTTCTGCTTCGAGGGGTCGGGCCACTCCATGGTCTGGGAGACCACCGCGAAGACCGTCCACCACTTCTCGAAGCGCTGGTTCCAGAACGGCAAGGTGGAGGGCCTCGGCAGGGGCAGCTACTTCCGCGAATTCGACGGCAACCTGATCGAGCTGCCCTAGGGGGCTGCGCAAGCCCGGCGCAGCGCCCGCACCGCCCCCTGGCGGATCAGGTCAGGTCAGGAAGTCCCGGGCGATCCCCTCGGCCACCCGCTCCAGGATCGGGCCCGGGTCGGCGAGGCAGCGGGCCATGTCCGGCTCGGCCTCCGTCAGCGGGTACGCCCGACGGATGCCGGCGCGACCCAGCGCCTCCGGGGGCAGGGCCAGGCGACCGCAGACCGCCACGACCTCCTTGCCCGCCGCCCGCGCGGCCGCGGCGACCCCCGCGGGCGCCTTGCCGTGCAGCGTCTGCTCGTCCAGGGAGCCCTCGCCGGTGATCACCAGCGTGGCCTTGTCCAGCGCCTCGGCGAAGCCCAGGACGTCGAGCATCACCTCGATGCCGGGGCGGAAGCGGGCGCCGAGGACGAGGGCGCCGTAGCCGATGCCGCCCGCGGCGCCCGCGCCGGGCGCGAGCGCGTGCTCGGCGGCCCGGCCGCCGAGCTGCTTCTCCAGGACGGCCGCGAAGTGTGCGAGCGCCGCGTCGAGGACCGCCACGTCCTCGGGGCTCGCGCCCTTCTGCGGGCCGTACACCGCGGGCGCCCCCTTGGGGCCCGTCAGCGGGTTGTCGACGTCGCTCGCCAGGACGAGGTCGAGGGAGGCGAACCTGGGGTCCAGGTCCGACAGGTCCGCCGTCACCAGGTCGCGCAGTCCGCCGCCGCCCGGCCCGACGGGCTCGCCCGCCGCGTCCAGGAAGCGTGCCCCCAGGGCGGCGAGCATGCCCGCGCCGCCGTCCGTGGTGGCGCTGCCGCCCACCCCGAACACGATCGTGCGGGCGCCGGCGTCGAGCGCGGCGCGCAACAGCTCTCCGGAGCCGTACGTGGAGGCGGTGAGCGGTGCGAAGACCCCTGCGGGCAGCAGCTGCAACCCGCTCGCCTCGGCCATCTCGACCACGGCGGTGTCGCCGCGCAGCGCGTACGCGGCGGTCACGGGCTCGCCCAGCGGGCCGGTCACCCGTACCTCGTGGCGGGTGAATCCGGCGGCGACCGCGGCGGCCACCGTGCCGTCTCCCCCGTCGGCCACCGGCAGCGCCTCGACCTCCAGGTCCGGCAGGACCCGGCGCAGGCCCGCCGTCACCCGCTCGGCGACCTGGACGGCGGTGAGCGTGCCCTTGAACTTGTCCGCGGCGATCAGCACCCGCGGGATTGCCGTGCCGGTGTCGGTCCCGTCCACTACGGCGTTCGCCACCTTGCGTTCCCCTCGCTCATCGGGCCTTGCGCATGTCAAGGCAGTCGCGCCGCTGTGACCCTAACCTCACCGGGGCGCCTCCGTCATGCCCCGCCCCGCCCATCGAGCGCGACACGCCGCGTACCCGCCCGTTCACCGAGCGCAGATCCGCGGAATTGGGTAGACCTTCAGCCATGACCCCTGTGGGCAGCGAACTCGCCGACCGCGTACTCGGAGGCTGGCTGGGCCGGATCGCGGGCAACATGCTCGGCAAGCCGGTCGAGCAGGGCGACCACTGGACGCGGGAGCGCATCGACCGCTATCTGCGCCGCGCCGACGCGCTGCCCCTCACCGACTACCTGCCGGAGCCGACCGACGACAGCGACCGGCTCGCGCTGCGTCCCGAGTGGCGGGAGTGCGTGCGCGGCCGCGTCCACGGCAGCTGCCGCGACGACGACGTCGACTACGCGATCCTCGGGCTGCACCTGCTGGAGACGCACGGATTCGACTTCACCACCGAGCAGGTCGGCGACCTGTGGCTGCTGCGGTTGCCGTATCTCCAGACGTTCACGGCGGAGCGGGCGGCCTACCGCAATCTGGCCAATGGTCTGAAGCCCCCGCTGACGGCCACGTACGACAATCCGTACCAGGAGTGGATCGGCGCCCTCATCCGCGCCGACGTCCACGGCTGGACC
>NZ_LIRK01000371.1 GCF_001419765.1 Streptomyces torulosus
TGGTCGGACCAGAAGTACGGCACCGGCGCGAACGGCTTGCGCGCCCCGGGGCGGGCGAGGAGGTTCCGGGCCGCCGCCATGCCCTGCTCGGCCGCGTTCGTACGGTGCTCGATCCGCATCGAGGAGCCGAACAGCGGGTTGTACCAGCGGGCGACGTCCCC
This sequence comes from Streptomyces torulosus, assembly GCF_001419765.1. GTDB lineage: Bacteria > Actinomycetota > Actinomycetes > Streptomycetales > Streptomycetaceae > Streptomyces > Streptomyces torulosus. The sequence continues at coordinate 162 of NZ_LIRK01000371.1, forward strand.
GGCCGCGTACGCGTTCGGGGCGGCCTCGCAGTACGCGTCGCACACGACGCCGTCACTCACGTCCAGTCCGCTGGCCACCAGCCACTCGGTGTTGGGCACCGAGCCGACGGCGACGAGCACCTCGTCGGCCTCGACGGTCCCACCGTCTGTGAGCCGCACCCCGCCCTCGGTCACCTCGGTGACGGTGACCCCGGTGCGCAGGTCCACCCCGTGGTCGCGGTGGGCCCGCGCCAGCACCGCGCCGACCTCCGTGCCGACCGCGTGGGCGAGCGGCACCGGGGCGGGTTCGAGGAGGGTGACCCGTGCCCCGAGGCGCCAGGCGACGGCCGCGGCTTCCGCGCCGAGGAACCCGGCGCCGACCACGACCAGCCGCCGCCCCGGCGTCAGCCGGTCCCGCAGCGCCAGGGCGTCCTCCAGGGTGCGCAGCACATGCGCTTTCGTACCGGGCAGTCGGCGCGGCCGTACGCCGGTGGCGACGACCAGTCCGTCGTACGGCACCGTGGACCCGTCGGCCAGCCGGACCTCGCGTTCTGCCAGGTCGAGTCCCGCTGGTCGAACACCTCGGGGGAGGCCATCACGCACTGCCCCGACGCGACGCACTTCGGTTCGTCCAGTTCCACACGCACGGGTTGCTCCTCGGTTCTCGAAGACGCCGGTCTCGAACGGGCCGGTCTCGAACGGGCCGGTGGTTCACCAGGCGACGGGCAGGCACTTCACGCCGTACGCGGTCCCCGTGTGGTTGAACGCCAGTCGGCTTCCGCTGGAAGAGGGTGCCCACGTATGCGCCGAGCGCGCCGCCCCGGCCGCGGCCGCCTCGTCCGCGGTGAGGGAGCTGTCGAGGACGCGGTTGCTGTTCCCCTGGAACAGTTCGTGGTCCTCGTACGGCACGCCGAGCAGTTCGGCGATGACCAGTGACGGCACGGGCAGGGCCAGCACGGTGAGCAGGTCGGCCGGGTTGGGGCCGGCGAGCATCTCGTCGATCAGGTCGTCGACGATCCGCCGCACGGCGGGCCGCATGGCCTCGATCCGCTTGACCAGGAAGGGCGCGTTGACCGACCGGCGCAGCCGGGTGTGTTCGGGGGCGTCGGTGTTGGTGATGAGCTTCGGGGTGTGCGGGGCGATCGCCGCGCGGTGGGCGTTCACATGGGGGAAGGCGGGCTCGTGGTCGTCGTTGCTGACCCGGGGGTCGGTGAGCAGGGCCCGCTGATCGGCGTGACGGGTGATCAGCCAGGGTGTGGTGCCGTTCCAGATCCGCACCTTGGTGATCGGTTTCGCGCCACGCAGGGCGCCCACGGCGGGCGGCGGGGCGAGCGGGCAGCCCGTCGCGCGGGGCATCGGGTACTCGGGGATCGGCGCCGCGTCCTCGGTCACGGCGCCGGTCGGGGTGTCGGCCATGTCTCTCCTCGGTGGTGGGGGCCCCGGTGGGGCAGGGCGCCGGGGACTGCTACGAGACCTCGATGAGCACAGGCAAACAGAGCGGACTGACGACTCCCGGTCAGTCACCTGACAGAAAGCTGACGTGGGATGGATCACATCGCGGGTGCCGGACGCCGACTGATGGGGCGGTGGTGTGTGTGAGGGGAGAGCACCCAAATGGCCCCCTGACAGCGGGAGTTGCAGTGTTCTAGGCCAAGGCGATCCCCTGGGCTGCGGGCCCTCACTAGAGTCGCCCGCATGCCTGATCTCTCTTACCTCGACGCCGTCCGAGAGTCGTACGACACGGTCGCCGCCGACTACTTCGAACAGGTCAAGGCCCCGGCGGAGCTGGATCCGCTGTCACGAGGCATGTTGAACGTGTTCGCGGAGGTGGTGCGAACGGCCGGTCTCGGCCCCGTCGCCGATCTCGGATGCGGGCCAGGGAGAGTCGCGGCCTACCTCGCCGAGCGGCAGGTTCCCGTTTTCGGCATCGACCTGTCGCCCGCAATGGTCGAGCTGGCCCGCAGCACCCACCCGGATCTGCGTTTCAGTGTCGGCTCGATGACTTCTCTCCCCATCGAGGACAACCTCCTCGGCGGCGTCCTCGCCTACTACTCCACCCACCACACCCCTCCGGCGCTGTTGCCAGTGGTCTTCGGCGAGTTCCACCGCGTCCTCGCGCCGGGCGGCACCCTGATGCTGGCCGGCCATGTGGGAGCCGACCAGCATCTCCGTCCGACACACGCCTACGGCGGTCATCCGGTGTCCTACGAGTCCTACCTGTTGCCGCCGGATCGGATCGCCGAGCTCTTGACGCAGTCCGGGCTCGCCCTCACCGCACGTTTGGTGGAGGAGCCCCGTGAAGGAGCCACGAGGTCCTTCGCCACCTTCCTCGCCCGCAAACCCGAACTGCTCTGAGATGCGCGCCTCTCTGCTGTGAGTGAACGCAGGGTGCGGCCATGACGGCCGGTTCGCACGGAGCGTGTGGGAGGCGGGTCAGACCAGATAGTCGGCCACCAGGGTGGCGAACTCGTCGGGTGTGGCCAGGCGGATACCGAGGTCTTCGGCCTTGGCCCGCTTGGATCCGGCGTTCTCCCCGGCGACGACCAGGGTGGTCTTCTTCGACACGCTGGAGGAGGAGCGCCCTCCGGCCCGTTCGATCAGTTCGTTCATCTGGTTGCGGCTGAGCTTCTCCAGCGGACCCGACATGGCGCCGGTGACCACCACGGTCATGCCCGTGAGCGGCCCGCCCTCGGCGTTCGCATCGCTCCCCGCGTCGGCGTCGACGGGGCTCGGCGGCGTGGCGCCGGGCTCGGTCATGTTCACTCCGGCGGCGACGAGTTTGTCGATGAGCGGGGCGAGTTCGGCCAGTTCGGCGACGATGGAGGGGGCCTTCTCGGTGCCGATGCCCTCGACCTGCTGCATGGCCGTGGCGTCGGCGGCGCGGATGTTGTCCATGGTGGCGAACCAGCGGGCGATGCGCCGTGACATCGACCGGCCCGTGCCGCGTACGCCGAGCGCGCACAGCACACGGGACAGCGGCTGCGCCTTGGCGTTACTGATCGCGGTGAGGAGGTTGTCGGTGCTGGTCTCCCCCATGCGTTCCAGGCCGAGCAGTTGCTCGCGGGTGAGGGTGAACAGGTCGGCGAGATCGGCGACCAGGCCGGCCTCGACGAGTTGGACGACACGGGTGGCGCCGAGGCCTTCGATGTCGAGCTGGTCGCGGCCGGCGGCGTAGGAGAGGGAAGCGACCAGGTGGCAGTTGCGGCCCTGCTCGCAGCGCCAGCGTTCCTGGCTGGTGTCGATGCCGGAACCACAGCGCGGGCACGCCTCGGGAAAGACGATGGGCTGTTCGTCGCCGGTGCGCAGGTGGGCGACGGGCGCCTCGATCCGCGGTATCACGTCGCCGGCCCGGTGGGACCATGACATGGTCGCCCAGCCGGAGGTCACGGCGGGTGATGTCGGCGGGGTTGTGCAGCGTGGCGTAGGTGATGGTGGCGCCGTCGATCTCGACGGGCTCGAGCACGCCGCGCGGGGCGATGATGCCCGTGCGGCCCACGTTCCACTCCACCTCCAGCAGCCGGGTGATCTTCTCCACGGCCGGGAGCTTGTAGGCGATCGCCCACCGCGGAGCCCGCGATCCGGATCCGGCCGTGTGCTGGTCGGCGGCCAGGTCGGCCTTGATGACGATCCCGTCGATCCCGAACGGCAACTGCGCCCGCAGCGCCGCGATCTCCTGCACCCGGTCCAGCACCTGCTCACTGCTGCGGGCCACTCTGCCGGGGACCGCGGTCGAGGCGGTGGTGTTCACCCCGAGGTCGGCGGCCAGGACCATCAGATCGCTGTGGGCGAGGTCGCGCAGCCGCGCCGCGAGGGCGGTGTCGGTGTCGGGCAGGGGCAGCAGGCCGTAGCCGAAGAACGTCATGGGCACCGTGTAGGCGCGTTCCTTGGCGCGTAGTGTGCCCGCGGCCGCGTTGCGGGGGTTGGCGAAGGGTTGCCCGCCGTGCCCGGTGCGGACCTCGTTGGCGTGCTCGAACTGGGCCGTCGTCATGAGGACTTCGCCACGCACCTCCACGCTCACCGGTTCCGACAGGGTCTCGGGCAGGCCCTCGATGGTGCTGATCGCGTGCGAGACGTCCTCCCCGGCCGTCCCGTCCCCCCGGGTGATCAGCCGTGTGAGGCGGCCACGGGTGTAGCGGGCGGCGACCGCGAGACCGTCCAGCTTCGCCTCCACGCTCCACTGATCCACCTCGTGGCCGACACGCCGGGCGAGGGACGCCGCCCACGCGGTGAACTCCTCCGCGGAGAACACGTTGTCCAGGCTCAGCATCGCCACGGTGTGCGGCACATCGCCCTCGACGGCGCCGCCCGCGACCTTCCCCGTCGGCGAGTCCGGGAGCACCTGGTCGGGATGCTCGGCCTCCCACGCGGCGATGCCACGCACCAGCCGGTCGTAGGTGTCGTCGTCCAGCGGCGAGGTACCGCCCGCGTAGTAGGCGGCCGCGGCCTTCACCGCGTCCTCGACCGCCTGCACGTAGGCGGCGGCATCCACGATCTGTGCAACAGGAGTCGTCATGACCGTCATCCTGCCTGCCACCACTGACAACGGCCCCCCAGGTCGGAGCCGAGGCATTGCCGGAGCCGAGGCATTGCCGGAGCCGAGGCATTGCCGGAGCCGGGGCCGGGCGGGGCGGGGCGGGCGAATTGCCAGGGGGACAGAGCAGATCGGCATGTGTCGTGGCCGTTGTGACAGGGAGCGGGTGACAGACACAGGGGCGAGGCTCCTCAGCAGCCGCACCGTGAAGGCGGCGGACTGCGAAGGAGCGATCTCATGGGCCGATACGATCTCGCCCTCATCGGCTTCGGCGGCGTCAACCGCGCGCTTGCCGAACTCATGTCCCAGAACGGGGACCGCCTGGCCGAGGAGCTGGGTTTCGCCCTGCGGGTGGTGGCGATCACCGATCTGCGAGCCGGTTCCCTGGTGGACACCGACGGCATCGATCTGGCGCCGCTGCTGGCCGCCGAGCCGGGGGAGCTGAGCTTCGCGGGCCTGGCCGGTGGCAGCGCGGATCCGCGCAACGAGTGGGTGATCCGCGAGGTCCCGGCCGACATCGTCGTGGAGGCGACGTTCACCAACCCCACCGACGGCGAGCCCGCTCTCTCCCATGTGCGCTGGGCCCTGGAATCGGGCAAGCACGTGTGCACCACCAACAAGGGACCGGTCGCACTCGCCGGCCGCGCGCTGAAGCGACTGGCCGCCGAGCGTGGGGTCGGCTTCGAGTTCGAGGGCTCCGTACTCAGCGGCACCCCCGTCCTGCGCACCGCCGAGCGCATGTTCGGCGGCCTGGAGATCACCGGCGTCCAGGGGATCATGAACGGCACCTCGAACTACATTCTCGGCCGCCTCGAAGAGGGCATCGAGCTGTCGGCGGCCATCGCCGAGGCTCAGGAACTCGGGTACGCCGAAGCCGACCCCACGGCGGACATCGAGGGCCACGACGTCCAGCTCAAGGTGATGATCCTGGCCAACGAGGTCCTCGGCGCCGACCTGCGCCGCGAGGACGTCTTCTGCGAGGGCATCTCCTCGCTCACCCCGCACGAGGTGCGGGACGCCGCCTCGAAGGGGCTGCGGTGGAAGCTGGTCGGCTCCGCCACCCGCCACGAGGACGGCAGCGTCGACGCCCGTGTCACCCCGCTCGCCCTGCCCGCCCAGCACCCGCTCGCCGGCATTTGCGGCCCGGTCAACGCGGTCGCCTTCCACACCGACCTCCTCGGCACCGTCACGGTGTCCGGGCCGGGCGCCGGGCGCACCGAGACCGCCTACGCCCTGCTGTCGGACATCACCGCCATCCACCAGCGTCACGGGGACGACGACTCCGCCCCCACGTGCCCCGTTCTGAAGGAGACCCACCGTGTCTGACACCGCCGTGCCCCCCGGTATCGCACTCGGTACCGACACCACGCTCGTGCACAACCCCTACACCGGCGAGGTCATCGCCTCGGTGCCCACCGCCGACGTCACCGCCCTCGGCAGCGTCCTGCAGCAGGCCAGGTGTGGGCGCCGCACCGCGGCCGCGCTGTCCCGCGCCTCCAGAGCCGCGGTCCTGGAACGCGCCGCCCGTCTGATCCAGCGGCGCTCCGAGTCCTTCGCCCAGCTCATCGTCAGCGAGGCCGGCAAGACCATCGTCCAGGCCCGCAAGGAAGTGGCCCGCGCGGTCAACACCCTGTCCCTGTCCGGAGCCGAGGCACGGCGCAACGCCGGCGAGGTCATCCCCTTCGACTCCCATGAGGGCTCGGAGAAACGGCAGGGGTGGTTCACCCGCGAACCGCTGGGCGTCATCGCCGCCATCACGCCCTTCAACGACCCGCTCAACCTGGTCGCCCACAAGCTCGGCCCGGCCATCGCCGGCGGCAACGCGGTCATCCTCAAACCGTCCGCGCTGACCCCGCTGACCGCTCTGCGCCTGGTCGACACCCTCATCGA
>NZ_LIRK01000372.1:0-7866 GCF_001419765.1 Streptomyces torulosus
CTCCCGGTTGATCGCCGGAGGTGCCCACAAGGAATGAGTGCTGGACGCATGGTCTTACCCATCCATGGCAGTGTCAGTGAGAAGCCCTCGCTTCCCCGTGGCGCGGGGCAGCATGTGCTGGTCGTCGTGGACGTCCCGGACGCGGCCGAACTGCTCTGCACCACTCTGGAGTTGGCGGGATACCGGGTCCGTTCCGCGACGTCGGGGACGGAGGCGGTGGCGCGGCTGCGTGACCGCCGGTTCGACCTCGTGGTGCTCGATCTGACGCTGCCGGACCTCGAAGGGCTGGGCCGGGACCGTCCGCCCCTCGCGCACCGTCCCCCGGTGCTCTTCCTGACGGCGTACGACTCCCTCGGCAAGCTGCTGCCCGAACTCGGCCTGGGGGACCAGGACTACGTCACCAAGCCCTTCCGTATCGCCGAGGTCCTGGCCAGGGCGCAGATGCTGCTGCGCGCCGGAGGGCCGGCCCGGCGTGAGCGCCAACTGGCCTACCTCGACCTGGAACTGGACGGCTCCGCCTGTCAGGCGCTGCGCGCCGGGCGGGCGTTGAACCTCACCCCGGCCGAGTACCGGCTGCTGCGATACCTCCTGGTCAACGCGGACAAGGTGCTGTCGAAGGAGCAGATCGGCCGCTGTGTGTGGGGCGACTTCCATGGCGACAACGCGATCGAGCAGCTGGTCTCGCGGCTGCGCCGCAAAGTCGACCGGGACGGCCCGCCGCTGATCCACACCCGCCGAGGCTTCGGCTACTGGCTCGGCGGTGGTACGACCGGCCGGTCCGAGTGAACTCCCCCTTGGGGAAGTCGTGATCTGCGAAATCCTCGGCGGCGCGCACTGGGGTCCGTGAGCCCAGCGGTCACACCCGTTCGGAGTCGTCGTCCAGCCGGCTCGTCCTGGCCCGCAGCCATGCCGTCAGCCGGCGGACGCGTCCGTCCTGCTCAAGTGATGGACGGCCGAGGAGGTGGTAGCTGGTGCCGTCGGGGACGAAACCGAAGGGTGCGACGAGTTGTCCTCGCTCCAGGTCGTCGCGGGCGACGGCATACGGGGCGATGGCGACTCCGACTCCGGCCGCGGCGGCCTGGAGGGTCAGGTAGAAGTGCTCCAGGGTCTGCTGGGAGGCGGGCTCCGCCTGCAGGCCGGTGATACGCCGCCAGTCGTCCCACGCCTGCGGTCGTGTGCCGGTGTGCAGAAGAGTCACCTGCGACACTCCGGCGGCGCCGGTCAGGCGAGCCGCCAGTTCGGGTCGGCACACCGGGCCGATCCGTTCGGCGAACAGGCGGGTCCGGCTTGCCTCTTCGGGGAACGGGAAGTCGTCCCGGCGGATCGCGATGTCGATGTCGTCCCGCTCGAAGAAGACGGGGCCGCCGCCCGCGGACAGGTGGACGGCGACGTCCGGCACCTTCGCGGCCAGATCGGGGAGCCGGGGAATGAGCCATCGCATCAGGAGCGTGGGCTCGCAGGACAGAGTGAGCGGTCCTGCCGGTGCTCGGGGTGCGATCTGCCGGGCTGCCGCGTCGATCTGATCGAGCGCGTCCCGGACGACGGCCGCCAGCTGACGGGCCTGAGGGGTCGGATGCAGGGCACGCGTCCGCCGCTCGAACAGCGATGTTCCGAGGGACCGTTCCAGGTTCTGGATCTGTCGGCTCACCGCGCCGTGCGTGACATGGAGTTCCCGCGCGGCCGCGGTCATGCTCGCGTGCCGGACGGTGGCCTCGAACGGCAGAAGCGTGTTCAGAGGAGGAAGCGCCGACCATCGCATGAGTGAACTTTACTCACAGGTCTTGTGAGAAGGAATGGTTTGTCCTGGTCATTCAGCTGCATGACTATTGATCCGATCACAGAGAAGGCCGGCTTTCCGAGAGGTGGGGCATGACATTCCGCGACGACGTGCGGCGGGGGATCGCCATCCTGGCGGACGACCTCACCAGTGCGGGGGACGGTGCCGCGCCGTTCCGCCAGGCTGGTCACGACGCCCGGATCCTGCTCACCGCCCCAGCGAGCCCGCCGCGGCACGCCGTGGGTGTGACCGCGGTCGACCTCGGGAGCCGGATGCTGGACGAGGAGGCCGCCGCTTCGCGTACCCGACGGGCGGCCGACCTGTTCGCCGGCTCCGAGCTGCTGTTCAAGACGGTGGATTCCACCCTGCGCGGTCATGTCGCGGCAGAGGTCCGGGCCGCATGGGCGGGGTCGCGACGGCGGGCCGTCGTCATGGCTCCGGCCTTCCCCGCGGAGGGCAGGGTGACGGTGGAGGGCGTCCAGCACGTACGGGGCGTACCGGTCCACGAGAGCGACTACGCCCGCGACCCGGCGCACCCCGTGCGGTGCTCGGACCTCACCACGCTGTTCCCGGAGGCCGTGCTCGGGCGGCCGGACCGGGCAGCCGAGTTGCCCGAACTGATCGGGAACGGCGCTCTGATCGTCTGCTCCGCCACCGAGGACAGCGACCTCGACCGTCTGGTGGCATCGGTGCCACGCCTCGACGAAGTGCTGTGGGTCGGCTCCCCGGGCCTGGCCGCAGCCCTGGCCCGAAGGTGCGCACGCGCCACGGACACCGCTGCGTCACCGCCCGCCCCGGCCCGACGTCCACTGGTCGTGGTCGGCAGCACCAACCCGGCGACCCGACGGCAGTTGGTCGAGCTGCACGGCAGCGCGGACGTCCAAGGGGTCACCGTGGGCGTCGATCCGGCCGCCGCCGTGGAGACGTTGTGCGGTCTGACGGCCCCCGTCCTCACCCTGCGGACACCTGATGAACGCCACACGCCACAGACCGCCCAGGCGCTCGCCCACTCTCAGGCCGTCGTCGTCGAGGCGCTGGCCGAGGACCACACGGTCGACGCACTCGTCATCACCGGGGGAGAAACGGCCACGACCGTGCTCCAGCCCCTCGGCGCCACCGGCATCGACCTGATCGACGAACCCGAACCCGGCGTCGTCCGCGGATTGCTGACCGGTCGCCTCCCCCTTCCCGTGCTGATCAAGGCGGGCGGCTTCGGTGACGACGCCATGCTCCTGCGCCTGTGCCACCTCATCCGACATCGTCTCGCCCCAGGAGAGCACGCATGACCCCGATCGCCATCACCATGGGCGACCCCTGCGGAATCGGCCCCGAGATCACCCTCAAGGCGTGCGCCGACTCCCGGCGTACCGTGCCCGTCGTCGTCATCGGTGACATGGACGTCCTCGTCCGCGCCGACGAGATCGCCGACACCCGCCTCACCCTGCGCCCCATCTCGTCGGTCGACCAGGCGGAGTTCGCACCCGGCACGGTGGACGCCCTCGCCGAGGACGGCCTTCCGGCCGACCTGCCCTGGGGCACGCTCGACGCCCGCGCCGGAGCGGCGTCCTTCCGGTACGTCCGCCGCGGTATCCAGCTCGCGATGGCCCACGAGATACGGGCCCTGGTGACCGCGCCGATCAACAAGGAAGCACTGCGCCTGTCCGGCGTCCCCTACCCCGGGCACACCGAGATCCTCGCCGACCTGTCCGGCACCACGGACTACGCGATGATGATGGCCACCGACGAACTGCGGATCGTCCTGGTCACCGTGCACCAGTCGCTGCGCACCGCGATCGACGCGATCACCACAGCCCGCGTACTCGACATCATCCGCCTCACCCACCGCACCCTGCGGCGCGGCGGCCTGCCCGCGCCCCGTATCGCCGTCGCCGGCCTCAACCCTCACGCGGGGGAGAACGGCCTTTTCGGCCGCGAGGACCTGGACATCATCGCCCCCGCCATCGAAGCCGCGCGGAGCGAAGGCATCGAGGCCAGTGGACCCTGGCCCGCCGACACCGTCTTCATGCGCGCCCGGGCCGGAGCCTTCGACGTCGTGGTCGCCCAGTACCACGACCAGGGCCTCATCCCCGTCAAGTACCTCGGCATCGAGCACGGCGTCAACATCACCATCGGCCTGCCCTTCGTCCGCACCAGCGTCGACCACGGCACCGCCTTCGACATCGCCGGTCTCGGCACCGCCGACCACACCAGCATGCTCGCGGCCCTGACCCACGCCGACCGTCTGTCCTCCGGGGCACCGGACCACCCCTGACCCACGACTCACCTCAACCCCGGCACCAGAGAACCGAAGGACACCATGGACTTCATCTTCATGCTCACCCGCGACGACCGCACCGTCACCGACTGCCTCGAGGTCCTCGACACCATCGCGGACCTCGGCATCACCCACATCGGGTTCAAGGACATCGGCGTCGACTCCGACACTCTCGCCCAGCTCCACACCCGCCTCAAGGACATGGGTGCCACCACCTACCTCGAAGTCGTCAGCACCCACCGGGACCAGGCTCTTGCCTCGGTGCGGACGGCCGTCGAACTCGGCGTCGACTGGCTGATGGGCGGTACCTGGATCGAGGAGACCCTCCGCGTCCTGCACGGCACGTCCATCGGCTATCTGCCGTTCGCCGGGGAACCCCTGGGGCACCCCACCCGCCTCGCCGGCGACCCGGACCGCATCGCCGACGACTGCCGGCGAGCGGAGGCGGCTGGGTGCGCCGGCGTCGACCTCCTCGCGTACCGCGCCACCGATGCCGACCCTCTCGACCTGGTCCGTGCCGCCCGCGCCGCCACCATCGGCCGTCTGGTCGTCGCCGGCTCGATCACCAGCACCGCCCAGATACAGGCGCTCGCCTCAGCCGGAGTCGACGCCTTCACCATCGGCTCCGCCGCCTTCGACGGCTCCCTGCAGCCCCACGCCGGCACCCTCCGCTCCCAACTGGCCCCGGTGGTGGGCAGGGTCGTGGGCGAGGCGAGGTCGAGTCACGCGGCCATCGTTTGACCTCTTGACTCCCCCCTGAACCACCGCCATTATCTGTGCCAGATAATAGCACGGTATGCCACATTGTGGCACGGCATAGTGGGTGCTGGGGTGGATCCCCGAACCCGGGACGACCACGACCTTCGGGCCGTCACGGCCCGCCCGCTCCACGTCGCCATGAATCATCCTCATGCTCCGGGCCCAGCGTGCGGCCCGGAGATACGGAAGGAAAGTCCTGTGTCAGCTGCGAGGAAGCGCGTCGCGGTGGTCGGTGTGGGAACGATGGGCAGCCAGGCCGCCTGGCGGCTGGCCGGCCGCGGCGCCGAGGTCGTCGGCTACGACCGGTTCGCGCCCGGCCACGACCGCAGTGCCGCAGGCGGCGAGACCCGGGTCTTCCGCAGCGTGCAGACCCACGACGGCCGTTATGTGCCGCTCGTCCGGCACGCCGACGTCCTCTGGAAACAGTTGCAGGCGGAGACCGGGCGGGAACTGCGCCGACTGATCGGAGCCCTGGTCATGGGGCCGGCCGACGACCCCGAGATACGTACCGTCATGGACGGCATCGCCGAGCACGGTCTCGACCACGAGGTGATCGACGCCGAGGCGATGACGAAGCGTTTCCCGCAGTTCCGCGTCGACGACGGTGACCTGGTGGTCCTCGACTCCCACGCGGGGTTCATCCGCCCCGAGCTGACGGTCCAGACCGCGGCCCGGCGCGCCGAGGAGCTGGGGGCCCGGATCCGCCGCTACACGCCGGTGCGGGAAGTCACTCCCGTCGCCGGGGGAGGCGTTCTGATCCGCACCGACACCGACACCGAGCGCTTCGACGCCGCCGTCGTCACACCGGGCCCCTGGGTGGGCGACCTGCTGCCCGACCTGCCGTGGGAAGTGAACGTCTACCGTGCGATCAGTGCCTGGTTCCTGCCCCACGACGACCACCCGGCAGGCGCCGAGCGCCCCGCCTTCATCCGCTGCGGCGACACCCCCTTCTACGGCATCCCCTCCCCGGACGGCCTGGCCGTCAAGCTGGGCCTGCCCCAGCCGCACCACAAGCCCGTGGACGACCCCAACCGGTTGAACCGGACCGTCGCACCGGAAGAACTGGAGAGCTTTACCACGGCGGTGCGCCGCCACCTGCCCGGCCTGAACCCCGACCCGGTGCGCCTGTCCGTCTTCATGGAGGGCTACACCGACAGCACCCGCCCGCTGGTCGGCCCCCTGCCGGGCTGCGACGACATCGTCCTGCTGGCCGGCTTCTCCGGCCAGGGCTTCAAGGTCTCACCCGCCATGGGCGACATCGCCGCCGACCTCGCCCTTCAGGGCCGCACCTCCCAGCCGATCGACTTCATCACCACGACCGGCCGCGCCGCGGCCTGAGCTGGAACGAGGTAAGTCATGACTCTGACCATCGGCACGTTGCGGGCGGAGCCCGGCCGGAAGACCCGCGGGGTGCTGCCCGCCGACCTCGGCACCACGACGGTCGAAGTGCCCCTGATCCTCGTCAACGGATCGCGTCCCGGGCCCCGGGTCGTGATCACCGGTGGTGTCCACGGCGGTGAGTTCATCGGTGTCGACGCCACGACCCGCCTGGCCGGGCTGCTGGAGCCGGAGGAGGTGGCCGGGCAGGTGGTGATCTGCCCGGTCGCCAACCCTCCGGCCGTCTACGGCGGCAGGCTCAACATCTCGCCCCTGGACGGCGTGAACATCAACCGCGTCTTCCCCGGCGACCCGGACGGGGGCCCCACCGACCGGATGGCGGCCTGGCTGTTCGCGCACCTCGTCGACGGCGCCGACGCCTACGTGGACCTGCACAGCGGCGGCATCGACCAGCACCTGCTCGACTTCGTCGGCTACCGCCGCACCGGCGACACCGAACTCGACGCCAAGAACAAGGCCCTGGCCCACGCGGTCGGATACGAGCGGGTCATCTTCGGCACCAGCCCCGAAGGCGGCAACAGCCACGCCGCCGCCAACCGCCAGGGCATCCCCGCGATCCTCGTCGAGACCGGCCAACTCGGCGACCGGCACCCGGACACCGCACGCAGGCTCCTCGACGCCCTGCACCGGATCCTGCACCACCTCGGCGTCATCGAAGCGCCGCAACACCTCGCACCGGTGACCGTGCAGCAGCGCGACTGGATGTGGACAGGCGAGGTGGAATCTCCGGCCACCGGCCTCTGGTACCCGGACGCCGTCACCGGCGACGACGTGACCGAGGGACAGACCATCGGCCGCATCATCGACCCCGTCGACGGCACCGAACACAAGGTCTCCGCCGTTTCCAGCGGGACGATCATCTACCACATGAACGGGCTGACCGTGCGCCCCGGCACGCACCTCGCCGCCATCGCCATCCCCCACGACTGACGGGGTTCATGCCCGTACCTTCAGCCGCCCCCGTGCTTCGACACGGACATCGACCGGCGGCTGGAGAACGAAGCGGCCCGCCTGCCGCCAGGGTCCGCGACCTCGACCGATTCGCGAAGGAGACGGTCCGCTGTGGACGCCATCGACGAGAAGATCATCGCCGAGCTCACCCGCAACGCCCGCATCTCGCACTCCGATCTGGCCGGCAAGGTGCTGCTGTCCCGCAACGCGGTGCGCCAGCGCGTCGAACGTCTGGAGCGCCAGGGCCACATCGCCGGCTACACCATCGTCCGCGCGGGCCACGACACCGGCACGGTCGTCTCGGCGCTCGTACTCGTCTACCGCCAGGACCGCATGCGCGGCGGCGACGTCCTGGCCGCACTCAAACGCATCCCCGAGGTCGTCATCTGCGAGATCCTCAGCGGCGACTTCGACATCATGGTGCGCCTCGAAGCGGCCTCGCTGGAACGCGTACGGAGCATCTGGGAGGAGATCGCCAAGATGCCGGGCGTACGGGACACGGTCACGGCACTCACCCTGTCCAGGGTGGTCGATCGCCCACGGGGAGAGCAGGGGCCGACGGCAGCGGGGTGAGCTGCGCGGTGGCGTGGCGCGACCGAGCAGTTCACCCCGGGGCAGCGGGCACGGGCGGCCCAGCCGATGTGTGGGAAGGCGGTCAGCGGACCACTTCGGTGATGTGGTTGACGCAGACGACCTTGGGCTGGGT
>NZ_LIRK01000372.1:7929-8465 GCF_001419765.1 Streptomyces torulosus
CCTCTTCCAGGACGGTCGGCGTGTACAGGGCGCCGTTGACGTCGTTGCCGCACAGCAGTACCGCGCCCTCGGCCACCGCCGTGTCGACCTTGGCCCGGGTGGCGGCGGCGGCCTCCTGGGTGATCATGGGACCGACATCCGTGCGCTCGTCGAGGGGGTCGCCGACGCGCAGCAGCCTGGTGCGGGCGACGAAGGCGTCGCGGAAGCGCTCGTAGACCTCGGCCGCGATGAGGATCCGCTGGGTGCCGATGCAGTTCTGGCCCGCGGCCCAGAACGCGCCGGAGACACAGGAGGCGACGGCCTCGTCGAGGTCGGCGTCGTCCATGACGATGACCGGGGCGTTGCCGCCCAGGTCCATGGCGAGTTTCTTCAGGCCGGCCGTGCGGGAGATGGCCTCGCCGGTGGCGAACCCTCCGGTGAAGGACACCATCCGCACGTCGGGGGCGGCCACGATCGCGGCGGCGATGTCGGCGTCGCCGTTGACGACGGTGACGATCTCCTCGGGCAGACCGGCCTCGATGAGGGTGTCGACCAGG
>NZ_LIRK01000373.1 GCF_001419765.1 Streptomyces torulosus
TCTCGAAGATGGGGCCGCCGCTGAACAGCAGCACCGCGACGATCTCCTTGCGGCGGCCCCATCTTCGAGAGTTCCATACCACTGTCGGTGTTCGGGATCGACCGCCAGGACGCCGGCGTACCGCGCTACCGCCTACTGGTGTGCGCGGGCGAGGAAGGACCCCTGCGGACCACAGGGGGCCTGGAACTCACCGCACCGAACGGCCTCGAGGCGATCTCGCGGGCGGGCACGGTGGTCGTGCCCGCATGGCGTTCGATCACCTCACCGCCGCCGGAGGAAGCGCTCGACGCCCTGCGTCGCGCGCACGAAGAGGGCGCCCGCATCGTGGGGCTGTGCACCGGTGCGTTCGTGCTGGCCGCGGCCGGACTGCTGGACGGCAGGCCGGCCACCACGCACTGGATGTACGCGCCGACGCTGGCCAAGCGCTATCCGTCCGTCCATGTCGATCCACGAGAACTCTTCGTGGACGACGGGGACGTACTGACATCGGCCGGCACCGCGGCCGGAATCGATCTATGTCTGCACATCGTGCGGACGGACCACGGCAACGAGGCGGCCGGCGCGCTCGCCCGCCGACTGGTGGTCCCGCCGCGCCGGTCGGGCGGCCAGGAGCGCTATCTCGATCGGTCTTTACCGGAGGAGATCGGCGCCGACCCGCTCGCCGAGGTCGTCGCCTGGGCGCTGGAGCACCTCCACGAGCAGTTCGACGTGGAGACGCTCGCGGCGCGCGCGTACATGAGCCGGCGGACGTTCGACCGACGGTTCCGGTCGCTGACGGGCAGCGCCCCGCTGCAGTGGCTGATCACCCAGCGGGTGCTGCAGGCGCAGCGGCTGCTGGAGACGTCGGACTACTCGGTGGACGAGGTCGCGGGCCGTTGCGGCTTCCGTTCGCCGGTGGCGCTGCGCGGGCACTTCCGCCGCCAGCTCGGCTCGTCCCCCGCGGCGTACCGGGCGGCCTACCGTGCCCGTCGTCCGCAGGGCGACAAGCCCGTCGAGCACGACAGCCAGGCCGGCCACCACGGCCCGTCCCCGGTGTCGCCGGAGCACGCCCACGGCGTGCCGCTCCAGGCCCGTCGTACGGCCGCGGCGAGCGCCCTGGCGCCGTCGGCGTCCCTCGCGGCGGACGGCGGCGCCAAGCCGGAGCTGTACGCCACCGGCCGGCTGCCGGGGCAGCGCAGCGCGCACTAGCGCACAGCGGCGACTGACGGCCCGGTCCCGCACTGGATCACCCCGGTGCAGGACCGGGCCGTACGGCTGTCACGGGCCGTAAGGTGAGACACATGAACGATCGCATGGTGTGGATCGACTGCGAGATGACCGGCCTCTCGCTGTCCGACGACGCGCTCATCGAGGTGGCCGCCCTCGTCACCGACTCCGAGCTGAACGTGCTCGGTGACGGTGTCGACATCGTCATCCGCCCGCCGGACTCGGCGCTGGAGACCATGCCGGAGGTGGTGCGCCAGATGCACACCGCGTCCGGTCTGCTCGACGCGCTGCCCGGCGGCACGACCCTGGCGGACGCCGAGGAGCAGGTCCTCGCGTACGTCCGCGAACACGTCAAGGAGCCGGGCAAGGCACCGCTGTGCGGGAACTCGGTGGGCACGGACCGCGGCTTCCTGCTGCGGGACATGCCGACGCTGGAGGACTACCTCCACTACCGGATCGTGGACGTCTCCTCGGTCAAGGAACTGGCCCGGCGCTGGTATCCGAGGGCGTACTTCAACAGCCCGGAGAAGAACGGCAACCACCGCGCGCTGGCGGACATCCGCGAATCCATCGCCGAACTCCGCTACTACCGCGAGGCGATCTTCGTCCCGCAGCCCGGCCCCGACTCCGACACCGCCCGCACGATCGCCGCGAAGCACGTCCTGCCCGCGGGCTAGCCCAGCTCCGGGGGCCCTGCCGGGCCCCGGAAGCCCCGCGGGGAAAGGTGTGCGCGGGCACCCCTGAAGACCCTGTACACTTTTTCTCGGCCGGTCGGGGAAACCTTCGGATGAACCGCCGGTCATGGTGGGTGTAGCTCAGCTGGTAGAGCACCTGGTTGTGGTCCAGGATGTCGCGGGTTCGAGTCCCGTCACTCACCCTGATACATCGGCCCCGGCCCGCGGAAGCGGACCGGGGCCGATGGTCGTTTCCGCACACACGCCGCCCTCGGTCGCCGGATCAGGTGTGGACCGGCTCGCGGAGCGGGCGGTTCTGGGAGAACGAGCGGAAGGCGTGGGCCAGGAGCGAGAGGGTGGTGTGGCGGTACCAGCCGGTGATGGTGCGGACCTGGTAGGCGTCCAGGCCGACCTCTCTTCGTAGGACGGCCAGACAGCGCTGGGTGGTCGCCTGGGCCCGTACCGCGCGGATGAACTCCGTGACGGTGGTGGAGTGGCCGGCGCACAGATAGGACTGCGGGCGTCGGGACGGGGCCGTCGGCTGGTGGATCAGCAGCCAGTGGGCGCGTCTGCCGGCCGCCGGGCCCCGCAGGCGCACGGTCTGCCAGGGCAGGGTGTTGACCCCGGCCGTCCGGCCGCCGGGCGGGGGCGCCAGCAGGTCGTCCGCCATGCCGCGCGGCAGCAGGGCCGCGGTGTCCTCGGGGTTCAGCTTCAGGACGTAGGGCACGCCCCGTTCCTCCAGCCAGAGGCGGAGGTCCTCGTCCCACAGTTCACGCTCCGGCACGCTCACCCACGGCAGGTGCGGGCCGCCGTCCAGCACCCGGGCGATCATCTGCTGGTTCAGCCGGGCCTTCGAGGCGTACTGCGCCCGCTGCGGCAGGACCGCGGACATGCCCCGGGACCGGTCCCGCAGCCACTCACGCGGCAGATACAGTTCCCGGTCGAGAACCGAAGTGCCGTGTTCCGACACATAGCTGAGGAACAGCCCTATCTGACAGTTCTCCATCCGCCCGTGCTCGCTGGAGTACTGCCAGGCCGTCCCGGCCGAATGTCTGCCCTTTTTCACGAAGGTCTGCTGGGCGGTGACGAGAACCGCGCGGTCGCGGTCCCCCTGACCGGCCGCCGGGACACGGGTGTTCCGCAGCACATAGGCGCGGAGGTCGTCGCGTACGGCGTCGGCGTCCCACTTCGCCGTGCGCAGCAGTCGCTGCATTCCGTCGGGGCCGACTTCCCTGGCGCGCGAGGCGAGTGCGAAGGCGGTCTTGCGCAGCTCGCTCGACAACAACCCCTCCATGTACGAAATCACGAGTCTCCGGGGTTCCGCCCGCGAGAACCGATGCGAAATGAGGTCCGTCAGCTCGTTCATGATGCTCACCTTCACTCGCGGTATCCGTCCGAATGGGAGCGCTCTCATGCCAGGGGAGACGTTAGCGAGTCACGGTTTGCCGACGCTTTCGGTGAGCGCGGGCGACGGAAACGACGGGGAAAGAACGGGGCGTTTCACCGTTCAGGAACCTGTTCAGGAACCCGTTCAGGATTCGTGCAGCGCGCGGGTCAGTTGGGTGACACCGGGTGTCTCCTTGCCGAGGTCGTCGAGCAGCTTGCGCAGCCTGACGGTGTGCCCCTCCCACACCGGCGCCCGGAGCAGCCGGAACGCGGCGAGGGCCTCCCACAGGTGCAGCAGCGCGGTGTTGCGCTCGCCCCTCAGCGCCTCCGTGCAGGCGAGGTCCACCTGGACGCGGGCCTGGAGGAAGCGGTCCCCGATGCCGCCCGCGGCCTCGTAGGCGTCCCGCAGGGTGGCCACCGCCTCGTCCAGGCAGAACTGGCGCCACTGGACCTCGCCGAGGACGCGCAGCCCGTACGCCTCCCCCATGCGGTCGCCCTGGTCGCGGGTCAGCTGCACGACCTTGCGTCCGGCCCGCTCGGCCTCGCTGAGTTCCCCGGTGCGCAGCAGGGCCTCGGCCAGCCGGTAGATGTTCTGTGTCTTGCTGCGCAGCGCGTAGTCGCCCTCGCTGGCGGCGATGGCCTGGCGGGTGAGCCGGATGCCGAGGTTGACGTTGCCCCGTTCCACCTCGATCTGGGCCAGCAGTCCGAGTGCGTGGGCCCGGCCGCTGATGTCCTCCGTCTGGTTGAACAGGTCGAGGGCCGCCCGGCAGTGGCCTGCGGCCCGGTCGAGGTCGCCGGCGAAGCGGAGACAGACGGCGATGTTGCGCAGTGCCAGGGCCTGGCCCTGGACGTCGCCCGCCTCCTCCAGGTGTTCCATGGCCTGTTCCAGGAGCGGCTCCGCCTGCTGGTACTGGCGCTGGTAGATGGCGAGCGCCCCGAGGGAGCGCAGCATCATGCCGACGCCGAGTTCGTCTCCCGCCTCGCGCGCGGCCATGAGCGCCCACTCGGTGGTGGAGCGCCAGTCGACCGGGTGGCCGCGGGTCTCGCACAGTGGTACCAGCCGGGCCGCCAGGGCCCAGGCGGGGAAGGCGCGGCCGGACTCCGCGCAGACCCGTACCAGGTCGATGAGGATCGGGCGTTCCGTCTCGAACCATTCCATGGGGCAGCCGAGGATGTGCTCGATCTGCCGGGTCGCCAGGGGCAGGTCGCCGGGTCCCGGCAGCGGGGGCAGATGGCCCTTGCCGCTGAGCTGCTGGTGCGCGGTGTCGGCGAGGACGAGGAGGGTGGCGACGGTGCGGTCCAGGGCCGCCTCGCGTTCGGCCGGCGTGTCCTCCTCGTGCGCCCGTTCCCAGGCGAACAGGCGCAGCAGGTCGAGGAAACGGTAGCGGGGGCTGCCGAGCCGGCCGTGCGGGGACACCTCCAGCAGTTGGGCGTCGACGAGGACGTCGAGGAGGTCCTCGGCGTGGTCGAGGTCGGTGCCGAGCGCGGCCGCCCCGACCCAGGCCGAGAAGTGGGACAGGCTCAGCAGGCCGAGTCTGCGGTACATCTGGGCGGCGGCCGGGGGCAGTTCGCGGTAGCTGAGGGCGAACTCGGCGCGCAGGCCGCCGTGGTCGGGGCTGAGCAGGTCCAGTCGGCGGCGGCGGTCGGCGAGCCGGGCGGCCAGCTGGGACAGCGAGCGGTGCGGTTTGTTGACGAGTTGGGCGCCGAGGATGCGCAGGGCGAGCGGCAGGCCGTCGCACAGCTGGGCCAGTCGGGCGGCCATGCCGGGTTCCGCGCCGACCCGCTCGGGTCCGATCATGGCGCCCAGCATCCGGCACGCCTCGTCGGTGTTCAGGGGTCTGAGGGAGATGCGCAGCACGGGATAGTCGCCGGTGAGGTCGCCCAGCGGGTCGCGGCTGGTGATGACGACGCAGCAGTCGCCGCGGCCCGGGAAGAGCGGCAGGATCTGGTCGATCGAGCGCACGTTGTCCAGGACGATCAGCATGCGCTTGCCGTCCATCAGGCTGCGGTACAGCGCGGCGCGTTCCTTGAGGTCGGCGGGGATGAGGGCGCCGTGGACGCCGAGGGCGCGCAGGGAACTGTCCAGCGCCTTCATGGCGGACACGGGTTTCTCGTGCACGTCGTAGCCGCAGAGGTCCATGAACAGCTGGCCGTCGGGGTAGTGCTCGGCGACCCGGTTGGCCCAGTGGATGGCGAGGGCGCTCTTGCCGACGCCGCTGGCCCCGGAGAGCGCGGCGATCGCCAGGGGTTCGGCGGAGGCGGAGGTGTGCGCCAGCTCGTCGAGGAGGGCGATCTCCTCCTCCCGGCCGGTGAAGGCGGCGGCGGGCAGGGGCAGTTGTGCGGGCGTCGAGGCCGGTGCGGCGGTGCGGGGGTGCGGCGGCTGGTCCCGGGTGACGGCCGTCTCCGAGTCCTGCAGTATGCGCCGGTGGAGCTGCTGGAGCGCGGGGCCCGGCTCTATGCCGAGCTCCTCCACCAGGACCTTGCGTCCGGCGCGGTAGGTCTCCAGGGCGTCGGCGCGCCGGCCGGCGAGGTGCTGGGCCGACATCAGATGCAGCCGGGCCTGTTCGCGCAGGGGGTGCTCCTCGACGAGGGTGACGAGTCGGTTGGCCGCCGCCCGGTAGCGGCCGAGCTGGACCTGGAGGGCGGCGTACTCCTCGTTGAGATCGAGCCACAGTTCGCCGAGGCGGGCGGTGGCGTGGTCGAGGTGGCCGCCCGTGAGCCCTTCGAGGGGCGGCCCGTACCACATGCCGAGCAGCCGTTCGTAGCAGCTCGCGGCCTCCTCGGTGCGGCCCTCGGCGGCTGCGGTGCGGGCTTCGGCGAGCAGGGCGTGGGCGGCCTGTACGTCGATGCGGTGGTCGCCCTGGATGAGGGTGTATCCGTGGTGGGCGGTCCTGATGAGTTCGTCGTCGACGGCGGCGCTCCGGAAGATCCTCCGGAGCGCCGTGATACAGATCGCGATCTGGTTGCGGGCGGTCGTCGGGGGTGCCCCCTGCCACACGGCTTCGGTCAGGCTGTCGACGGAGACGACCTGTCCGGCCGACAGGACGAGCATCGCGAGGACCTTCCGCTGTCGTGCTCCGCCGAGCGCGAGCGGTTCGCCCTCGATCTCGGCCTTGAGCGGGCCGAGCACCCTGAAGGACAACCGGCGCAACGAGACACCCTCCGTCACCTTGAGCAACCTTCCGCCCGTCACCCCCCTTGGCCGTGCTGCCACACGGGAAAGGGGGAGGGGGAACATCACCGTACGCGCTGACACGTGATTCGTTGCCATTGCTGGCTCATCCGAGACGCGCGTTTCCCGCCAAATCCCGGATGAAGTGTTGAATGGTTTTCAGCTGCATTTCGATGCGTTCGCGCCAGCCTCAGGTCCAGGGGAACTCACGGCCCGCGGGATTCGTCCAGGGCAGGTCGCTCTCGTTCCGCTCCCCGAGGGGCTGTACAGGGGTCGCACCGCTTAATTCACCCCCTGTAAAGCTGGCGGACACGCCCGGCGTCGCCGCCTGCGCGGCGGCCGGGGCCACGAGGGCGAGGGTGGTGGCCAGCAGTGCCGTACAGATGGCGGCCACCGCGTGAATACCGGTCCGTAACATGTGACTTCCTCTCCATAAAAGCGGCCACCGAAGCGACCTGAACAATGGCGAGCGTACCGCCGGGGTCTTTCGGTGTTGTTTTGGTGCCATTTTCAGGCGACAAGCAGGGCCATTCATTGGCTCATTTCGATGGGTGCAACAGGAAACGATCGGCCCGGTGTGTTCACCGCTGCAACGGAGCGGCGCCCGCCGCGGTCGCGGTGTCACCTGTCTCGATCTTCAGTGCCGCCACCAGCGCGCGGTACAGGGCGCTGGTCCGCAGGAGTCCGGTGTGCGTGCCGCGCGCGGCGACCCGGCCCGCCTCCATCACCACGATCTCGTCGGCGTCCAGCACGGTGGACAGCCGGTGGGCGATCGTCACGACGAGGCCGCGCCGCGCCTGCTCCCGTACGGCCTCCTGGATCGCTGCCTCGGTGAGGCCGTCGAGCTGGGCCGTCGCCTCGTCCAGGAGCAGGACCTCGGCGTCCGCCAGGAGCGCGCGGGCCAGGGCGACGCGCTGGCGCTGGCCGCCGGAGAGGGAGCTGTCGCGCAGGGGGGTGTCGAGCCCCTTCGGCAGGGCCGCGACGGTGTCGGCGAGCCGGACGCGCTCGAGTACGGCCGTCACCTCCGCCTCGTCGGCGTCGGGGTTCACGAACAGCAGGTTGTCGCGGATCGTGCCCGGCACCACGGGCGTCTCCTGCTCCACGTAGGCCAGATGGCGCCGCACCTCGTCGGTGCCGAGGCGGGCGTACGGGACGTCCGCCAGCCGGAGTTCGCCGGCCGAGGGCAGGACGAAGCCGAGCATGAGGGAGAACACCGTCGTCTTGCCGGCGCCCGAGGGGCCGACGAGGGCCACATGGCCGCGCCGGGGCACGGCGAGGTCGAGGCCCCGCAGGACCTCGGCGCCGGTGCCGTATCCGGCGGTCACTCCGCGCAGTTCGACGAGGGGGGCGTGCGCGGGGAGGGCGGCGATCCGCCCCGCCAGGTCGCCGGGCGCGCTCCCCCGTGCCTCCGGTTCGGCCTCCAGGGTGTCCACCTCGTGGATGCGGGCCGCCGCGGCGAGACCGGCCTGGAGGGTGCTGAGGCTGGTGCTCATGCCCACGATGGGGTCGAGGAGCCCGAAGGTGTACAGCAGGAAGGCGATCAGGGTGGGGACGGTCATCGCGTCCCCGGAGACCCGCCAGGCCCCCAGGGCGAGGACCGCGATGATCGCCGCCTGGACCCCGGCCCAGGAGACGGCCCACACCGTCGACTCGCGCCGTACGGCCACCATGCTCTGCGCGCGGGCCCGTTCGGAGTGCTCCGTGAGCCGGGCGAGCTGGCGTCCCTCGGCGCGGGCGGCCTTCACCGTCCTGACCGCGCGCAGTGTGCCCTCCAGTTCGGCGCCGAGCGCGCCGAGGGAGCTCTGCGACCGCTCCCGGGCGCGGGCGATACCGGGCATCAGCGAGGTGAACAGGGTGACCACCACGACGACGGCCACCAGGGTGGCGAGCACCAGCACCAGGTCGAGCACGGCCATCAGCACGAGCGAACCGACCACCAGGACCACGCCGTTGACCAGGGTGATCACACTGGTCGAGACGGCCTGGCGCAGCAGCACGGAGTCGGAGGTGACCCGGGTGACGAGGTCCCCGGCGGGGCGGGCGAGCAACGGGAAGACCTGGGCCCGGAGATAGCGGCGGACCATCGTCGTGCGGGCGTCGTGGACGACGCGTTCGGCGACGCGGCCGAGCAGCGCCCACTGGGCGCGGCCGAGGACGGCGCCGGTGACCAGCAGGGCGACGAGCAGGAGGACGGGCCGGACCAGGGAGTCGCCGCGGTCGAGGGTGTCGAGGACCGACCGGGTCGCCAGCGGGGCGACGAGCCCGGTGGCGGAGGACGCCAGGGCGAGGGCGAGGGCGGCGAGGAGGACGTTCCGGTTGGGGCGTGCGAGGCCCCATAAGAGTGCCACGCGCCGACGTAGGTCGACGCGGGACGATAATGAATCATCCATGCCGATAGTGAGTCAGTGGTGTCTCATTCTTGTCAAGGGTGCCCCGTTCCGCGCCACGGCTGCCTACGCTCGTGCCGTGGTGAGCAGCATTCAGGAGAGCCGCACCAGGGAACGGACGCGCCTGGCGATCCTGCGCGCCGGGATCGCCGTGCTCACACGGTCCCCGGCGGCGTCCCTCGGCGAGGTCGCGGCGGCGGCGGGAGTCGCCCGGAGCACGCTGCACCGTTACTACTCCGACCGCACCGCCCTGGTCGAGGGCATCCACGCGTTCGTGCACTCCGAGTACAGAGCCGTGCTCGGAAGGGCACGGCTGGACGAGGGCACGGGCCTGGAGGCGTACGCGCGACTCTGCTCCGAACTCGTCGACTCCGACGAGGTGTTCTCCTGGTGGCTCCAGGAACAGCCCAGCGGCAGTTGGGGCGCGACACCCGAGGACGCCGTCGTCGCCTCGGTGCTCGAACGGGGGCGCGCCGACGGCAGCATCGACCCCCGGCTGGATCCGGACTGGATCGCGCTGCACACCTGGGCAGCGCTGTACACCGCCCGCGTCTATCCGCTCACCGGCTCCCGCTCCCCGCGCGAGGCACGGGAGTTGTGCGTGCGCACCCTGGTGAAGGTCGCCGCCCGCAAGGACGGCTGACCCCGCGCGCCCAGGGCGCGGACCGCGCCGCGGTGACCGGCGGTACGGGGTGTTCGCCATCCAACCTGCCTTCTCTGCAAGCGAGTTGATCCGGCCAATCGGCATGGTCCCGGCGGCGGGGCCGGCCCGGGGCCTCGTTGACCCTCGTTAGATTAAGAGCTTAATCTAACGTTGTGCCACGTTACGCAGACCCTGTGGAACGACGTCGGCAGGTGGCTCAGGCACTGTTGCGAGTGGTCGAGTCGGAAGGCCTGGAAGCCGCCAGCATCCCGCGCATCGCGCGGGAACTCGGCGCGACCACGGGCCTGGTGCAGACGTACTTCCGGACCAAGGACGAATTGCTGGTCTTCGCCGCGCAGTATGTCGGCGAGGCGATGAACACCCGTGTCGCGACCCTGCTGGAGACGTGCGCCCCGCACGACGTCAAGCAGCGGCTGCTGACCTCCCTCGGCGTCCTCACGGGCGCCGACGAGGGCACCGGGACCGAGGCCAGGATCTGGCTGGCCTTCCTCGCGCGGGCCGCCTACCACCCCGCGCTGCGGGAGGTGCACTCCGCCGGCTCACGGGAGATCCGCGACCGGTGCGCGGAGGCGCTGGCCCTCGCGCAGCGGCTCGGCCGGCTGCCCGCCGACCTCGACCCCCGCACCGAGGCCTTCGCGCTGATCGCCTTCGCCGACGGTCTGACCGTCCAGCGAGCCGTCGAGCCCGAACTGCTGAGACCCGACCACGTACGGCAGTTGCTGAGCCGCTACCTGGACCGACTGATGGACGATCGGAAAGACCGAGGAGAACCCCTTTGAGCACCGCGTTATTGCTGTCGCTGGCCGGTCTGGCCCTGCTCGACAGCACCAGCATGGGCACCCTGTTCATCCCCGTGTGGCTGTTGCTGGCCCCAGGACGCTTCAACGTCGGCAAGGTGCTGGTCTATCTCGTGACCATCACCGTCTTCTACTTCGGTGTGGGCCTCGCCATCGTCTACGGGGCCGACAACCTGTTCTCCGTCGCGGGTGAGGCCCTGGACGCCAGGACCGGGCTGTGGATCCAGCTCGGTGTCGGTGTCGGCCTGTTCCTGCTGAGCTTCCGCTTCGACCCCAAGCGCCAGGAGAAGAAGGGCAAGAACAGCACCGGCAAGTGGCGCGACCGCGTCGGCTCGAACTCCTCCGCGGGCTGGATGGTGGGGCTCGCCCTGCTGGCCGGGCTCGCCGAGGTGGCGACGATGCTGCCGTACCTCGGCGCCATCAGCATGCTGACGACCTCCGGGCTGAACACCGTCGAGATCACCACGCTGCTGGCCGGCTACTGCCTGGTCATGGTGGTGCCCGCCGTGGTGCTCCTGGCCGGACGGGTACTGCTGCGCTCGGCCGTCGAACCCGCGCTGCAGCGCATGAACGCCTGGATCTCCAAGCGGGCGACCGGCGCCACCGGGTGGATCCTCGCCATCGCCGGCTTCCTCGTCGCCCGTGACGCGGCGGCCCGGCTGTGGGTGCCCGAGGCGTTCAACTGACCCGGGGGCACGACCGCGCGGCCGCGGGAGCCGCCCGCCCTCACCGGGCGGGCAGCTCCCGCGGCCGCAGTCCTGTGGCGGCGCCGAGGAACGTCAGCACGTCTGCCGCGTACCCGGCCGCCTCGCTGCGCGAGCGCGCCCCGTGGCCCAGGTCCTCACGGCGCAGCACGATCTCGGCGTCGTCGACCGCCGCGTGCTGAAGGGCCGCGCACATCTTGCGGGCGTGCAGCGGATCGACGCGGGTGTCGTTGTCGAACGCCGACAGCAGGACCGCCGGGTACCGCACTCCGGGGCGGACGTGGTGGTACGGCGAGTACGACAGCAGCCACTCCAGTTCCCGCTCCACCGCCGCGCTGCCGTACTCGTGGACCCAGGCCCGCCCGAGGCCGAAGCGCTCGTAGCGCACCATGTCGAGCAGCGGGGCGGCGCAGTTCACGGCCCGGTACCGGTCCGGGCGCTGCACCACGGCGGCGCCCACGAGGAGCCCGCCGTTGGACGTCCCGGTCAGGGCCAGCCGTGCGGGGGTGGTCCAGCCGCGGGCCGTCAGCCAGTCCGCGGCTGGACCACCCCCGC
>NZ_LIRK01000374.1 GCF_001419765.1 Streptomyces torulosus
GCGCTCGGGCGCCGGGTCCGCCCCGGTCCGGCCGGAGTCGGCGGCGGGCTTGGGGCGCGACGGCTCGGCGGCCTTGTCGGCGGGCGCGGACTGGGCGTGCTCGACGGAGCCCTGCGCGGGGTTCTTCGCCTGCGTCGCGTTCTGCGCGGGCTTGGCCGCGGGGCCCGAGGCGGACTCGGGCTTGGCGGCGGTCAGGTGGTGGGCCTCGTCTGCCAAGAGGGCTCCTCGTGCGCGATCCGGGTCCCCCGGTCAGGCTCCGGAGCACCCATGGTAGCGATCCTGCGCCCCGGGCTCGCCTTCAGGCCACTGTGAGGGCCGTCTACCCGTGGAACGCGAGAGGCGGGCGCCGGATTCCTCCGGGCCCGCCTCGGGGTGCGTGTAGTGGTCAGTTACCGCACGTCAGGCATCAGCGCCACTTGAGCAGCGAGGCACCCTTGATCTGGATCTCACGGTCCGCCGCGACATTGCCCCAGGGGACGTTCTTGATGAAGCCGGACTTGCCGCAACCGGCGTTGTACCACTTGGTCTTGAAGCCCTTCGGGCCGCCCTTGACGAAGCCCTTCACCTTGATGCAGGGCGTGCCGCGCTCGGCGGCCCAGCGGTAGGTGACCTTCAGACCCGGCCGGCCCAGGATGGCGCAGCCGTACGTGGACTTGCTCCACTTGCCCGGGATGCCGACGGCGTTCTTCCAGCTGGTGCAGGGGTTCGCCTTGAGGGTGACGGTCGTGACCGCGGTGTCGGCGGCCCTGGGTGCGGCACTGGCCGGGGACGCTGCGGCGGACATGGCCGCGACGGACGCCACGGCGATGGCGCCGGACGCGAACTTGCGCGTGATGGTCATACTTTTCCTCCCGTTTTCTCCCCTTCCGGGGAGTTCGGGATCGATCTTGGCAGGAGCGATCATGCAAAGCCAACCGCATTGAGCAAGATCTGAGCTTTCGCAGAGGGTTTTCGGCGTTTCGCTATTCCGTATGGCGAACATGTGCGCGACGAGCAAAGAACGTGTACGCAGCGGATGTCCAACGTCCACAAACGGAACGGGCGCCCCGGGGACGAATCCCGGGGCGCCCGTTCCATGTGGTCGCGCGAACCGTCTCAGACGGTGATCAGCGCCTCCAGCGGCGCTCCGCCGAGCGCCGGCTCCAGACGCTGTCGTCCGGCCAGGAACGCCAGCTCCATCAGCACCGAGACACCCGCCACATCGGCGCCCGCGCGGCGGATCAGCTGAAGGGATGCCTCGGCGGTGCCACCGGTGGCGAGGACATCGTCGATGACCATGACGCGGTCGCCCGCGACGAGGTCCTCGGCGTGCACCTCGATCTCGGCGGAGCCGTACTCCAGGTCGTACGCCTGACTGAGCGTCGCTCCGGGGAGCTTGCCCGCCTTGCGTACGGGGATGAAGCCGACGCCGGCCCGGACGGCGGCCGGGGCGCCCAGGATGAAGCCGCGGGCCTCCAGGCCGACGATCTTCGTGGCGCCGTGCCGCACGGTGACCTCGGCCAGCGCGTCCGTCAGCGCGGTGAACGCCGCCGGGTCGGCCAGCAGCGGGGTGATGTCCTTGAACATCACGCCCGGCTCGGGGTAGTCCGCGACATCACGGATGCGGCTGAGCAGCAGCTCCTTGATGTCGGTCATCGCCGCTTACCGCCTCGGCCCCGGCTGCGGGCCCCGGACTGGGAGCGCGGCCCGACCACGGCGGGGGTCGCGTCCTCGTGCTGGTCCCCGTGGGGACCGTCGGCGGCGGTCTCCACCGTCTGCTCGGCCTGGGCGCGCTTGGCGAGGACCCGCTTCTTCAGGGCCTTCATCTGCGGCTCGCGCTCCTTGAGGTCGGCGACGAGCGGCGTGGCGATGAAGATCGAGGAGTACGCACCGGCCGCGAGACCGACGAACAGCGACAGCGAGATGTCGTTGAGCATGCCCGCGCCGAGGACACCGCCACCGATGAAGAGCAGACCGGCGACCGGCAGCAGCGCGACCACCGTGGTGTTGATGGACCGCACCAGGGTGCTGTTGATCGAGCGGTTGGCGATGTCGCTGTAGGTCCAGCGGGTCTGCTTGGTGATGTCCTTCGTCTGCTCCTTGAGGCTGTCGAAGACGACGACCGTGTCGTAGAGCGAGTAACCGAGGATGGTCAGCAGACCGATCACCGTACCCGGCGTCACCTCGAAGCCGACGAGGGCGTAGATGCCGACGGTGATGGTGATGTCGTGGATCAGGGCGACGAACGCGGCGACGGCCATGCGCCACTCGAACGCGATCGCCAGGTAGATCACCACGAGGACCAGGAAGATCGCGAGACCCTGCCAGGCCTTGTCGGCGATCTGGTCGCCCCAGCTGGGGCCGACCAGCTCCGCGCTGATCTTGTCCGGGTTGAGCTTGAGGTCCTCGGCGATGTCCTGCTTGATGCGGTCGGCCTGGCCGGTGTCCACACCGGAGACCTGGATCCGCAGTGCGCCGGTGCCGAGTCCCTGCACGATCGCGTCGTGGCCGGACGCCTTCTCCGCGGCCTCCTCCGCCTGGGTGGAGGAGACGCTGGTCTTCGGGGTGGTGAAGACGGCACCGCCCTGGAACTCGATGCCCATGTTCATGCCGCGCACCGCCAGGCCGAGGATGGCCGTGATGGTGATCAGGATGGAGACCGCGTACCAGATCTTGCGGTTGCCGACGAAGTCGTAGCCGACCTCGCCGCGGTGGAGTCGTGCTCCGAGGTCACCGAGCTTGGACATCTCAGGCCTCCTTCGGGTCGGCGGGGGCGGGACGGCGCGTGCGGCGCAGCGGGGGCTGCACACCCAGGCTCTTCGGGTCGAGGCCGGACCAGCGGTGGCCGCCTGCGAAGAACTTCCTGCGGGCCATCAGCGTCAGCAGCGGCTTGGTGAAGAAGAACACCACGACGACGTCGAGCAGGGTGGTCAGGCCCAGCGTGAACGCGAAGCCCTGGACCTTGCCCACGGTGACCACGAAGAGCACCGCGGCGGCGAGGAACGACACGAAGTCGGAGACCAGGATGGTGCGTCGGGCACGCGGCCAGGCACGCTCGACGGCCGGACGGAGCGTACGGCCCTCGCGGATCTCGTCCCGGACGCGTTCGAAGTACACGATGAACGAGTCCGCCGTGATACCGATCGCGACGATCGCACCGCACACCGCCGGCAGGTTCAGCGCGAAGTTGATGGCCGGGCCGAGCAGCGACATGATCACGTAGGTGAGCGCCGCCGAGACCAGCAGCGAGGCGATCGCGATGAACGACAGGCCGCGGTAGTACACGAGCAGGTAGAGCACGACCAGGGCGAGCCCGATGGCGCCGGCGACCAGACCGGCGTGCAGCTGCTCACCGCCGAGCGCGGCGTCCACCGTGGTGACGCTGGACTCCTTGAAGGTCAGCGGGAGCGCGCCGTACGACAGCATGTTGGAGAGGTTCTGGGCCTCTTCCTGGCTGAAGCTGCCGGAGATCTCGGCCTTGCCGCCGGTGATCGGGCCGTTCACCTCGGGGTGCGAGACCACCTCGTCGTCCAGGACGATCGCGAACTGGTTCTGCGGGGAGGGCTGGCTGGAGAGCTTGGTGGTGACGTCGAGGAACTTCTTGCCGCCCTGGGAGTCGAAGTCCATGACGACCTTCCACCCGCCCGCGTTCTGGGTGTCGAGGATCGCCTGCGCCTTGGTGATCTCCGTGCCGTCGACGCCGACCGGGCCGAGCAGGAACTTGCTCCAGACCTTCGGGGCTTCCTCACCGCAGGCGATGATGGGCTGGTCGTTCTTGCCCTTGCCGGCCGCGGCCCGCTGCTTCGGGTCGCTGCAGTCGAGCTTCGCGTACGCCGCTTCCAGGTCCTGGGTGGCCTTGTCGGCGCTCGGGGTGGGGGTCGGCGAAGCCTTGTCGGAGGCCTTCGGGGAGCCGGAGCCGCTCGGGGTCGGCGTCGGGTCGGCCTTCAGCGCGTCGGTGACGGCGCGGCCCTGCGAGGTCGCGGAGCCCGTCGGGCTGGGGGACTCGGGAGACGTCGCCTTGTCGGTGCCCTTGTCCGCGTTCTTGTCGCCGGACTTCGACGGGCTCGGCGAGGCGCTGCCGCTGGCGTCACCGCTCGGCGGGGTGGTCGGGAGGGCCGCGGCTCCGCTGCCCTCGACCTTCACGACGGGGCGGAAGTAGAGCTTCGCGGTGGTGCCGACCTGGTCCCGGGCTTCCTCGGAGTCCGTGCCCTTGGGGATGTTGACAATGATGTTCTCATTGCCCTGGGTCTGCACTTCCGCCTCGGAGACGCCCAGACCGTTGACACGGCGGTTCATGATCTCGACCGCGGTGTCCATGTTGGTCTTGTTGATCGCGTTGGGCTGGCCGGGCTCGTTGATCGCCGTCAGCGTGATGCTCGTACCACCGGCGAGGTCGATGCCGAGACGCGGCTTGGTGTGTCCGGAGGCAAACATTCCCCCAGTGAGCGCCACGATGGCGATCAGGATGAGGGCCAGCGCGCGCCCAGGCTTGCTCTGGGTGCTGGCGCTCCGGCCCTTCTTCGGTGCTGCCACCTTCTCGTACTCCCTCTCGGGCCGCCCTGCGCGGGGTCAGCGCGGGGGCGGCCATGACTGGTGTCGGGAATCCGGGCGAGAACGGCACGTGCCCGGGGCGCGGGCGGTTCTCGCCCGTGCTCCCGGGACGTGACTACTTCGCGTCGGACTCGCCGTCTGTCTTCTTCGGCTCTGCTTCGTCGGCCTTCGCCTCGACGGTCTCGTCGGTCGCGTCGTCGGACACGTCCTTCTTGCCGAGGTCGATGGGCTTGTCGTCGGAAGCGGCGGAAGCGTCGTCGGAGGGCTCGTCGGTCTCGGTGAGGGAGGAGGCGTCGTCCGGGACGACGTCGGACTTCAGGTCGTGCTCGATGCCGTGGACGATGCGGTTGTACTCCTCGTCGCTGAGGACGGCACCGATGGCGTTCTTCGCGAACAGCAGCTCGACGCCCGGCCCGGCGTCGAGGAGGACCGTGTCCTCGCTGACCTCCTTGACCGTCGCATACATGCCCCCGATCGTGCGGACGCCGGAACCGGGCTGCATCTGGTTCCGCATGTCGACGGCCTGCTGCTGCTTCTTCTTGGCCGATCGGGTCATCAGGATCATGGCCCCGATGAGCACGATGAACGGGAGGAGGGTCACGAGACTCACGGGTCGGAACTTCCTTCACACGACCGCGATGGCGAGCGGCCTGATCGTTGGGGGTATGTGTGCTGCCGACAAGGGCGGCATCGGCGGAGTCTAAGCGAGTCCACCGTGATGGAACAACGCACAGCATGTCACCGTGGTTCCTTGCCGGGCGAGTACCGCGCCGTCACGAGACGGTCACGCCCCGAACAGGTCCTGTTGTCCGTTTCCGCCGGTCGTGCCGCGTGGCGGGGTGAGTCCGAGGTGGGTCCAGGCGGCGGGGGTGGCGACCCGTCCGCGGGGGGTCCGGGCGAGCAGTCCCTCGCGGACGAGGAAGGGTTCGGCGACCTCTTCGACGGTCTCGCGCTCCTCCCCCACGGCGACGGCGAGGGTGGACAGACCGACCGGTCCGCCGCCGAAGAGCTTGAGCAGGGCTTCGAGGACACCGCGGTCGAGACGGTCGAGGCCGCGGGCGTCCACCTCGTAGACGGCGAGGGCCGCGGCGGCGATGTCGCGCGTGATGATCCCGTCGGCCTTGACCTGCGCGTAGTCGCGGACGCGGCGCAGCAGGCGGTTGGCGATGCGGGGCGTGCCGCGGGAGCGGCCGGCGATCTCGGCGGCGCCCTCCGGGTTGATCTCCACGTCGAGGAGGTTCGCCGAGCGGTGGATGACCCGTTCCAGCTCGGCGGGTTCGTAGAACTCCATGTGCGCGGTGAAGCCGAAGCGGTCGCGCAGCGGCGGCGGCAGCAGTCCCGCGCGGGTGGTGGCGCCGACCAGGGTGAACGGGGGGAGTTCCAGCGGGATGGCGGTGGCGCCGGGGCCCTTGCCGACGATGACGTCGACCCGGAAGTCCTCCATCGCCATGTACAGCATCTCCTCGGCGGGCCGGGACATGCGGTGGATCTCGTCGAGGAAGAGGACCTCGCCCTCCTGGAGGGAGGACAGGATCGCGGCCAGGTCGCCGGCGTGCTGGATGGCGGGGCCGGAGGTGATGCGGATGGGGGCGCCCATCTCGGCCGCGATGATCATGGAGAGGGTGGTCTTGCCGAGGCCCGGGGCGCCGGAGAGCAGGACATGGTCGGCCGTCGCCCCGCGCGCGCGTGCGGCCCGCAGGACGAGGTCGAGTTGTTCGCGGACCTTCTCCTGGCCGATGAACTCGTCCAGGTCCTTGGGGCGCAGGGCCGCCTCGACGGCCTGGTCCTCACGGTCGGCGACAGAACCCACCAGCCGCTCGGGGGCTGTCGCGTCGGTCGTGTCGTCCCAGTTCATCTGCTGTGCCTCGCGGGTCGCGGTCGGGTGGAGGGGCGGTGGTGAAGGAGCCGTGGAGGCCGGGCCCGTGTGCGGCGGGCGGCGTCAACGGGTCGGTCAGCGGGCTCTGTTCAGGGTCTGGAGGGCGGCCTTCAGCAACTGGCCCACCTGGGGCGTGCCTTCGGCGGCCTCGGCCTGGGGGGCGACGGCCGACACGGCCTCGTCCGCCTCACGGGTCGCGTAGCCGAGGCCGATCAGGGCCGCGTGGAGCTGGTCGCGCCAGCCCTGGGTGACCGGGGCGCCGATCGCGGGGGCGCCGATGGGTTCGCCGAGGCGGTCCTTCAGTTCCAACAGCAGCTTCTGGGCGCCCTTCTTGCCGATGCCGGGGACGGCGATCAGCGCCTTCTCGTCGCCGGTCGACACGGCTCGGCGCAGGGCGTCGGGGGTGTGCACGGCCAGCATCGCCTGGGCGAGGCGGGGGCCGACGCCGCTCGCGGTCTGGAGCAGTTCGAAGACCTGGCGCTCGTCGTCGTCGACGAAGCCGTAGAGCGTGAGGGAGTCCTCGCGGACGACGAGGGAGGTGGCGAGCTTGGCCGGCTGGCCGAGGCGCAGGGTGGAGAGGGTGTTGGGGGTGCACTGGACGGCCATGCCGACGCCACCGACCTCGACCACCGCGGTGTCGGGAGCGAGGGCGGCGATCGTGCCGCTGACGAAGGCGATCATGCCGTACGGCCTTTCCGTGCGTGCGGTGCTTGGGCTGCCTGCAGGGCGACGGCCTGCTGGAGGCGGTTCTGGGCGGGGGCCCGCCAGATGTGGCAGATGGCGAGGGCGAGGGCGTCGGCGGCGTCCGCCGGCTTCGGGGGCGCGTCGAGCCGCAGCAGGCGGGTGACCATGGCGCCGACCTGGGCCTTGTCGGCGCGGCCGCTGCCGGTGACGGCGGCCTTGACCTCGCTGGGGGTGTGCAGGGCGACCGGGATGCCGCGGCGGGCCGCGCACAGCATGGCGACGGCGCTGGCTTGGGCGGTGCCCATGACCGTGCGGACGTTGTGCTGGCTGAACACCCGCTCCACCGCGACGAATTCGGGGCGGTGCTCGTCGAGCCACTGCTCGATGCCCTGCTCCACGGCGACGAGGCGGTGACCGAGGTCGGCGTCCGCCGGCGTGCGGACGACACCGACGCCGAGCATCGTCAGCGGCCGTCCTGCGACGCCCTCCACGACCCCGACTCCGCAACGGGTCAGCCCCGGGTCCACCCCCAGTACGCGCACGCGCCCCTCCCATCGATCACCTGTTTGTGCAGGCTATCGGGTGCCACTGACAACGGCCGACAACGCGACGGGCCGACGGGGTGTGTCCCGTCGGCCCGTGGGAGTCCGCTCGAACGTGGAGTCCGTCCGGCTCGCGGCGGTTACGCGTCGACCTTGGCCATCACGTCGTCGCTGACGTCGAAGTTGGCGAAGACGTTCTGGACGTCGTCGCTGTCCTCGAGGGCGTCGATCAGCTTGAAGATCTTCTTGGCGCCCTCCTCGTCCAGCTCGACCTGCATGGTCGGGACGAAGTTGGCCTCGGCGGAGTCGTAGTCGATCCCGGCGTCCTGGAGGGAGGTGCGGACCGCGACCAGGTCGGTGGCCTCGCTGAGCACCTCGAAGGACTCGCCCAGGTCGTTGACCTCCTCGGCGCCCGCGTCGAGCACGACCTCCAGGACGTCGTCCTCGGACAGCTCGCCCTTGGGGACGATCACGACGCCCTTGCGGTTGAAGAGGTACGACACGGAGCCCGGGTCGGCCATCGAGCCACCGTTGCGGGTCATGGCGACGCGGACGTCGGAGGCGGCGCGGTTGCGGTTGTCGGTGAGGCACTCGATGAGCACCGCGACACCGTTCGGACCGTAGCCCTCGTACATGATCGTCTCGTAGTCGGCGCCACCGGCCTCGAGACCGCCACCGCGCTTGATCGCGGAGTCGATGTTCTTGTTGGGAACAGACTGCTTCTTCGCCTTCTGCACGGCGTCGTAGAGCGTCGGGTTGCCCTCGAGGTCCACGCCGCCCATCCGGGCCGCGACTTCGATGTTCTTGATCAGCTTCGCGAAGAGCTTGCCGCGCTTGGCGTCGATCACGGCCTTCTTGTGCTTCGTCGTAGCCCATTTAGAGTGGCCGGACATCTGCCTGTCTCCTTCGCGTTACCCAACTCCGTACGAACCCCAGAGATCCTACAAGGATCCCGCAGCCCGGTTCGCGCGCACCATGTCGACAAAGAGGGCGTGCAGGCGGTGGTCGCCGGTCAGCTCCGGGTGGAACGACGTTGCCAGCGCGTTGCCCTGGCGTACGGCGACGATGTGACCGTCGTGCTCGGCCAGCACTTCCGTCTCCGCGCCCACGGACTCCACCCAGGGGGCGCGGATGAAGACGCCCTCCACGGGATCGCCCTCGACGCCCGTCACGTCGACCGCCGCCTCGAAGGACTCGTTCTGACGCCCGAAGGCGTTGCGGCGCACGATCATGTCGATGCCGCCGATGGTCTCCTGGCCCGAGCGCGGGTCGAGGATCTTGTCGGCGAGCATGATCAGGCCGGCGCAGGTGCCGTACACGGGCAGTCCGGAGCGGACACGCGCGCGCAGGGGCTCCATGAGGCCGAAGAGGACGGCCAGTTTGGAGATGGTGGTGGACTCGCCGCCGGGGATGACGAGGCCGTCCACCTCGGCGAGTTCCTCGGGGCGCCGCACCGGCCTGGCCACGGCGTCCGCCGCGGCCAGGGCGATGAGGTGCTCCCGTACGTCACCCTGGAGGGCCAGGACGCCTATGACGGGGGTGTTGCTCATGGGTGCTTACCAGCCCCGGTTCGCGTAGCGCTCGGCCTCGGGGAGGGTGTCGCAGTTGATGCCGACCATGGCCTCGCCCAGGTTGCGGGAGGCGTCCGCGATGATCTTCGGGTCGTCGTAGAAGGTGGTGGCCTTCACGATGGCGGCGGCGCGCTTGGCCGGGTCGCCCGACTTGAAGATGCCGGAGCCGACGAAGACGCCCTCGGCGCCGAGCTGGCGCATCAGCGCGGCGTCGGCGGGGGTGGCGACACCACCGGCGGAGAAGAGGACGACCGGGAGCTTGCCCAGCTCGGCGACCTCCTTGACCAGCTCGTACGGGGCGCGCAGCTCCTTGGCGGCGGCGTACAGCTCGTTGTTGTCGAAGCCGCGCAGCTTGGCGATCTCGTTCTTGATCTGGCGCAGGTGGCGGACCGCCTCGACGACGTTGCCGGTGCCGGCCTCGCCCTTGGAGCGGATCATGGCCGCGCCCTCGGCGATGCGGCGCAGGGCCTCGCCGAGGTTGGTGGCGCCGCAGACGAAGGGGGTGGTGAAGGCCCACTTGTCGGAGTGGTTGACCTCGTCGGCCGGGGTGAGGACCTCGGACTCGTCGATGTAGTCGACGCCGAGCGACTGCAGGACCTGGGCCTCGACGAAGTGGCCGATGCGGGACTTGGCCATGACCGGGATGGAGACGGCCTCGATGATGCCCTCGATCATGTCCGGGTCGGACATACGGGCGACGCCGCCGTCCTTGCGGATGTCGGCCGGGACCCGCTCCAGGGCCATGACCGCGACCGCGCCCGCGTCCTCGGCGATCTTCGCCTGCTCCGGGGTGACGACGTCCATGATCACACCGCCCTTGAGCTGCTCGGCCATGCCGCGCTTCACGCGGGCGGTGCCGGTCTCGGGGGTCTGGGCGGCGGAGTTGGGCAAGCTGGACACGGGTTCGACCTCGCTCGGTGGAAGAGGGTTTCTGCAATCACCGAGGAAACGGGAGGGGCACAGGCCACTGCAAGGGCCAATGGGGAGGCGGTGGATCGTTTTCCGCCGCGGGCTCCGCCCGGGCGGGGTGCGCCGGGCCGCTCGGACGGTGTGCGCGGAGCCGCTCGGGGCGGCCGGGATGTGCGGCGGGTGCGGCTGGTCTCGCTGTTCGTCGGGCGGCGCCCCACGGCTCTGACCAGCAGTGTTGCGGCCCTGATGTGACCTCGTCCCCCCGCCCCGGTAGCCGCGTCGTCAGGTCGTCGGTCGGTCGGCCAGGGCGGCCGGGGGCTCGTCGTCCATCTCGAAGGCCAGCGGGAAGGGCGCGTGGCCGGCGAGACGGAACCAGCGGACCTTGCGGTGGCGGCGCAGGGCGCGGGCCGCGCGCACGGCGTCGTTGTGGAAGCGGCGGGCCATGGGGACCCGGCGGACGGCCTGGGCCAGCTCGTTCGCGGCCTCCTCGCCACCGGGCGCCTCCCGCACCGCCTCCACCTGCTGCGCCTCGCCGAACACGGCGCGCAGCGCCTGGCTCAGCTCGCTCTCGGCGACCTCGCGCTGCTCCTCCTCGGCCTGCCGAGCGGCGTGCGCCGCCTCGTAGAGCACGATGGAGGCGGCCGGGTCCAGCACCCCGGAGGTGGCCAGTTCCTGGGCGACCGAGGCACGGCGCAGCAACTGGGCGTCGAGCGCGGCACGGGCGGCGTCGATCCGCGCGTGCAGGCGGTCGAGGCGCCCCGCCGTCCAGCTCAGGTAGAGGCCGATCGCGAAGAGGACGACCGCGATCCAGATGAGTGTCGAAGTCACGGGCCGCAAGGCTACCGGTGCCGGGCGCGACCGCCGGACCCACCCGAAGCCCGGCCTTCACAGCACCCGGCCCGCACCCCCGCCGAGGCGGGACTGCGCCCCGGCCGGCCCGGCAGCCGTGCCCTCCTGGCGGGCGAAGCCGTGGGGCCCGCACTGCCAGGGGACCCTGGGGACCCTGGCTGTGCGGGCCCGGCGGCGGCACGGGCCGGTGCCCGGAACCCCGGGCTTCGGGCGCGCACCGCCAGGGGTTGCCCCCACCGGGGCGGCGCGGCCGCGCTCCCGCCCGCCTCACGTGCCGGCG
Organism: Streptomyces torulosus; assembly: GCF_001419765.1. Classification (GTDB taxonomy): domain Bacteria; phylum Actinomycetota; class Actinomycetes; order Streptomycetales; family Streptomycetaceae; genus Streptomyces; species Streptomyces torulosus. Next base: position 11,242 of record NZ_LIRK01000374.1, read on the forward strand.
CCCGGAGCCCGGGCCCCCGTCTCAGTCCCTGGCCAGACCCAGCCGGGCCCGCAGGCCGATCCGTTCGTCCGCCGCCACCGAAGCCGCGCCCTCGGTGACCGTCTCGTAGACGCCGAGGATGTCCGCGCCGACCGTCGACCAGTCGAAGCGGCGGACGTGGGCGCTGCCGCGTTCGCGGAGCTCGGCGCGGCGGGCGGGGTCGGCGAGGAGGCGTACGGCGGCGGTGGCGAGCGCGTCGGCGTCCTCGTTGGCGAACAGTTCACCCGCGGCGCCCTGGTCGAGGACCTGGGCGAAGGCGTCGAGGTCGGAGGCGAGCACCGGGGCGCCCGCCGACATGGCCTCGACGAGGATGATGCCGAAGCTCTCACCGCCGGTGTTGGGGGCGACGTACACGTCGACGCTGCGCAGGAAGCGCGCCTTGTCCTCGTCGCTGACCATGCCGAGGAACTCCACGCGCGAACGCAGCTCCTCGGGCAGCGAGGCCACGGCTTCCTCCTCGTCCCCGCGCCCGGCGACCAGCAGCCGGGTCTGCGGACGCTCGGCGAGGATCTTCGGCAGGGCCTTCATCAGGACGGGCAGGCCCTTGCGGGGCTCGTCGATACGGCCGATGAAGCCGAGCGTGTCGCCCTGCCAGTCGGGCTCGGGCTTGGCGCGGGCGAAGAAGTCGACGTCGACGCCGTTCGGGATGACGACCGCGTCGCCGCCGAGGTGCTCGACGAGGGTGCGGCGGGCGTACTCGCTCACCGCGATGCGCGCGCTGATCTTCTCCAGCGCGGGCTGGAGGATCGGGTACGCGGCGATCATCGCCCGCGATCGCGGGTTGGAGGTGTGGAACGTGGCGACGATCGGCCCCTGGGCCGCCCAGCACGCGAGCAGGCCGAGCGACGGCGAGGCCGGCTCATGGATGTGGATCACGTCGAACGTGCCCTCGTGCAGCCAGCGCCGCACCCGGGCCGCCGACAGGAACCCGAAGTTCAGGCGGGCCACCGAGCCGTTGTAGGGCACCGGGACCGCGCGGCCCGCGGAGACCACGTACGGCGGCAGGGGCGTGTCGTCGTCGGCGGGGGCCAGGACGGACACCTCGTGGCCGAGGCGGATGAGATGGTCGGCCAGGTCGCGGATGTGGAACTGGACTCCCCCGGGTACGTCCCAGGAGTAGGGACAGACGATGCCGATCCTCACGGGCGTCCCTTCTCGGGGTCCTCGGAGGACCCCTTGGAGGTCCTCTCAGGATCCTTCGCGGGATCGAGGTCCGCGAGCCACAAGCGCTGGAGCATGTGCCAGTCCTCCGGATGGTCGGCGATGCCGGTGGCGAAGGCATCGGCCAGCGCCTGTGTCATGACAGACGTCTTCTCGGCGCGGGTACCTGACTGGGGTACCTCGATCGGGGGGTGGACCCGTCCCCGCATGACGGGCGAGTCGTCGTACCAGAGCGTGACCGGCAGGAGCAGGGCTCCGGTCTGCTGGGCGAGGAGGGCCGGTCCGGCGGGCATCCGGGTCGGTTCGCCGAAGAAGTCGACCTCGACGCCGGAGGCGGACAGGTCGCGGTCGGCGACCAGGCAGACCAGGCCGCCGTCGCGCAGCCGCCTGGCCAGCGTGCCGAAGGCGGTGCCGCCGTTGTGCGGCAGGACCTCCATGCCGAGCCCCTCGCGGTAGGCGACGAAGCGGTCGTACAGCGACTCGGGCTTGAGGCGTTCGGCGACCGTCGTGAACGGGGTCTTCAGCTCGGTGGTGACCCAGGCGCCGGCGAGGTCCCAGTTGGCGAGGTGGGGCAGGGCGAGGATGACGCCCCGACCGGCGGCGAGGCCGTCGGTCAGGTGGTGGAGGTCCTCGGCGGCGAAGCCGGTCCTTATCCGCTCCTCGCTCCAGGCGGGGAGCCGGAACGACTCCATCCAATAGCGCAGATACGACCGCATGCCCGCGCGGGACAGCTCCGCGAGCCGCTCGGGGCTCGCGCCCGGCACCACGCGCGCGTAGTTGGCCTCCAGGCGGCGTACGAGCGGGCCGCGCCGCTTCCAGGTGGCGTCGGCGATCGTGGTGCCGAGGCGGACGGCGACAGGTTCCGGCAGCTTCTTCACGGTGCCCCAGCCGAGGCCGTACAGACCGTCGGTGAGGCGCTCCTGCAGACCGCTCACGAGGTCGCCTCGCTGTTGCGCGCGGAGTCCCCCGGAGCCGTGTCCGTCGAGGCGGAGGCGGCGGCCTCCGCCTCCGCCTCGGCGGACTCACGACGCACGGTGACCACGCGCTGGATCAGCGTGACGAGACTGCCGACGGCGACGATCCACAGGGCGATCGGCAGCAGGACGTCGATGCCGGGCACGCCGAACGTGTGGAGCCCCGAGAGACCGGCGGCGACCAGCGAGATCACCAGGCGCTCGGCGCGCTCCACGAGGCCGTTGACCGCCACCGGCAGACCGATCGACTCGCCGCGCGCCTTGGTGTACGACACGACCTGGCCACTGGCCAGGCAGAAGATCGACACCGCGCACAGCACGTTGTCGTCGCCGCCGCCCGCGTACCACAGGGCGAAGCCGCCGAAGATCGCGCCGTCGGCGACGCGGTCGAGCGTGGAGTCGAGGAAGGCGCCCCAGCGGCTCGAACGGCCCATCTGGCGGGCCATGTTGCCGTCGACGAGGTCCGAGAACACGAACAGCGTGATGACGACGGTGCCCCAGAAGAACTCGCCCCGGGGGTAGAAGACCAGCGCGCCTGCGATCACTCCGGCGGTGCCGAGGAGCGTGACCGTGTCGGGGCTGACGCCCCTGCGGATCAGAAACGCGGCGAACGGTGTGAGGACACGCGTGAAGAATGCACGCGCGTACTTGTTCAGCATGGCCTTCCCGAGGGTCGGTGTCGCCGGGCGGCCCCTGCTGGCCGTCGGCTGGCCCATCGTAGCCACGGGTGTGCGCGGGCGGCCGTCGGGCATCGGCCTGCCGTGTCCTGTCCTGAACGCACCGGTGGCGCGGCGGGGGCGCGGCCGGCCGCCACCGCGCCCCGCCTGCGCGGGAGGAGGGATCACGTCCGTCGTATGGACGCACCGTGACGGGAGTGGAAAGCTCGAAGGACCGCGGGCGTCGCCGGAGCCGCCACCGCACGCGGCCCTCGCGTGTCCGCGCCCACAGTGACCTCACCGTGCACGGGAGGCAGGACCATGGGCGACAAGGCGAACGCACACCCCGGGGCCGCCGGCAGGGCTACGGCGGCCGACCACCCCGCGTCCGTACGGAATGTGGTGCTGGTCGGCCACTCCGGATCGGGCAAGACGACTCTGGTGGAGGCTCTCGCGCTGACCGCGGGAGCCGTGAACCGGGCGGGCCGTGTGGAGGACGGCGGCACCGTCTCCGACTACGACGAGATCGAGCACCGGCAGCAACGTTCGGTGCAGCTCTCCCTGGTACCCGTGGAATGGGGCGGGTACAAGGTCAATCTTCTGGACACCCCCGGATACGCCGACTTCGTCGGGGAACTCAGGGCCGGTCTGCGAGCTGCGGACGCGGCCCTCTTCGTCGTCTCGGCCTCCGACGGCGTCGACGGCTCGACCCGCATGGTGTGGGAGGAGTGCGCGGCGGTCGGCATGCCGCGGGCGATCGTGATCACGCATCTGGAGGCCGCGCGGGCGGACTTCGAGGAGATGACGCGGATCTGCGCGGAGACGTTCGGCGGGGACGACCCCGACGCCGTGCTGCCGCTCTACCTGCCCCTGCACGGCCCGCAGAGCCCGGACGGGCACGCGCCCGTGACCGGGCTGATCGGCCTGCTGTCGCAGAAGCTGTTCGACTACGCGTCCGGGGAGCGCAAGGAGTCCGAGCCGGGCCCCGAGCAGCTGCCGGACATCGAGGAGGCACGCAACCGGCTGATCGAGGGGATCATCTCGGAGAGCGAGGACGAGACCCTCATGGACCGCTACCTCGGCGGCGAGGAGATCGACCTCAAGACCCTCATCGACGACCTGGAACGGGCCGTCGCCCGCGGTGTCTTCCACCCGGTGCTCGCCGCGGCCCCCGCCGCCGAGGGCGCCCGCCAGGGCATCGGCACCGTCGAGCTGCTGGAGCTGATCACCGGCGGGTTCCCCACGCCTCTGGAGCGCGAGGCCCCGTCGGTCACCACGCCGGACGGCGCGCCGCGGGAGATCGGGGCGACCTGCGATCCGGACGGCCCCCTGGTCGCCGAGGTCGTGAAGACGGCCAGCGACCCCTATGTGGGCCGTATCTCGCTGGTGCGGGTCTTCTCCGGGACGCTGCACCCCGACGAGACGGTGCATGTCTCGGGGCACGGGCTCGCCGACCGCGGACACGAGGACCACGACGTCGACGAGCGGATCGGCGCCCTGTCGGCGCCCTTCGGCAAACAGCAGCGGACCCTCACGCACTGCATCGCGGGCGACCTGGCGTGCGTGGCGAAGCTGAACCGCGCGGAGACCGGCGACACCCTGTCGTCGAAGGACGCCCCGCTGCTCATGGAGCCCTGGGAGATGCCCGACCCGCTGCTGCCGCTCGCCATCCAGGCGCACAGCAAGGCCGACGAGGACAAGCTCTCCCAGGGCCTTTCCCGGCTGGTCGCCGAGGACCCGACGATGCGGCTCGAACAGAACCCGGACACCCATCAGGTGGTGCTCTGGTGCCTGGGCGAGGCGCACGCCGACGTGGCGCTGGAGCGGCTGCGCAGCCGGTACGGCGTCCAGGTCGACGTCGTCCCGCACAAGGTCTCCCTGCGGGAGACGTTCGCCGACAAGTCGGCCGGGCGGGGCCGCCATGTGAAGCAGTCCGGCGGGCACGGGCAGTACGCGATCTGCGAGATCGACGTGGAGCCGCTGCCCGGCGGTTCGGGCATCGAGTTCGTGGACAAGGTCGTCGGCGGGGCGGTGCCCCGGCAGTTCATCCCGTCCGTCGAGAAGGGCGTGCGGGCGCAGGCCGCCAAGGGGGTCGCGGCCGGCTATCCGCTCATCGACGTGCGGATCACGCTGCGGGACGGCAAGGCGCACTCGGTGGACTCCTCCGACGCCGCGTTCCAGACGGCGGGCGCGCTGGCGCTGCGCGAGGCGGCCTCCGACGCGAAGATCCATCTGCTGGAGCCGGTGGCCGAGGTGTCGGTGCTGGTCGGCGACGAGTACGTGGGCCCGGTCATGAGCGACCTGTCGGGCCGGCGCGGCCGGGTCGTGGGCACGGAGCAGGCGGGCGGCGGGCGCACCCTGGTGCGCGCCGAGGTCCCCGAGATCGAGATCGACCGCTACGCCGTCGATCTGCGCTCGCTCTCCCACGGCACCGCGCGTTTCGGCCGCCGCTACACCCGGCACGAGCCGATGCCGCCCCAGGTGGCCGAGCGGCTTCGCGAACGGGCGAAGGAGAACTGAGGGCGAACTGACGGTTCGGGATCGGCGGAAGGGACCGCCGACACGTCGGCGGGCGGCTGCGGCCGCCCGCCGACGGATGCCGGGGCCCCGTCCGCCCGCGCGGGAGGGTACGGCCTGTGGGTTCCGTGAATGTCCGTTCTTCGCGCCGCGCGATGTCCGTGGCTGCGGATACGCTGATCACCTGATCGACAAGTGTGGCTTGATCAGCTCCGGATCGGGTGATGACCTGATCAACAGGTGTGCGAAGCACGGAAGTCGGGAAGAGCCGCAGGAGCAAGTGTGCGGCGATGGGGGCGGCGGTGGCGGACGAATTCGATTTCACTCCCGGGGCACAGGTCCCGCTGACGGGCACCGCGGGACAGACGGCGGCGACGTACGCCCTGGCGTCCGCGGCCTACCGGGACAACGAGGTCGACGAGATCCTCAAGGCCAACAACGAGTGGCACAAGTCCTCGGTGAAACCCGGTCGCAAGTGGGCGACGATCTTCCGGCCCAACCTCGGGGAGGCGTTCTCCCTCGCGGTGCGGGACCGCATGGTCGGCGCGGGCCGCAAACCGCTCATCCAGTCCTTCGGCATGGAGCCACAGGTCGTCGTCGAGCACTGCCTGGCGGCGACCAACATCCGCCGGGAGCGCGACAACTGGCTGTCGGCGGTGATGGTCCTGTGCGGCCTGCTCTTCCTGCCCGGCCTGCTGCTGTGGCTGCTGGTCTTCCAGATCCGCACGACGATCGCCAAGCGTGAGGACAAGCGGGCCGGTGCCCTCGCCACCACCCTGCTCGTCGCCGTGGGCGCCCTCGCCGTGATCTTCCTGCTCAGGATGCCGTTCGACGGGTTCTGGGCCTGGTACGCCCGCGCGTGCGTGGTGCTGCCGGTCGTCGGCTGGTTCTGGGCCAAGCAGATCTGCGAGCGCACCGCCCAGGACCTGCGGGACCGCTGGTCCGGTCTGCTGTCCGGCGGCGGCATCGGCGCCAAGGTCCCCGAGGCCGTGCCCGGCAGCCCCGGCGAGACCAAGGCGGAGCAGCTGCGCAAGGAACTCGCCCGGCTCAGCGCCGAGCAGCGCTCCAACCTCGTCTTCTACGCCGGCCCCAAGGGCATCCTCGGCATGGGCACCCGGTGGGGCAGCTGGCAGCTCGCCGAGGACCTGGTACCCGCCGAGTCCGGCAAGGAGATCCACCCGTTCCGCAGCTGGGACGTCATACGGGCCATCCACGACCAGCTGCGGATGCTGGAGCGCACCCCCCTCAACACGGGTGGTTTCACGGCCCCTTCCATCAAGCACTGGATCGTCAGCCCCATCGGTGAGGGCGCCGCCGCAGTGGCACGGCCCGACGGCACCGACGTGGACGCGTACCAGTACAAGACGCACGCCATACAAGAGATCTGCAACAAGCAGCACTTCGGCAGCGGCAACCGGCACTACCTGGGTGTGCAATGGACGCTCTGGGACGGACAGTTGATCATCACCATGCTGGTGACGGTCACCGTCCTGCACCAGACGCTCCGCATCGAGGTGACCGGACACGCCCTGGGTCCGGTGCACGGCCTGTTCACGACCGGGCCGGCGGCCAAGGAGAAGGAAGTCCAGAAGTCGGTCAGGTTCTGGGAGACCCGCAAGGTCAAGCTCCCCCTCGTCGACGCCGACGAGGTCGTACGGCTCACCGCGCGCGCCCCGCTGACCTGGTACCCGCCGCTGCTCAACTGGCTCGGCGGCTCCATCGGCCTGCCGGAGCCGTTCGGTCTGCGGCACGCCTGGGCGGACCAGCCGTGGCGGCACCGGTTCATGGCCGACGACGCGCTGCGCGCCGCGACGCCGGTCCTGCGGGTGGTCCACAACGCCGCGATCAAGGTGCTGGCGGAGAACGGCGTGGACACGGAGAAGTTCGGCTCCCGCTCGGCGTTCCTCAGCGGGGCGGTGCAGGATCCTACGCCGCGTAAGGCGGACGTCTACGACGCGTGAGCGCTGCGCTGGCTTGGCCGGGCGCCTAGTGGCTCGGGGGTGCGGGTTCGTCGGCGGGCGCGGGTGGTGTGTGGTTTCTCGCGCAGTTCCCCGCGCCCCTGAAAAGCGGCCCGGGCTGCGCCCCGTGCTTTTCAGGATGAAGGGCGGGCCGAAGGCCCGTTCCCTTCAGGGGCGCGGGGAACTGCGCGAACAAGCCCCACTCACCCGCTGTCACGCACGCGCCCTCACCCGGCAGACGGACAGGCGGTCCTACCTCACACGCTGGGCCATGCCTCCGCCAGCATCTTCCTCGTGTCGGCCAGGAGCTGCGGCAGCACCTTCGTGTGGCCCACCACCGGCATGAAGTTCGTGTCGCCGCCCCAGCGGGGCACGATGTGCTGGTGGAGGTGCGCCGCGATGCCCGCGCCGGCGACGGTGCCCTGGTTCATGCCGATGTTGAAGCCGTGCGCGCCGGAGGCGGTGCGCAGGGCGGTCATGGACTGCTTGGTGAGTTCGGCCAGCTCGGCGGTCTCCGGGACGGTGAGGTCCGTGTAGTCGGCAACGTGCCGGTACGGCACGACCATGAGGTGGCCGCCGTTGTACGGGTAGAGGTTGAGCACGGCGTACACGTGCTCCCCGCGCCGGATGATCAGGCCGTCCTCGTCCGACTTGGCCGGGATGGAACAGAACGGGCAGCCGTCGTCGGCCCCCGGACCGGTCGGCTTGTTCTCGCCCTGGATGTAGGCCATCCGGTGGGGCGTCCACAGGCGCTGGAACGCGTCCTGCGTTCCCACTCCGATCTGCTGTTCCGGCTCACTCGTCATGCATTGCAGCATATGGCTTCGTCCGTTCGTGGCGTGTCGCCGGGTGCCGGGGCGGGACGGCCGGGGCCAAGCCGAGGCGATGGACCACGACCGTCGCGCCCTCCGCTGGGAGCGGCTCATGAGAGGAGTCCTCGCGGGGGCGTCGGCGCTGTTCATTCGGCTCGTACGCGGTGCGCGTGGTGCAGCTCCATGACGCGCGCCGGCCGTCCATCAGCAGGAGCACGCGGCGCCGGACGCGACGATCCGTAGCTTCGGCGACGCCGTGTCGGTGTTCGCCCGCGAGGACGAGCGGAGGCCCCCGGGGATCTGAATCCCCGGGGGCCTCCTTCTCACGCGCTCAGCCGCGAGGGCGGCTCACACCTGGACGCGGCGCTCCACGACGTCGGCGAGCTTCGCCAGCGCCTCGTCACGCGGGATGCCGTTCTCCTGCGAGCCGTCCCGGTAGCGGAACGACACCGTGCCCGCGTTCATGTCCTCGTCGCCCACGATGACCATGAACGGCACCTTCTGCTTCTGCGCGTTCCTGATCTTCTTCTGCATACGGTCGGAGGACGCGTCGACCTCGACGCGCAGCCCCTTCTTCTTCGCCTCCGCGGCGAAGCTCTGCAGGTACTCGACGTGCGCGTCCCCGATCGGGATCCCGACCGCCTGGACGGGCGCCAGCCACGCCGGGAACGCGCCCGCGTAGTGCTCCAGGAGCACCGCGAAGAAGCGCTCGATGGAACCGAACAGCGCGCGATGGATCATGACGGGGCGCTGCTTGGAGCCGTCCGGGCCGGTGTACTCCAGGTCGAAGCGCTCGGGCAGGTTGAAGTCGAGCTGGACCGTCGACATCTGCCATGTGCGGCCGATGGCGTCACGGGCCTGCACGGAGATCTTCGGACCGTAGAAGGCGGCGCCGCCCGGGTCCGGCACCAGCGGGAGGCCCTGCTTCTCGGCCACCTGACGCAGGGTCTCGGTGGCCTCCTCCCACGCCTCGTCGGAGCCGACGAACTTCTCCGGGTCCTTGGTGGACAGCTCCAGGTAGAAGTCGGTGAGGCCGTAGTCCCGCAGCAGGTTCAGGACGAAGGTGAGCGTCTTGTCGAGCTCCTCCGCCATCTGCTCGCGGGTGCAGTAGATGTGCGCGTCGTCCTGGGTGAAGCCACGGGCCCGGGTCAGTCCGTGCACGACACCGGACTTCTCGTACCGGTACACGGTCCCGAACTCGAAGAGACGCAGCGGCAGTTCACGGTAGGAGCGGCCGCGCGCGTCGAAGATCAGGTTGTGCATCGGGCAGTTCATGGGCTTGAGGTAGTAGTCCACGCCCTCGTCGAGCTGCATGGGCGGGTACATGCCGTCGGCGTACCAGTCCAGGTGGCCCGAGACCTCGAAGAGCTTCCCCTTCGTGGCGTGCGGGGTGTAGACGAACTCGTAGCCCTCCTCCTCGTGGCGGCGCCGCGAGTAGTCCTCCATGACCCGGCGGATGATGCCGCCCTTGGGGTGGAAGACGGCGAGACCGGAGCCGATCTCGTCCGGGATGGAGAACAGGTCGAGTTCGTTGCCCAGCTTGCGGTGGTCGCGCTTCTCGGCCTCGGCGAGGAAGTCGAGGTGCGCCTTCAGCTCCTCCTTCGAGGGCCAGGCGGTGCCGTAGATGCGCTGGAGCATGGGGTTCTTCTCGCTGCCGCGCCAGTACGCGGCGGCGTTGCGCATCAGCTTGAACGCCGGGATGTTCCGGGTGGTGGGCAGGTGCGGACCGCGGCAGAGGTCCTTCCAGCACAGGTCACCGGTCTTGGCGTCGAGGTTGTCGTAGATCGTCAGCTCGCCGGAGCCGACCTCGACGTCCGCGCCGTCGTCGGAGGACGCCGAGCCCTTGAGGCCGATCAGCTCCAGCTTGTACGGCTCGGCCGCGAGCTCCTCGCGGGCGGCCTCGTCGGTGACGACGCGGCGGGAGAAGCGCTGGCCGCGCTTCTGGATCTCCTGCATCTTCTTCTCGATGGCCTTGAGATCCTCGGGCGTGAACGGCTTCTCGACGTCGAAGTCGTAGTAGAAGCCGTCCCGGACCGGCGGTCCGATGCCCAGCTTGGCCTCCGGGAACAGCTCCTGGACGGCCTGGGCCATGACGTGCGCGGTGGAGTGGCGCAGGATGTTCAGGCCGTCCTCGGAGGAGATGTCGACGCCCTCGACGGTCTCGCCGTCCTTCACCTCGTACGCGAGGTCCTTCAGTTCACCGGCCACGCGGGCCGCGACGATGGCGCGCTCTCCGGCGAAGAGGTCGGCGGCCGTAGTGCCCGTCGTCACCACGCGCTCTTCCCGCTCGGAATCGCGTTGGATGATCACACGGACGTCTGACACCGGTCTCTCCTGCCTGATGGTGGTCGCGCACGCGTCCGCGTACGCAGACAGGAATCGTACCGAGCCGGGGGTGCCCTCTGCGAAACGGTTATGCCCTCGCCGGTCCCCGCGACCCGGCGAGGGACGCCGAAGCCCGTACGCGGCTGCCGCTCGCTCCCGCGCGGGGGTCTGCGCCGCGACCCGCCTGTGGGGGCTCTCACTCCCCTCCGCCCTGCGCGGGCTCTCACTCGCGTGCGCCCCGCAGGGGCTCTCACTCCCCTCCGCACGCCTCCTCGAAGAAGGCCGTGATCTCCGCCGTCTCCTGGAGGGACTTCATCAGGCGGTCCCGCTCCGCCTCGTCGACCTCCACGGGTGCGACGCCGCCCGCGTCGGTGAGCCGCCGGAAGCCGCCCCGGCTCTCCAGCCGCCCGTGGACCCGTACGGGCAGTCCGACGAGATGGGCGTGCCCCGCGATCCGGTACGCCTCCTCGTCGAGGGTCATACGGACGTGCGGGACCTCGGCCCCGGCGAGGACGCGCAGCCGTACGGTTCCCTCGCCGCGCGCGGCGGACCGGCGCATCCGGACCACGGCCCCGGTGAGGCGGACCGGCACGGAGGGTTCCTCGCGGAGGTAGCGGGCCCCGGCCTCCCGCAGCACGGGCAGGTCGCCGGGTGAGAACTCGAGGGGTTCGGGCGGGGTCGCCCCGCCCTCGGGGACCCCGGCGGCGGGCGCCCACTCGACGGCGACGCGGGCGCCCTCGGTGCCGCGGACGAGGGCGATGAGGGCCTCGGTCAACTCGTGGGACACCCCGGCCTCCACGGCACCGTCGAAGGCGTCCATGCCACCGGTGGCGCGCTGGTAGTCGATGGCCTCGCGGGTGGCGTACAGGGCTTGCTGGAGGCGTACGGCGAGGAGGCGCCCGGTGGCGACGGGCACGAAGGCGGTGAGGCTGCGGCCGCCGGGTGCGGCGCCGACGAGGACACCGTCGAGGAGGGCTGCGGCGGGCAGGCGGTGACGGGCGCCGTAGTAGCCGGCTCGCGCGCGGGTAGCGAGTGCCGCCGCGAGGAGCATCTGGCGTGCGGCGGAGCGGAGTTGGTCCTCCACGGCCCAGGAGGCGGTGCCCACGGGCCCGGTCGGCACATCCCGCCACCAGCGGATCTCGTCGCTGGGGACGGCGAGGCCGACCAGGACGTCGCGTGCGGCCGGTGATCCGCTGCGGAAGAGGGCCGTCAGCGCCTCGCCGAGCAGGTCGTCGCTGTCGGGGAAGGCCCGGTTCTCCGGGACGAGCAGGCTCATGCCCCTGCCGCCGGGCCCGGGTGGGGTCCAGCGGCCGTAGCGTCCGGCGGCGCCGCCGCGCCGCTGCCAGCCGTGCCGGAGCAGCAGGGCGCCGAGCACG
>NZ_LIRK01000375.1 GCF_001419765.1 Streptomyces torulosus
GGCGACGGAGGGGAGCCGAGACCGAGGAGGGGGCCGGGGCGGTCGGCGGGTGCCGCGTCGAAGGTGCCGGCCGGTGGGGTGGCGAAACCGGAGCCCATCACCTCGGCCGGAGCGGTGCCGCGGCCCGGTTCGGCCGCCGTCGCCTGGGCGGGCGGGACGCGCAGGCCCACGGCGAGTCCGGACGGCCAACGCGGCCCTGGTTGCGGTACGCATGCGCGGCCTCCCCGGTGGCGGCCCCGGAAGGCGTCCCTCGGCAGCGCCCAACGGCACCCTTGGTCGCGACGCCCCCACCGGCGACCCGGCGGCCAGGAACGGACGAACCCCAGGCCGACGGCCTGGGGTTCGTCCGGGGAGGGGACGGGGGACGGGAGCGCGGTGTGTCAGGCGGGCATCGCCTCGCGGACGAGCGCCGTGTCGACGAACTGCTCGAAGCGGACGATGAGGCCGCCGCGGACCACGAAGTGGTGGGCCACGCGGACGTCGATCGGCTTGCCGGTGGCCTTGTTCGTCGCGGTGTAGCGGGCGAGGACGACGACGTTCTCGCCGTCGACGACGTATGTGTCGTCGTGGGCGGTCCAGTCGTCCCAGTCCTTGCCCAGCTGCTCCATCACGTTCGACGTGACGCCGTCGGGGGTGCGGTAGGTGCCGGCCAGCGGGAAGCCGGCCATCTCCTTCCACTCCACGTCGGGCGCGAGGGTGGCCCGCAGGGCCGCCAGGTCGCCGGCGGCGGAGGCCAGGTACTGGCGCCGTACGACGTCGGCGGGCGCGGTGGACGCCGTGTAGTCGGTGCGGTCGCTCATGTCAGCCCCACGTCATCTCGCCCTTGGCGACCTTCGCGCCGATCTGCGCGGCGATCCCCATGCCGTTGTCGGGGTAGCGGGCGACGAGCGCCTCGGTGAGGGCGGCGCCGTCGGTGGCCTTGCCCAGCTCCTCCTCGAAGGAGAGGAGGTACTCACGGGTCGCGGCGATCGCGGAGGCGTCGGCCGGGGTGCCGGGCAGCCGGTGGCCGGGGACGACCAACTCCGGGTCGAGGGCGGCCATCTCGTCGAGCAGGTCGATCCAGGCGGCGCGGTCACCGGGGGCGGGCGTGTCGGCGACCCACACGTGCTCGTGCTGGAACAGCAGGACACCGCCGAGGAGCGTCCTGCTCCCGGCCTGCCACAGGTAGTGGCGGTCGGGCAGCGCGGCCGGGCCGCCCTTGAGCTCGAAGCGGTGGCCCTCCATGGTCAGGTCGCCGGTGAGCGGGGTGAGGTCGACCAGCCGGGTGGGCAGGTTGGGGCCGAGCGCGGCCCACGCCTTGAGTTTGCCCTCGTAGGAGTGCCGGATGTGCTCGATGACGTGCGGGGTGGCGACGAAGACGGCGTCGGGGAAGGCGTCGGCGATCACTTCGGCGCCGAAGTAGAAGTCGGGGTCGCCGTGGCTGACGAACACGGTCGTCAGCTTCTTGCCCGAGTCGAGGACCTCGATGGTGCCGTCGCGCATCGGGTAGTAGTTGCTCGTGTCGAGCACGACCTTGCCGGCCAGCGCGTCGGCGGGCAGGTTCCGGTAGGCGGACAGCGGGACGCTCACCACCACCCAGTCGCCCGCGCGGGCCGCCTCCTCCGGCGTCGCGGCACGGGCCCGCCCGCCGAGTTCCGCCACCGCCTCCGCGAGGGTCTCGGGGCCGCGGGAGTTGGACAGGACGACGTCGATACCGGCCGCGACCGCGAGCCGGGCCACGGCCATGCCGATGTTGCCGCTGCCGATGAAGCCGAGTGTTGCCATGGAAGGGGTCTCCTCATCTCGCGCGGACCGTGAGGTCCAGCGGTGGCTGTACGGGGGCGGCGAGGCTCGGGCGGACGGCGGGCAGGCGAAAGAGCACGGACGTAAGCGGGCAGACGAAAGCGAGCAGACGAAGGCCGGGGCCCGCCCGACACCGAACCGGAGCAAGCGCTCCCTTTGAACGTAGCACAACCGGAGCAGGCGCTCCGCAAAGAAGCGGTGCGGGGTACCCTGAATCCCGTGACCCTCGCCGACCAGCCGACCCCCGCCCCCGAAGCGGCCCGCGCCGCCGGGACGGCCGCCACCCCCGCGCAGCCCGCCAAGCGCGGTCGCCGCGCCGACGCCGAGCGCAACCGCGCCGCGATCCTGGAGGCGGCCGGCGCCGTCTTCGCCGAGCAGGGCTGCGCCGTCGACGTCCGCGAGATCGCCCGGCGCAGCGGCGTCGGCATGGGCACGCTCTACCGCCACTTCCCGACCAAGGACGACCTGCTCGTCACCGTCCTTGGACAGCAGTTCGACACCTGGCTCACCGACGCCCATGAGCGGGCGTCAGCCACCGACGACCCCTGGCAGGCCCTGACCGGGTTCTTCGAGCAGATACTCACCACGCAGTCCCGCAACCGCGCGGTCGTCGAGAGCTACACCGCGACCAACGGCCCCACCAGCTCATGCGCCCAGCGCTGCTACTCCTTCATCGACGACCTGCGCACCCGCTGCATGAACGCCGGTCTCCTGCGCCCCGACATCACCACCACGGACCTCGTCCTGCTCAGCGGCTCCCTCAGCCAAGCGGTCCTGACCACGGGCGACACCCACCCCGGCCAGTGGCGCCGCCTCCTGCACATCTCCCTGGACGGCCTCAGCAGCCGCAACACGGAGCCGCTGCCCGAGCCGGAACCGGAACCGGAGCCCGCAGCGGACGCCCCAGCGATCCCTTGACCGACCCGGCTCCCCGTTCCGCGCCGCGCACACCTTCCCGCCACGCTCCCCGGTCGCCCCTAGGGTGAACAGGTGGACACATCAGGGGTGTTGGAGGAGCAGGACGCGCTGCGCGCCGAGGCGGAGGAGGTGTACGAGGACCTCCGCCTCGACGAGTTGCTGGCCGAGGTAGGCACACCGACCGTCGTCGGGAGCGCGGCGCTGGGCCTGATGGTCCGCCGGGACCTGGATCTGGACGTGGCGTGCGCACGGCTGGACGAAGCCGCCGTGGCGTCCGTCGCCGCGGTCGGCGCCCGGCTCGCGACCCACCCACGCGTCCGCCTCGTGACCTTCCGCAACGACCGCGGGACGTGGAACCAGGAGCCGGACGCCTACCCCGACGGCCTGTACCTCGGCGTCGAGTACCGCGCGACACCGGACCGGCGTCCCGTGGAATCTCGACGTCTGGTTCCTGGACGAGCCCGAACGCCAGCCCTCGACGGCCCACTTGACCACCCTGCGCCCGCGTTTCACGGACGAGACCCGCGCGGCTGTCATCGACATCAAGCGGGCCTGGGCCGACCGCACCGAGTACGGCACGACCGTCAGGAGCTTCGACGTCTACCGCGCGGTCCTCGACGACGGCGTCCGCGATCCCGCGGGGTTCGAGACGTGGGCCGCCGCCCGCCGCGAGGCACCGTCGCCATGAACTGAGCGCGCCGACGCCGCACGGGACACTCCCCGGACGCTCTACTCCACGCGCAGCTTCGTCACGCTCGACACCGACAGGTGGACCGGCAGGGCGCCCGTGTTCACCTGGGCGGCCAGTTGCTGGGCCTCCTGCTTGGTGAAGCTGCCGGAGATCTCGGCCTTGCCGCCGGTGATCGGGCCGTTCACCTGAGGCGCGGACAGCACGACACCGTCGAGGACGATGGCGAACTGGTTCTGGGGCGAGGTCTGCGTCGACAACTGCCCCGTGATGTCGGCGAACTTCGCCCCGCCCGCAGCGGTGAAGTCCAGCTTCACGAACCAGCCGTTGCCCCGCTCCGCGTCGTACGCGGCCTCCGCCTCGGACACGTCCGTACCGGCCACGGAGACCGGTCCGAGCTGGTACGTGGAGACGGTGCCCTGGTACTCCCCGCACGCGGTGAGCGGCTCCGACGAGGGCCCCTCCACCGCGTCCGGGCACTGCTCCACCCCCGCCTCCGGGACCGCGCTCAGCACCGGACGGAACGCCAGCTCCGCCGGCTGACCGAGCGCCTCCAACGTCTCCTGCCGGGCGGCCGGACCAGACACCGTGATCTGGTTCTTGTCCTCGACGGTCACCTTCACGCCACCCAGCCCGGCGTTCGCCGCCCGGTCCCGGATCAGCTCGGCGGTCCGTTCCAACGTCCGCACGCTCACGGGCTCCTGCGGCATGAACGTCACGTCGGCCCGCCCACCTCCGGACTCCCCGTCACCGCCGGCCTTCCCGGAGGCCGACGCGGACGCCGGCTTCCCCGACCGAGGCCGGTCCGAGTCACCCGAGTCACCCGAGTCACCCG
>NZ_LIRK01000376.1 GCF_001419765.1 Streptomyces torulosus
CACCCGTACCGCCCCTTCCGCCCCGGACCGCCCGCACTCCCTCCTGCGCGACATCGCCGACGGTCTGCGCTGGACGTGGCGGCAACGGTTCCTGCGTGTCCTGCTGGTGACCGCCGCGGGCTTCGGACTCGTGTTCTCCGCGCTGACCTTCACCGCGATCGTCGCCGCCCGGCAGAGCGGCGCCGCGCCGGCCGATGTCGGCCTGATGATGGCGATCTCCGGTGCCGGCGGGCTGCTGGGCGCGCTGGCCGCTCCCCGGCTGCAACGACGCAGCCCCGCGTCCGTCGTGCTGGCGATGTTCTGGGTCGCCGCCGCGGCGATCCCCGCGATGGCCGTCCGGCCCACCGCCTGGATCATCGGCCCCCTGCTGGCCGCCGCCTTCTTCCTGGCTCCGGCGGCCAACGCGATTCTGTACACCTATCAGATGACCATCACACCGGATCACTTGCAGGGCAGGGTGCTCAGCAGCCTCGCGCTCATCGGCGGTGCTGCGGCCCCGGTCGGGCCGCTCGCCTCGGGACTGGTCCTGGAGCACTGGGGTGTGCGGGCCGCCCTGCTGTCGATCGCGTCCGTCATGGGACTCGTGGCTCTGGGGGCCACCTGGAGCCGCACCGTCCGACACCTGCCCCCGCTGGACCTGGCCAGGGCCGTGGGTTGAGCCCGGTCGGCCCGCCCCGCGCGATCAGTTCGGGGCCGGGGTGAGCACCACGAAGTCCGCGTTCGACGGGTCGAGGCAGACGGCCAGACGGCCCACGCCCGGCGCGTCCTCCGGCCCCATCTGCACACTGCCGCCGTTCGCGGTGACCGCGGCGACCGCCGCGTCACAGTCGGCGACGGCGAACACCGGGTGCCAGTACGGCCGCCCGTCCGTCAGCGTGAGATCCCCCTTGCCGAGCTGCATGAGGCCGCCCTGCATACGTTCCTCGGGGAGTCCGGCGGGTGTGATGAGGGTGTACGTGCCTCCGCCGCCCGGCAGTTCCATCTCGCCGAACCGCCAGTCGAAGACCTTGCTGTAGAACTCCTTGGCGGCCGTGGCGTCGCTCGTGTACAGCTCGGTCCACGACAGCGAGCCGGGCTCGTCGGCGAGTTCGAAGCCCGCGTTCTTCCCCGGCTGCCAGACGGCGAACTGACCGCCCAGGGGGTCGTTGTACTGGGCCATCCGGCCCCAGTCGCCGAGGTCCCTCGGCGCCACCCGCACCGTGCCGCCGGCCTCCTCGACCGTGCGGGTGGTGGCGTCCGCGTCGGTCACCGTGTAGTAGATCATCCAGGCGGAGCGGGCGCCCTCCTCGGTGAGTTTGCCGAGTCCGGCGACGACCTTGCCGTCCTTCCGGAACATGCCGCCCTCCATGTCCTCCCCCTCTACCTCCCCCATGGGCTCGTACTCCCAGCCGAGCACCGCCCCGTAGAAGGCCGCGGTGGCCCGGACGTCGGGGGCACCGAGGTCCAGCCAGCAGGGGGAGCCCGGGGTGAGGTCAGTGGTGATCACGGCAAGTCCCTTTCTCGAGTCCTTGGGCCTCACCCTGACACCTGACGCGGCCGAGCGCGCGTCGACCGCCGCGGAGGGCCGGCAACGGCCGCCGGTCCCCCGCGGCCCCACTACTTATGACGTCTCCACGTGCGTCCGCCGTCGCCGGAGATCCACAGCCCTTCGCCCTTCACCAGGTCGTACGACGGTGTCGTCGCGTCGGCGATCCCGTAGAGCGTCTTGCCGTCGACGGCGAAGGACCTGAACTTCACCGGAGTCCTCAACCGGCGGAAGGTGGTGTTCGTGCGGTCGGTGGCGAGCCAGTGACGGCCGCCTTCCTCACCGATGAGGACCCGCCCGTCCGCGAGGACCTCCAGGTCCAGCCACTCCGGGTCGGTCGCCAGCTCCTTCCACGGGATGCCGCCGCCGAAGATCTTCCGCCAGTGCTCGCCGCCGTCCGAGGTGATCAGCAGGCCGCGCACGCGCACGTCCTCGCCGCCGTCCTCGCCGCCGTTCTCGATCCGGGTGAGGGACAGCACCGCGCTGCCGCCTCGCGCGGCGACGTCACCTGCCCCGTAGGGCTTCGGCACGACCTTGGAACCGAGGGTGCGTCCGTCACGCTGCCATACGACCCGGTGGGGCTCGTCGGTCAGGGGCTCGACCAGGTTCCAGGCGGTGCCCTGCTCGTCGACGGCGAGGTGGACGGCACGGTCGGGCACACCGGCCAGGGGCGCCACCGTGCGCGTGGCGGGCCGGTAGACGTTCGTCTCGCGCTCGGCGAGCAGGACGTCGCCGGCGCGGCTGCCCACGGATGTCCCGCTGGTGACGACCTTGTGCCGCTTGCCGCGCACGTCGAGGCCGTACGGCCGCCCCGTCCCCTCCCCCGGCACCCGGACGAAGCCGCCGCGAGCCCCCTTGAAGCGGACCCGCGCCGCCTCCATGTCCGTGTGCTCCGCGCGCTCGGCCACCGTACGGCCGTCGCGGTCGACGATGCGCCAGGCGGTGGCGGCCGGCCCTTCGTCGTCCTCGACGTTGCGGAGGTCGTACATGAGGAGCATCGAGCCGTTGTCCGCGTGGGCCACGCCGCTGGGGGCACCGGCCGCCCGGATCACGTCGGCGGGGCGCGGATGGGGGTCGCGCAGGACGCGCTTGTACTTCGCCTCCCGGTCCCCCGAGGGGCTGACGCCGGAACCTTCCGGACCGCCGGCGGTGAGCGTCAGCACCGTTCCCGTCGCGACCGCCGCGGCCACGAGCCCGACCGTGCGCCTACCGCGCTTCCTGAGCCATGTCATGTTCACATGCTCGCATGCGGCAACAGACGCATGCGTCCGCAACTTCCTTGCCTGGCTGGGGATTTGGGGACACCCCGTCTTCCCCGCGCGGCGCGTTCGTCGGTTCGAGGGACGAGGGTCACTGACTCGGGGGTGGCTCCGGGAGTCGGCGTTGGCGGTCTCCGCTTCCGGAGGCATGCGTTCACGTCGGGGTGTGCCAGGATCGTGCCGGATCGATGCGGGCAGCCGCCCGGTGGCGGGTGGGAAGGGGGAGCGGCACCGGTGCTCGGCAAGTGGTGGAACCGCGCGGGGCGGCGTGAGCCCGTGGGGGTCGGCGGCACTGCCGTCGCCGCCGGACCGGGGGCGGTCGCCGCCGGCGGTGACATCGGCATCGCCGTGACGGGCAACGGCAACAGCGTGTACGTGGGCGGTATGCCGCGCGTCGCCGTCTCCGACTACCGGTACCAGGTGGAGTCCGTCGCCGCCGCCGAGTTCCGCGAGCGAGAGGGAGAGCTGGCGGCCATGGCGACCTTCTGCCGGGCCCCCGAGGCGTCGGACGCGGCTGCGGCCGCCTACTGGCGATGGCTCGCTCCCGCGTGGGCCGGCAAGACGGCTCTGATGGCCGAGTTCGTCCTCCATCCTCCGCCGCACGTCGACGTGGTGTCGTTCTTCATCACGTCACGACTGAACCGACAGAACAACCGTGCCGCCTTCTGCGAGGTGGTGCACCGTCAGTTCTACGCGCTGCTGGGCCAGGAGGAGCCCGCCGTGACGGAGTACACGCGGGAGGAGAGCCTCCGCGCGGCGATGGAGCGGGCGGCGGCCTCCTGCGCGGCGCGTGGCCGGCGGCTGGTGCTGGTGGTCGACGGCCTGGACGAGGACCGGGGGGTGTTGGCCGGGCCGGACAGCCACAGCATCGCCGCGCTGCTGCCGCGTACTCCCTCGCACGGGATGCGGGTGATCGTGGCGGGGCGGCCGCATCCTCCTGTTCCGGCCGACGTGCCTGCCGGCCACCCGCTGCGGGACGGCTCCATCGACCGGTGGTTGCGGCCTTCGCCGTTCGCCGAGGGGATCCGGCAGGAGGCCGAGGACAGTCTCCTGCGCATGCTGGACGGAGGCGGTCTGGCACGGGACCTCCTCGGACTGGTCACCGCGGCGGGAGGAGGTCTGACCGCCGCCGACCTCTCCGCGCTGGCACACACACGACCACGGCTCGTGGAGCGGGAGTTGGGCACCGTCACAGGGCGTGCCTTCCGGATGCGCACCCCCCACTGGTCCGCGCGGGAGGGCGGCCACCCGGCCGACGGCGTCTACGTCCTGGCCCATGAGGAGATCCAGCGCAGCGCGCTCGACCTGATGAGCGAGGACGAACTGACCGCCTACCGTGAGCGGTTGCACGCTTGGGCGGCCTCCTTCCAGGAACAGCAGTGGCCCGCGCATACGCCGGAGTATCTGCTGCGCGGGTACAGCCAGCTCCTGCGTACCCAGCAGGACACCGCCCGGCTCGTACGGCTGGCGGGGGACGCGCACCGCCACAACCGCCTCTGGCAGCGCGCCGGTTCCGATCTGGACGCGCTGTCGGAACTTGCCGCGGCGTTCGACTCCCTGCGGGCCGACGGGAGGTGCGAACCGAGCGACGTCAGCGATGCCTTCATGCTCGCCATGCGGCGTGACGCCCTGCGTTCCCGCAGCGAGAGCCTGCCGGACGCGTTGATCGCCGTGTGGGCGGGCCTGGGGCACGTACGGCGAGCGGTCGGTCTGGCTCGGGCCCGCCAGGACGTGTCGGCCCAGTTGCGGGCGTTCGGTGGAGTGGTCCAGACCCTGGTCGCGGCGGGCGATCCGGCGCAGGCCGCGGAGGTCGCCGTCGAGGCGGCGGAACTGGTGGCCGTCGTTCCCGAACAGCGTCGCGAGGAGGCGACGGAGCTCGCTGTGGCCCTGCTGGCCGTGGCCGGTCACCACCACCGGGCGATCGATCTCGCGCGGACGTTGCCCTCCCCCGCCGTGCGGGACCAGGTGCTGGCGGGTGCCGCCGTCTCCGCGCTCCAGGCCGGGCAGCGGGCGTCGGGGGCTGCCGTCGCCCGTGCGGCCGCCTCGTCCGTTCCCGACATCGTGGCCGTCTCGACCGTGATGGTCATGATCATGAACGGCCGGTACGCGGAGGCGTTGACCGAGACCGGCACCATCGGCGACGTTGAACTGCGGATCCACCTCCTGCGGGACATCGCCGCGGCCATGGCGGAGAACGGGTTGTCCGCAGACGCCGTCGCGGTGTCCTGGAGTGTGCTCGCGGAGGGGGCGGACGCCGCGCCGGCGGCCGGTGCGGTGGCCCTGGCTCACGCCGGAGCCCTTGAGCAGGCAGTCGAACTGGCCCGGTCGCCAGCGGATCCGTACTCCCGGATGGAGTCCCTGGCGGGCGTCGCGGCGGCTCTGGTCGCCTCCGGGGCGGGGGATGGTGGGACGGGGAGCGGTACGGGATCCGGCGCGGGGGGCCGTGCAGGTACCAGCACGGAGAGCAGTACGGGTACCTGCGCAAGGAGCGGTGGTGCGGGCACCGGCACGCGGACGGGAACCGGCGCGCGCGCCGAGGCCGCTCGGAAGCTTGCTCTGGAGGCGGCCGCCCTCGCCGACGGGGTGACCGCGGACAATCTGAGGGCCCGTGGACTGACCATGGCGGCGCAGGCGTTGGCTCTCGCCGGTCGGTCGGCGCAGGCAGTCGAACTGCTGCAGCCCCTCAGATCGCCACGGGAGCGTGAAGAGGCCGTCGCGGACGTGGTCGCCGCCCTGGCGTCCACGCCCGAGGGCCTCGCCCCCGCCACCGGAACGGCTCGGAGCCTCGCGCTCTCCGCCAGCCGGAGCCGGGCACTGGCGCACGTCGCCTGGGCCCATCTGCGTGCGGGACGGCACGAGCAGGCGGCGGAACTGGCGCGTGAGGCGTCCGACGCCACCCGGCAGGACACCGCGCTGGGCGAGCCCTACCACCTCGGCCGGCTGTGCACGGCGTTGGCCGAGTCCAACGCCCCGGATCTCGCCGTCGGTGTCGCCCGCGGCATCGGCGACCCGGATGCGCGGGCCGACGTCCTCGTCGACGCCGCGTGCGGTGCGGCCCGCCGCGGGCTGCACCGCGCGGGGGCGGACGTCGCGCGCGCGATCGCCGATCCGTACCGGCGTGGCCGGGCGCTGGGATGGGTCTCGTCCTTCGCGGCCCTATCCGGATCGCTGGAACTCGCCGAGACGTTGCTGCGGGAGTTGGACAAGGCGGAGGACGAGCAGCCTCCGCGTTCCCTTCGCTCGTACGACCATCGCAAGGCGGCCCTGTCCTCGCTGGTCAGGGCCCTCACCGACGCCGGCCGGGACGACGCCGCACACGCCCTGACCGAGTCCGCGCCGCACACCTGGGACAGGGCGGAACTGCAGGCCGCCATGGCGCGAGGTCTCATCGCACGGGGCGAGGACGAACGGGCCCTCACTCTCGTGCGGGACTTCGCCTTCTCCCCCCGCGCGCCGCGGGCCCTCGCCCCGGTGGCCGCCGCGTGGGCGGCGGCCGACTCGGTGCCACAGGCCCTCGCCGCCCTGAGGGCTCTGCCCGACGCGGCGGCCCAGGCCGAGGCGCTCTCCCTCGCCGCGTCCTCCCTGACCCGAGACGGCCACGCCGCACGAACGGCCGCCCTGGCATCCCACGCCCGCGCCCTGGCCGACGCCCTGACCACTCCCCCGTGGCTCGCCCCGGACAGCGTCGCCGCGGCCACGGCGGGACTGGCCTGGACCGGGGAGCTCGATCAAGCCCGAACCTTGGCAAGGCAGTTGGTCGAGTCGTACGCGAGGGACGAGGCGATCGCGGCCGTCGCCGAGGCGATGGCGGCGTCCGGACGCCACGAGGAGGGCGTCGAACTCGCCGACAGCCTGCCGGAGCCGCTGATGAAAGGGCGGGTCCTCGCCTCCATCGCCCACTGGGCGGCCCGGCGCGGCGACTTCGGCACAGCCGTCCGCACGGGCGCCGCCATCGGTCACAGTGAGCATCAGGACTGGGCGCTCCTGGCGACAGTCGACTGCGCCGTGCGCGAGCACCGGTACGCCGAGGCCGTCGAGGCCGCCCGCGCCCTCACCGCGCCGCGCACCCGGGTGCGCGCGCTGTGCGCCGTCGACGCCGCGGCGCGCCGACACGGCGAGGACACTTTTGCCGATGTGGTGACCGGCGAGTTCGAGCCCGAAGCGTCCGGCTCCACGGCCCCGGAGGACGGGACCGGTGTGTGGCGCTGCGGTCTCAAGGCGGCCGCGGCCGAAGGATGGGGCGACAGCACACGGGGGCGTTCGGCGGCCGTCGAAGCGCTCAGCCTCGGCCCCTGGCATCGCTGCCTGCACGCCACGCGCTCCGCCGCGCCGCAGGCCCTGACAGAGGCGGTCCGCGCCGTCCTGCGCGACGGCGGGGCGTAGCGGGTGTAACGGGCGTAACGGCGTCGTTCGCGCCGCTCCGCATGCGTGGCCCGCCCGGTCGCGCTGGTCGTCCGTCCGGGGTCTCGTCGTGAGGAGGTACGACGGGCGCGCGTACGCCCGCCGCATGTGCTCCGGCAGGCGTACGACTGCGGGTCCGTTGGCGCTCGCGGTCACCCGTGTGCGTGGAAAGCGGGCCACCGGCGCTCCTCCCGAGTGGTGGAGCAGGCGTCAGTCCACGATGACCCCCGCCCGCACCGTCGGGGCCGGTCCGACGAGCGCGCCGCCGAAGTTGCCCTCGACCTCCGCCTTCTCCGCGGAGTTCGGATACGGGTTCGTGCAGGCGGTGCCCGCGCTGGACCCGGACATCAGGCTGGAGCACGGTCCGGGCTTGCGGTCGGGGAGGCCCAGGATGTGTCCCAGTTCGTGGGCGGAGATGCGAATGGTGTTGTAGCCCTGGTCGACGGCCTGGCGTCCCATGTAGACGGTTCCGTTGCCCAGGGAGGTGGTCAGGGCGCGCGGCCAGCCGTTGTCCGCGACGATCCGGATGTTCGCGCGTTGCCCGGTGGCGGCCGGCCGCAGTTCGACGGCGTCGACGCTCTCGTTCCAGATCGCCGCGCCCCGGTCCACCGCGCTTTTGAACTCCGCGGAGCCGCTGGCGTCGTAGGTGAGGACGCGGGCGGCGGCGGGGGCGTCCGCCACCGCGGGGGGAGCGGCCGCGGCCTGGCCTCCTGTGAGGGACAGGGACACCACCACGGCCGCGGCGAAGCCGCCGGTCAGCGTACGGATGTGCATGTTCGACCTCCTTGTGGGGGAAGGTAGTCGTGCTCATGACATTCTGGGGGTCACTGCCCGGTGGCGGTGAGGGTGAATCCGTCAATCTGGAGCGGCACTCGGCCGGACTGTCGTCCGAGGCCCTCTCAGCGATCGGTGAGGAGTTCGCGTCGAGAGGCAGGACTGGAGACGGCGACGCAGGACGGATGGTGAAGCATTGTCGGCGGCCGCCCCGTCGGAAGGCGGTACTCCGGGCGATGATTCAGCCCTGTCCGAACCTGCCGACGAGCAGCCCTCCGGCCTTGAGAGTGCCCTCACCGCAGGCTGCCTCCTGCTTCTCGTACTGGTGGCGGACGTGGCGGCCACGTTCTTGGTCGTCATCGTGCTCTCCGTCCGGGCACTGGGCCGGATGGACGCCGGCGCCGGACAGGGGGCGAACAGCTCTCTGCCCCCGGACTGGGGGCCAGTGGTGGGCTTCGGCGTCTTGGCCCTGGTGGTCGGCTTGACGGCCGTCGTGCTGCTGTGGGTCGGGCACCGGGTCATCGGAGCGGTGCAGTTGGCGCTCTGTGCCGTCCTGGTCGCCCACACGCTGGGGTTCTGGCCCTGACCCGGATGCGCCGGATGTGGTCGCGGCCATCGGAGACGCCGCGCAGTGAGCGGGTCACGTCGTGCCGCGCACACGCAGGCTCGGCGTCAGGACGATGGGGGGCGGCTGTTCACCTGCGAGCAGTCGGTCGACCTGGTGGATGGCCAGTTCGCCCAGCCGTCGCTTGTCGAGGTGGAGGGTGGTCAGTGGCGGGTCGACCAGATCGACGACGCTGAGCCCGTCGTAGCCGACCAGGGCGCAGTCGTCCGGTACTTGGACGCCGAGTCGGCGGGCGGCCCGGAGCGCGCCGATCGCGACCAGGTCGTTGAAGGCGACCACGGCGGTGAGGTCCGGGCGCGCGGCGTGCAGCGCTTCGAACGCGGCGGCGCCCCCGTCCGGGGACTGCTCACCCATGACGATCCAGTCCTCGTCGACGGGCAGCGCGTGTTCGCCGACGACGTCGAGGAAGGTGCGGCGGCGGAGCATCGGGGCGTTCACGCACTCGCAGTCGATCATGCCGATCCGGCGGTGGCCCCGGTCGATGAGGTGCCGCATCCCGGCCCGGATTCCGGCAGCGGTGTCGATGTGGACCAACGCGTGCTGCGACGAGTCCAGCCCACGATCGACCAGAACCAGCGGGACGGAGCCCGCATACGGTTCGAGCTGCGCGTCGGGATGGCTGATGTAGCCGACCAGAGCGTCGACCTGGTGGCCGAGTGAGCGGACCAGGGCCAGTTCCCGGGACCGGTCGTTCTCGGTGCTGGCCACGAGCACCTGCCAGTCACGTTCGTCCGCGGCGGCGATCACTCCCGCCACGAACTCCGGGAAGAAGGGGTTGACCACGTCGGGGACGATGAGCCCGACGGATACGACGTCCGGGCGGACCAGCCCCCTGCCGAACCGGCTGGGCCGGTACCGCAACTGTCTGGCGACGTCGAGCACACGTTGCTGGGTCCCCGGGTCGATCTCCCCCTTGCCGTTGATCGCCCGGGAGACGGTCTGGTGGGACACACCTGCCGCCCGAGCGACGTCGCGGAGCGTGACGCGCTTGACGGTGCGCGCACCCGGCGCCCGCTGGTCTTCCGTTTCCCGCTGTCCGGCCACGCTGCCCACTCACTTCTGTTCCTGTGCCGCCCGGTGTCCCAGTCAATCAGGTTCATGGATCTGCCGGTCCGGCACCGCCCGCCCGCTCCTGCCGCGGGAGGAAGGCAGCGCCGGCCCGCCCACGGCGGATCGTGCGCCGTCGGCAGCGGGCGTTGACGGAATCCGTTCTGTGCGCGACGATCCCGTTAGCGTTCACGTTAACGGTAACGGACCAGGCGAGGGAGAGCACAGTGGCCACTTCTCGAGGCCCCCTACCGCACGAGCCCCACCAGATGCTCCGAGGCGTGTTCCGCGGCTGGCACGAGCAGGTCGGCGCTTTGTCGGCACTGCCGGGCGCACCAGTGGAGCCGGACGACCCACAACCTTGGTGGCGCCAACTGAGCGGCCGGAAGCAGAGGCCGCGGCCAACACCCTCGACACGCACGAACCAGTCACCCGGGGCTACCCGCTGCGCCTGACCGGGCTTTCCGGCACCGGCTGACCCCACCTGCCCCGGTTCGCCGGTCTCCGTGGTGTCGGTCTGCGGCACGAGCCGGTTGCACGAAGCAGCTACGGGAGGCCCTGACCCTGCTGCGGGAGATCACGGACCCCTGGCGATAGGGCCGGCGCGGCGGACCGAGCCCGCGACCGAACTCGCGACCGGGTCCGGTCCCGCCCGGCCTCCCGCCGGCGTGACGCTACGGCGGCGCGGAGCCCGGCCGCTCAGATCCTCCGATCAGCCCTCCCCCGGCGCCAATGCCGGGCTCTCCGGGACCGCCTCCCAAGGGCACGGACCTGTGCCGTCCGTCCAACTCCTGAGCTTCTCCCCGTCCACGCACACGATCCCGCACTGGTCGGCGTACTCCGCCGCCGGCGCCGTGAAGTCGCTGGTGGTGACCAGTACGGCCACGTCGGCCTCGTGGACCGTGAAGCACGTGCCGCCGAAGCGCTGGAGGTCCTGGGAGCCGACGCGGTTCGATTCGCCGTAGTGCTTGCACTGGATGACGACCCGGCGCCCGTCCGGCGTCACCGCCACGACGTCGGCGCCCAAGTCCCCCGCCCCGCCCACGACTTCGACGTCCGAGCAACCGTCGCGCTCGCAGAGGGCGGCGATCGCCTCCTCGAACTCCTCCGGCGTCAGGAACTCGTAGCCGGGGTCGACCTCGACGACCGGGCGCTGTCGGGGGATCAGGTCCGTGTCCAGTTCCTCGGCCGCCTCCCTCGCCGCCTCGTCGAGCGCCGCCGCAGCCCGGCGCGCCGCCCTCACCACATGCAGGCGGCGACGCAGGCCCACGAGGGCGGCCACGCCTATGACTACCAGCACCAACACCCAGCCGGGACGCCTCTCGACGGCGCCTGCCACCATGCGGGCCACCCAGCCGAGAACGCTGATCAGCACTGCCAGGATGACGAAGAACAAGGCGGTCGAGCGAAGGTCGAACCGATGTCGGCGGTGCGCAGCCGATGTTCGGCGTCGGGGCAGAGTTCGTGTGCGGAGTGTCTGACGACCAGGCAGAATCCGCGTGCGCAGAGTCTGACGCACGGGCAGTGTTCGACGCGCGGGTACGGTCACGCCAAGCCCCCCTCAGGACCGATGGGAATGATCACTCCCCACCGTCTGCCCAAGATCGTCACCTTCATCGGCCGCACCGCCCTTGGCTGCGCCTGTCATGATCGACACGTGACCGGTGAAGCTGGGCGGCCTGGCCGCATGAAGTACGTTCTGTTCGATGTCGACGGCACGTTGATCGACGCGGTGAGCAACCAGCGCCGGGTCTGGGAGACCTGGGCGGCGCGCTATGGGCTGGATGCGGACGAGGTGTACCGGGTGGCTCTGCGGACGCGGCCGATGGAGACGTTCGCTCAGGTCGCCGCCGGCCGTGAGCCGAGCGAGTGTCTGGCCCTGTTGCACGAGTTGGAGGACGAGGACGTACGGTCCGGCGTCTACGCGGCTTTCCACGGAGCGTCGGAGTTGCTGCACGGTCTGCCGCCGGGGGCCTGGGCTTTGGTGACCTCGAACTACGAGCACCGGGTGCGCGGCCGTTTCGCGCGTACGGGCCTGCCCATGCCGGACGTGATCGTGGACGCGGCCGCCGTGGAAGAGGGCAAGCCCTCTCCCGTGCCCTATCTGCAAGCCGCTGCACGGCTGGGCGCCCAGCCTGCGGACTGCCTGGTCGTCGAGGACGCCCCGTCCGGAGTACGGTCCGGGCTGAGCGCCGGGATGACGGTGTGGGGCGTGAACGCCGCTGCCGCGGTGGAGGGCGTTCATCGCCACTTCGTCAGTCTGCGCGAAGCAGTTCCCCACATCCTCGCCTGGGCGGCCGGGCCGCCGAGGAATCCCGCGGTCTGAGCCCGACACCAGGTTCTGCGAATCGGCCGTGGTCGTCTCTTATCGGGGGTGGGCGAGCGCCTCGTCAGCGGGGTTGCCTCGCCAGGAATTCGATCAGTTTGATCTCGCTTCGTTCGAGACGTTCCCGCTGATCGCGAGGCAGTGACGCCAAGGCGTCGACCAGGACCCGCGTTCTGGGGACGTGCACCATCGCCCCCGTGTAGACCCGGCAGCCGAGGCACCAGGCCAGCCCTACGCAGCGCTCGAACTGGGGGGACTCGGGCGGGTAGTTGCGGTACTGGTACGAGCGAACGGGCGTTCTACAGGTCGCGCAGATCCGTCGCTCACCGTCCTGGACGGTCTCCCAGGTTCCGACCTTGCGCCACCGATACCTGTCGTCGGGTGCTCTTCACATCGTCATGTCGGCCATCCTCCCCCATGAGACGGCCGTTTGCCGAGGGTCGGTGTCCCCGTGGCCGTCTCACGCGGCTCTGGCACGTCGGCAGTCATGCGGGCTCGAGGGCTGCCCGCGTGGTCAGGGAGCGTGGGTGCAGTTCCACGGCCAAGGGGGCGGCGGTGAAGACGGACGAGTACGTGCCGACGGCCAGGCCGATGAGCAGGGCGAGGGCGAAGTCGGTCAGGGCGTCGTCGGCGAGGACGGCGAGGGCGGTGAGGATGAGGGCCGCGCCCGTCCCCGTGTTGACGGTACGGGGCAGGGTCTGCAGGATCGCCCGGTTGGTCAGGCGGGCCAGGGGTGCGGTGCGGTCACGGGCGAGGAGTTCGCGTACGCGGTCGAAGAGCACGACGGAGTCGTTGACCGAGTAGCCGATGACGGTGAGCAGGGCGGCCAGGAAGATGCCGTCGATGGGTTTGCCGAGCCAGGCGAACACGCCGGCGAGGATCAGCACGTCATGGGCGAGTGCGCCGACGGCCGCGGTGGCGAACCTCCAGCGGAAGCGGACCCCCAGATAGGCGAGTTGGGCGCCGAGGGCCAGGCTGAGGGCGATGAGGGCGTTGCTGCGCAGTTCGTCCCCCAGGGTGGGGCCGATCAGTTCGTCGCGGACCTTCTCCGCATCGCCACCGAGCCCGGCGATGGTGTCGGTGACGGCGGCCGTGTCGGTGTCGGTCAGGTCCTCGGCACGGACCGTGAGCCGGCCGTCACCGGAGGACTGGACGAGTGCGCGCGGGAATCCGGCGTCGGCGAGGGCGGCGCGGGCCCGGTCCGGGTCCACGGGGGCGCTGGTGGTGTACTCGACGAGGCGGCCGCCGGTGAACTCGATGCCGAAGTCGAGGCCGCGCACCAGGATGCCCAAGGCCGTCACGACGAGAAGGGCGGCGGAGGCCGCCAGCCAGCGGCGCGGATGCCGCATCAGGTGCGGACCGCGGCGCAGCAGACGGTCGCGGACCCAGCCGGTGTGCGCGATGCCCGTGATGCGGGGGCGGTGGTGGACGGCGGCGCGGCTCGCGGCGTACTCGGCGAGCACGCGGGAGATCAGCAGGGCGCTGACCATGGAGGCGAGGACGCCGATACCGAGGGTGACGCCGAAGCCGCGCACCGGGCCGGAGGCGAAGGCGAACAGCAGGCCGGCGGCGATCAGCGTGGTGATGTTGGAGTCGGCGATGGCGCTCAACGCGCCACGGAACCCGGCGGCCAGCGCCGAGCGCGTACTGGGGCGGTTGCGGTTGGCGTGCTCTTCGCGGGCGCGTTCGAAGACCAGGATGTTGGCGTCGACGGCCATGCCGATGGCGAGGACGAACCCGGCGAGACCAGGCAGGGTCAGCGTCGCCCCGAGCGCGGCCAGGGCCGCGTAGGAGATCAGTCCGTAGCAGGTCAGGGCGAGGGTCGCGAGCAGGCCCATGAGCCGGTAGACGGCGATGACGAACAGCGCGGTCAGCGACGTGCCGATGACGGCGGCCCAGGCGGCCGCGGTGATGGCCGCGTCGCCGAGCGTGGCGCCGATGGTGCGCTGTTCGATGACCTCCACCGGTAGGGGGAGGGCGCCGCCGGTGATGAGCAGGGCCAGTTCGCGGGCCTCGGCGGCGTCGAAGGAGCCCGTGATCTGGGTGGTGCCGCCGGCGATGCCGGCCCCGCAGGTCACGGCGGACGCGACCTGCGGCGACGAGATGATCTTGCCGTCGAGGACGATGGCGACACGGCGCTGAGGGTCGCCCGCCGGGTGACAGGCGGCGTCGGCCGTGATCCCGGTCCAGCGGTCGCGGCCGGTGTCGGTGAAGTCGATGGTGACGTGCCATCCGGCGCCGGTCTGCTGGTCGATGCGGGCGTCGGCGCTCTTGACGTCCTGACCGGTCAGCTCGGCGGCCTTCAGTCGCAGGGGCTGTCCTGTCTCGTCCGGCAGCACACGTGCGCCGGTGGGATCGGCCGGGGCCGCGGTGGTCTCGGTGTCCTCGGCCTGGCCGAGGACTTCGTGAACGGTGAGTTGCGCGGTGCGGCCCAGGACGTCGGTGGCCTTCTTCGGGTCCTGGACGCCGGGGAGTTCGACGAGGATGCGGTGGTCGCCCGAGCGGACGAGGGTGGGTTCGGCGACGCCGAGCGCGTCGATACGGCCGCGCAGTACCTCCACGGTGCGGTCGGTGGCCTCGCGACTCGCCTCGGCGGCAGGCGTGGAACGGGTCTCCAGCACGATCTGGCTGCCCCCGCGCAGGTCGAGTCCGAGACGGACCGGCACGGTCAGCGCGATGGCCAGCGATCCGGCGATCACCGCGAGGTCGAGCAGCGCACGGGTGCGCAGCGAGCGCGTGCGCAGCGAGCGGTTGTGGCGTTTCAAGACAAGCCTCCGGCAGGCATGACGCGGCAGCCGTTGCGCGGCCGCGACGGAAAGAGGAAGGAAGGGAGTTGCTCAGATGCCGGTGGATGCCGGAGGCGCCCGGCCCCGGTCGTGGGCCGACCTGCCGGGAGAAACGGCCGGGTACGCGGACGGGGCGGGTGCGTACGTCTCCTCGGCCGGGAGGAGGGCGGGATCGCGGGGGTCGGTGGCGTGGTGTTCCGGGAGTGTGGGGCGCTCGCCGAGATGTTCCTGCCGGGCCAGGACCTGGACCGCGCAGTCGAAGGCACAGGAGGCGTCCGCGCGGGGAGACGCGGAGGGCGCGGAAGGCGTGGCGAGCACGGACGGCGCGGAGAGCGAGGTGGGCCCGGCGAGCGCGGGCGGCGTGGGCATCGCCGTCATCAGGGCGGCGAGGAGCAGCACCAGGGCCGCGGCGAACCGCTGACCGGCGGCCGGGACGGCGCGGAGTGCTTGGCGCATGCGTCGTCCCTTTCTGGTCCTGGGTGGTCGGAGTCGGGTGACCGGCCCGGAGGGAGGAGCCGCCCTCGGCCGGGTCCCCGGAGGCCCGGGAGGTCGGCAGGACGCGGCGCCCCGGCTCGGTCACCGCCGGATGGCCGAGCCCGCCCCGTCACCGCCGGAACGGCGAAGTCGGCGACATCAGCGTCACCCACGGGAGAGTGCGGACCGCCGCCCTCGCCACCGTCCTGGCCGGGCCGGTGCCGAGCAGCGGAGGTCAGGGTTCGACGAGTCCGGCGCGAATCGCGTACCGGGTCAGTTCCAGCCGGTCGCGCAGGCCGAGCTTCTGCAGCAGGTTGGCCCGGTGGCGGTGCACCGTCTTGATGCTGATGACGAGGATGTCGGCGATGTCCTTGGAGGAGTGGCCCTCGGCGACGAGCTTGAGGACCTCTTCCTCCCGTGGGGTGAGGAGGCTGTCGGCCTTCTCCTCGCCGTGGCGGACCCGGTCGAGATAGTTGCGGATCAGGGCGGTGACCGCGCCGGGGTAGAGGAACGGCTCGTCGCGCATCGCGGCACGGCACGCGGCGACCAGATCGCGGTCGGCGACGGACTTCAGCACATAGCCGCTGGCACCTGCCTTGAGGGCCTGGAACAGGTACTGCTCGTTGTCGTGCATGGTGAGCATCAGGACGCGCAGGCCCGGCTTGAGCGTGGCCAGCGCGCGGGTCGCCTGCAGGCCGGTCATCCGTGGCATGGCGATGTCCAGGACGGCCAGGTCGATGTCCTGGCCGCGGGCCGCCTCGACGGCCTCCGCACCGTCCCCGGCCTCCGCGACGACCCGCAGGTCCGGTTCCCGCTCCAGGATCAGGCGTACGCCACGCCGGACGAGGGCGTGATCGTCGGCCAGCAGGATCCGGATCGGCGTCGACGAGACCCTGGCGCCGGAGCCATAGGGCGCCGAGGCCGTGGTGCTGTCCTTCGGCTCGGGGACCGAGGCCGCGACGGCCTCGGGCGGCAGGGCCGCAGCGGGGTCAGGCGGCGGGACCGGGGCGGGCATGGTCGCTGCTTTCTGGGGACGGGGTGGTGAGGCGGATCCGGGTTCCGGTACCGGGGGTGGAGGTGAGGTGCAGGGCGGCCCCGGCGAGGAGGGCCCGTTCGCGCATGCCGCGGATACCGGCGCCCTCGCACGGGGCCTCGATGCCGCGGCCGTCGTCGGTGATCTCCAGCACGGCCGCTTCCCCCTCGCGGCGCAGGCTCACGTCGACGCGGCGGGCGTCGGCGTGGCGGGCCGCGTTCGTCAGGCTCTCCTGCGCCACCCGGTACAGGACGAGTTCGGTCTCCGGGCGGAGGGCGGGCAGGTCGGTGTCGAAGCGGCGCACGACATGCAGACCGGTGTGGGTGGCGAAGTCCTGGGTGAGGGAGGTCAGGGCGCTGACCAGGCCGAGGTCGTCCAGTACACCCGGACGCAGCCGGCGTACCAGGCGGCGGACCTCGTCGAGGCTGTCCCGGGTGATCTCCTGTGCCTGCCGCAGTTCCTCGCGGAGCGGTTCGTCGGCGTCGTCGCCGGCCCGTTTGAGCACCAGCAGGATCGCGGTCATGCTCTGTCCGACCTCGTCGTGCAGTTCCTGGGCGATACGGCGGCGTTCCGCCTCCTGGGCGAGCAGGACCCGTGCGCTGGAGGTGGCGCGCTCGTGCTCCAGCCGGTCGAGCATGGCGTTGAACGTGCGGATCAATTCGCGCACCTCGCCGCCGGCGCCGGGCACGGGCAGCCGCTGGCCGGGGCGCAGCAGGTCGACGGTGGCCATCAGCCGGGTCAGCCGGTCCAGCGGGGCCAGGCCCAGACGCAACAGGGCGGCGTTGGCGACCAGCATGACGGCGAGGCCGCCCACCAGGATGAACGCCTCGGTCAGCAGGACCGGTACGGAGACGGTCACCGGAGCCCACAGCAGCAGTGCCGTAGCGGTGCCCAGCACCAGGGCGTTGAGCCCGAAGATCCGCCAGAACAGCGACATCGGGGAAACGCCTCCCTCCGCGAACCGACCTAGCTCCCCTCCACTGTCGGTCGTCGTGGAACCCTGGGGACCAATCGAAGCCTCTGATTGTGACCGTCCTCGCCCCACTCTGCCTTGAAATCCAGGAGGAAGCGAGGGGGGACGGTACCCATATCGGAGGTCGACAGGTACCCATGCGTATGGCTACCGCGGTTCCGGGGAAATAGGGCCCGCGCCCGATGGGTTTTCGGCGGGCGGACGAGCAGAGTCGAAGGTGACCGAGCCGCCCGGACGGCCGGCGCATACGGCGCCCCCGACCGTACGCCGCCGGACCGGGCGGCCGCTGCTGCGCCCGGCCCTCTTTCGGAAGGACCCTTCCCGTGCCCCTCGACCCCTCCCGGACCGATTCCCGTCCCACACGCCTGACCCCCCACGACGCGCGGCAGCGTCTCGAACACGCTCGCAACAGCCGCATCGCCCAGCTCCGGGCACTGCGTGAGAGTGGGCAGAGCGCGGAGGACCCCCTGATGTCGGCGCAGGCCGACGCGATCGGCAAGGTCCTCAAGGAGATCGACGCGGCGTTCACCCGCATCGACGAGGGCACCTACGGCACTTGCGTGGGCTGCTCCGCGCCCGTCCCCGCGGAGCGCCTGGAGATCCTCCCCTACACGCGGCACTGCGTCGCCTGCCAGCGCCGCGCCGCCGCCTGATCCACCCCACCGTCCCGCCCGTTACTGTCTCCCGCCCTGCTCACAAGGGGTGAAGTGGTGAACCACCAGACCATCGGCGTCCAGGCCACGCATCTGTCGCCCGAGGACCTCGCCGCGCTGCAGGAGAACCTGCACGAGCAACTCCTGTTCCGTCGGGAACAGCTGCGGCAGATCGCCGCGGCGTCCCGCACCGAGGAGCTGCGCCGGCGCCGCTGCCCGGCGCAGGACGAAGTGCACGTGAAGCTCGCCGCGTCCGCGCGTATGGTCCTCGCCGACGTCGAGGCGGCGCTGCGGCGCATCGCCGAGGGCCGCTACGGCATCTGCCACCTGTGCCGGCGCCCCGTCGACCGCGAACGGCTGACGGTCGTACCGCAGGCCCGTTACTGCGGGCGATGCCAGCAGGTGCGGGAGGCCGGGCGATGACCGTCATCCGCCGTCCCCGCGCCGCGTTCCCGGCCGGGCACCGGCCCTGGCCGCGGTGCGGGCGGTGCTGCGGTCTCGCCCTCGACCTGGGCAGCCTGCGCACCCGCGCGTGGATCGCCGGCCGCGGCGTGGTCCTCGACGTGCCCACGGTGACCTGTCCGGGCGCCGACGCGGTGTACCCGATCCAGCGCGGCACGATCGTGGACGTGCCCGGGACGGCCCGTATGCTCGACCGGCTGCTCGGTCACCGCCTGCCCGGCCTCACCCGCCCGTTGGTGGTGGTCACGACACCCGTGCTGGACGGTCCCGTCTACCGGGAACGGGCCCGCACCGCCGTGGAGGTGCTGCGGCCACGCGCGGTGCTGACCGTGCCCACGGCCCGCGCCGTCGCCCTCGCCGCCCGGGCCGACCTGTCGCGCCCGCTGCTGGTCGTGGACATCGGTGCCCATCTCACCGAGGTCGTCCTGCTGTGCGACGGCCTCGTCTTCGACGCCCGCCGTACGGCCCTCGGCACCGCCGACATCTCCCGCGCCGGTGACCCCGAGGAGATCGTCGAAGCGATCGCCACCATGGTCACCTCGATGCTCCGGCAGGATCGCACGTCCCTCACCGCCGACGCGCTGAGCCGTGGCGTGCTCCTGGCGGGCGGTGGCGCTCTGCGCCCGGACATCACCCACCGGCTCGGCGGCAGCCTGCGCACGTCGATGCGTGTGGTCCCGGCGCCGCACACGGCCGCCCTCCGCGGCGCCGCCGCCTTCCTCCGGTCCGCGCACGCCCACCCGTCGGCCGACGGCGCGTAGTCCGCGGCCGGGCGGCCCCGCCCGGGAGCCGGGACCGCGGGAGGGCCGCGCAGTGGACGCGGGCAGTGGAGCGCGAGGTCGCCGAGGCTGAGGGCGAGGGGCCGTGTGGCGTCGTGGTCGGGGGTGTGGGCGCCGGGACCGGAGGGGCCGGGTCCGGCCTGTCGGCGGGGGTCGTACCGCTGGTCGGCGGAGTGCCTGGCCGCGGCCGTCGCGATGGGATGAACACGCAGGCCAGGGGCCCGGGATGGGCGTGAGGACCACGCCCCTCGGGGCGCCGGCCCCAAGTGACGCATCGCCGACGCCCGTCGACCTGCCGGCCGACTGACCATACGCGGGAGACCCAAGTGAGATACCGGAAGACTCTGCCCTGGATTGCCGCCGTCGCCTTCCTCGCGACCGCCTGCGGCGGCACGTCCGCCACGGGCACCGACGCCACGTCGACGACGTCCTCCGCCGCCGACGCTCCGTCCGGCGCCGAGGAGAAGCGGAACAAGGCGCTGGTTCTGCGCCTGTACACGGAGGCGTTCAACAAGGGCCGGGCCGACGTGGTGAAGGAGCTCGTCGCCGCCGACCTCGTGCAGCACGAGAAGTCGGTGCCCGGTGGTGCCGACGGGCAGGTCGAGCTGTTCAAGAGACTGAAGGCGAAGATTCCCGGCGCTGTGGCCACCGTCAAGCACGTGGCCGCCGACCGCGACCTGGTGGCGGTGCACTGGCACGCGTCGGCGACCCCGGCCAAGGAGGCGACCGGTCAGGCCAAGGTCGACCTGTACCGGGTCCGGGACGGCAAGGTGGCCGAGCACTGGGGCATCACGCAGACCGTCCCGGCGAAGACGGCCAGTGGGAACTCGCTGTTCAACGACGTGTACCGGTACCCGCAGGGGGCACCGGCGCTGTCCGAGGAACAGGAGGAGAAGAACCGGAAGTTCGCGGTCTCCGCGTACCGCAGGCTCTCCGACGGTGATGTGAACGTGATCGACGAGAGGTGGGACTCCCGGTACTACCAGCACAACCCGGCGATCACCAACGGCACGGCCCCGCTGAAGCAGTTCCTGCAGCAGGGCGCGCAGGACGGAGCGTCGTCCGGCGGCGACTCCGACGGGGACGCTCCCGCCGCCGAGGGAGGCACCCGGTTCGGGCACACCCTCGCCGACGGGGATCTCGTGTGGGTCTTCAGCTCCGACTACGTCGTCGCGGACCTCTTCCGCGTGGTCGACGGAAAGATCATCGAGCACTGGGACGTCGCCGCCGACGGACAGTAGCCCGGGAGCCGAGGCCCAGGTGAACCCCGGCCGCCGGCCGTCGGGAGGCGGTGCGCCCGGCGGCCGGTCAGCGGCGGTGGCTCACCAGGTGTGGGCCACATCCACCACGAGATGCCCGTCCAACTGCAGCACCCGGAAGGGCAGACGGGCCCGCACTCCGAGTCCGAACTGGGTCTGGCCCTCGAAGGAGCCGCCGAACTTCGCGTCCCTGAAGGTGCGGTACCCGGTGAGGTTCACACCCGGCAGGGGCTTCCCGACCTTGCCGGGGTAGGTGGGAGCGCCGGAGTCGTAGGCCGGTGCTCGCACGACGACCTCCAGGATGGCGCCGCCGGTGACCGGGATGGTCTCGCCGGTCGGGTCCTGGATCAGCCGGTCCACGTACTGCACGGTGTAGCCGAGCTGGTCGGCGGACGCGCCGGGCACGTCGACGACGAACCGGTCGTAGCAGTCGTGGCGGCCGGTCCTGGCGTTCGTGATGTACTCGCCCGCCGTGCTGGACCAGTCCGTCTTGGTGAGACTGCCCCAACCGGTGGGGCACGCGGCCGCCGCGCGCGGGGCGGCGGCGGGAGCGGCCACGCTCGGTACTGCGGCCACACCCAGTGCGGCGGTCACGAGGGCGGCGGTCACGCAGACCGTTCTGCTTCTAGTCATTCTGTTCCCCCCAAGGGCGCGAATTGTCCGACATCAGGGGAGACATTCGGATCGGCCCGACGGTTGCACTCCGCTTACCTGAAAGTGGAAATTCCGCTCGCCGAAGGGGGACGTGCGGCTGCCGGTCCTGATCGAAGACGCGGCACAACTGCCTTCGTCACGTCCCAGCGATGTGGACGTGCTGGTCGCCTCCCGGCGGCGCACGGACGAGCGGGATCGACAGACCCTCCTCGGTGGGCTGCTCCGGATCTCCGGCGACCGCAACAAGGTCCGCCCGGTCGAGGTCACCGTGGTCGTCCAGTCCGAGGTGCGGCCGTGGCGGTACCCGCCGACCGGTGACGTCCTCTACGGCGAGTGGTTGCGTGCCGAGTACGAGGCCGGGGCGGTCCCCCGGCCGGAGCCGATGCCCGATCTGGCCCTGCTGATCACCATGGCGCTGACCGGCGACCACCCCCTCACCGGCCCCGCGCCCTGCGCGGGTCCTCGCCCCGGTACCGCGGGCCGACCTGGTCCGGGCGAGCGTGGCGGGCATCCCCGGCCTGCTCGACGGCCTGCGGAGCGACACCCGCAACGTCCTGCTGACCTTCGCCCGCATCTGGAGCACGCTCGCCACCGGCGGGATCATGTCGAAGGACGCCGCCGCCGACTGGGCCCTCGCCCAGCTCCCGCCCGAGCACCGCGCCGCCCTCGAGCACGCCAGGCAGCCCTACCTCAACTGCCCCTACTCCGAGGAGAGCTGGAGCGACGCATTGCGGGCGCGGGTAGGGCCGCATGTGGACCATGTGCTCGCCGAGATCGACCGGCTGCGCACCCGAGCCCCACGGATGCGAGGGCCGCTGTCTCAACTGCCGGTGCCGAAACTGACGGTGGTCCACCCGTGCCTGTCGAGCCCCCCAGCGGGGACTAGCGGAAGGCGGCGACGTGGCGTCGGGCCCAGTCGTCGAACGTCCGGGCCGGGCGGCCTAGGAGCTGCTCGACGGCGGGACTGACCTGCTGTTCGGCGGGGGTGGGCTCGCCGAGGATCGTCAGCGTCGTCTCCACCACCGGCTCGGGCATGAAGCTCAGCATCTGCGCGCGGGCCTCTTCACGGGTCTGCTCGACGAAGCGGACGAGTTCGCCGAGTGCGTCGGCTATCGCCTCGGCCCGTTGGCGGGGTGTGGTGAGCGCGGGTCCGGTCAACTCGTGGATCCTTCCGGTGTGGTGGTCCTCCCGCAGGGCTGCGGCGGCGGCCTCGGCGATGTCGTCCGGGTCGATGGTCGGCAGGCCGATGTCGGCGAAGGGCGCGCTGACGGTGCGCCGGGCGCGGACGGACTCGGCCCAGGCGTAGGCGTTGGAGTGGAAGCCGCCGGGGCGCAGGATCGTCCAGGCCATGCCCGCCTCCCGGACGGCGTCCTCGATGGCGCGCGCGACGTCACCGTGGGAGGCCGAGCCTGGCCGGGTGGCCACTCCCTGGGAGGACAGCAGGACGACCCGCTCGACGCCGCCCGCCTTGGCGACGTCGAGGATGGCCCGGGTGCTCAGCAGGTGCGCGCTGGGGCCGCCGTTCTGCAGGAACAACGCGTCGGCGCCGTCGAACACGGGCCGAAGGCTCTCGGGGTCGGTCAGGTCGGCCCGCAGGTGCTCGACGCTCTCGGGCACGTCGGCGTCCGAGATCCCGCGGGAAGTCGCGGTCACCCGTGCACCGGATGCCGCGAGGGTCCGCACCAGCGATCGGCCCACGTTGCCGGTCGCCCCCGTCACAACGAACATGAACAACTCCCTTGTCAGTAGGGCAGGTTGTCGCCGCCCGAGTGGGCGGGACCGTCGTCCGGGAGCTGCTCTCCGGGCGACACGGGGACGCTAACACCGTCGGTATAGTAGGTACCTAGAGGAAAGTGGCTATCCCGAAGGGGTGTTCATGGCGGGCGACACCGACTGGGTGGCAGCGGCCACGACCGACCCCGAACTCGCCTGTCCGACCAGCGCGGTCATCGACATCGTGTTCAGCCGCTGGACCACGCCGATCCTGTGGACCCTCCACACGGAGGGCCGCCAGCGGTTCGTCGAGCTGCAACGGCGGATCGGCACGATCACCCCGAAGGTGCTGACCCAGCGGCTGCGGCAACTGGAACGCGACGGCCTGGTCGAGCGCACGTACCACCCGGAGGTGCCACCCAGGGTGGAGTACGAGATCACCGACCTGGGCCGCAGCCTGGCCCCCCTCTTCGCGCACCTCGCCACCTGGGCCGCCGGCAACCTGGACAAGGTCGAGCAGGCCCGCCACGACTTCGACACCGACCCGTCGCGGGGCGCTCACTCCTCCCCTTGACGGCTCCCTCCGCCGCTGTGACCGCTATCCCTGTCGCTGGCCGTTCGTGCGGCGGGCCAGGAGCAGGGCCACGTCGTCGTCCGGCTCGGGGGTGAGGGCCGCGAGCAGCAGGTCGCAGGTCTGTTCCAGGGGAAGCCGGGTGTCGTCCAGGACGCGCAGCACGTTGTGCAGTCCCGCGTCGACGGACATTTCGTGGCTCTCGACCAGACCGTCCGTGAACAGGGCGAGCAGGGCCCCCTCGGCGAGTTCGTGCTCGCCGACGGTGAAGGGGACGCCGCCCACCCCGAGGGGGACACCGGCGGCGATGTCGAGGAGTTCGGCCTTCCCGTGCGGGCCCACCAGGACCGGCGGGAGATGGCCCGCACGGGAGAGTTCGCAGCGGCCGCGGCGGGGGTCGCAGACGACGTAGAGGCAGGTGGCCAGGGTGTCGGAGTCGCCCAGGGAGGCGGTGAGGCCGTCGAGGTGGTACAGCAGCTCGGCGGGAGGCAGGTCGAGCCGGGCCAGGGCGCGGGTGGCCGTACGGAGCTGGCCCATGATCGCCGCCGCGTGCACCCCCTTGCCCATCACGTCCCCGACGACGAGTCCGATCTTGCCGTCGTTGAGGGGCAGCACGTCGAACCAGTCCCCGCCCACCTCGCTGATGGCGGGCCGGTAGCGCGAGGCGACCTCCATGCCGCCGTGGTGCGGCGGTGCCTGGGACAGCAGGCTGCGCTGGAGGGTGAGCGCGATGTCCCGTTCCCGTCCGTACAGCCGCGCGTTGTCGATGCAGATGGCGGCGCGCGCCGCCAGTTCGACGGCGAGGGTGACGTCCTGGTCGTCGAACGGGCGGGGGTTGACCGTGCGGCACAGGCTGAGGGTGCCCAGGACCTCACCGCGGGCCATCAGGGGCACGGCCAGATAGGAGTGGACGCCGGCGCTGCGCAGGGTCTCGGCCGAGGCGGCGTCGCGGGCGATGCGCCGCAGAACCGTGTCGTCGACGTGTTCCCGCAGGATGGGGCGTGCCTCGCGGACGCACTGGGTGACCATCCGGGACGGGCTGTACAGGGCGGGCTGCCCGACCGGGTCGGCGGCCTCGATCGCGTCGGTGGGGTGGCTCGCCTTGAGGGCGAGGGCCCAGAAGTCGAGGGAACCGTCCGCGCGGGGCGCTGCCGAGCCACCGGGGTTGACGACGACGTCGAGAGCGTCCACGGCCGCGAGGTCGGCGAGCTGCGGCACGGCCACGTCCGCCAGCTCGCGTGCCGTCCGGCGCAGGTCGAGCGTGGTGCCGATACGGACGCCGGCGTCGGCGATCACCGCGAGCCGTTCCCGCGCCTGGGCGACCGCGGCCGCCGCCCGCTCCCGCTCGGAGACGTCGAGGACGGAGATCGCCAGGCCCAGGACCCGCCCGTTCGGGTCCTCGATGCGGTGGTACGACTCCGAGAAGGCGTGGTCCTCGGTGTCGGCTTCCGTGTGGCCGACCGTCTGCTGGTCCAGCAGCGGCTCACCCGTCCGCAGGACGTAGCGCATCCGTGACTCGATGGCGTCGACGTCGAGGGCGGGCAGCACCTCGCCGACACGGCGGCCCAGCACGGCCTCCTCGGGCACTCCGTTGAGGCGTTCCAGCGACGGGTTGACGCGCAGCCATCTGAGGTCCGGGTCGAAGACGGCGATCCCCACCGGCGACTGACTGACCAGGATGTGGGAGAGCGCCAGATCGCGTTCGACGTTG
This sequence comes from Streptomyces torulosus, assembly GCF_001419765.1. Taxonomy (GTDB): domain Bacteria; phylum Actinomycetota; class Actinomycetes; order Streptomycetales; family Streptomycetaceae; genus Streptomyces; species Streptomyces torulosus. Next base: position 25,026 of record NZ_LIRK01000376.1, read on the forward strand.
CGGACGGTCTCCGCGTCGGTGCCCAGGCCGAGGGCGAAGATGTCGCCGTCGGCGTCGCGCAGCTGCATGGTGCGGAACTCGACGCGGCGGGTGGAGCCGTCCTTGTGCCGTACCGGGAAGACCCCCGCCCAGCGCGCCCCGGTGCGGACGTTGCGAAACAGCTCGCGCGCCCGTGTCTGGTTCTCCGGTGCGACGAGCAGCGCGCCCGCGTCCTGGCCCAGCGCCTCCGCCGCGGGAAATCCGAGCAGTGACTCCGCTTCGGGGCTCCACAGTGCGATCCGGCCGTCGCTGCCGAGGACGAGCGCCGCCACGCGCAGCACGTCGAGCAGCCCGCCGGGCGCGGCCGTGATGCCGTCCTGCCAGCCGCTTCCGGCCCGGGTCTCTCGCTCGGGCATACCGGACACTCCTTCCGGCGGCAGCACGGGAAACCGGTCCCCTGCTGCCGGGCCCCCTGTCAGTCATACCTCCGACCCCGCGCCACCGCACGCCATCACCGTCCATGCCGAGCGGGCTCGGCGCCGTCGTACGGATCGGGAACGGTCCGGAGGGTGGATCGCCATGCGGGGAAAGTTCACGTACCTTCAGTACGTGAAGGACGGGGGGAGCGGATGACGCGAGGGATTCGGGCGGAGCAGCGGGAGCGGACCCGGCAGGCGCTGGTGCGGGAGAGCCGCCGATTGTTCGCCACGCTGGGGTACGGAGCCGTGGGCCTGTCGGAGATCGTGCGGGCGGCGGGCGTCACCAAGGGCGCGCTGTACCACCATTTCTCCAGCAAGGCCGAGTTGTTCCGGGCCGTGCTGGAGCAGGTGCAGGAGGAGGTGGCCGAGCGGATCGCCGAGACGGCGGACGCCCGGGAGGACACCTGGGAGCAGCTGATCTCGGGATGCCAGGCGTTCCTCACCGTCTCCACGGACCCGGTGATCCAGCGCATCATGCTCGTCGACGGTCCCGCCGTGCTGGGCTGGAGCGAGTGGCGGGCCATGAACGAGACGACGTCGGGGCGGCACCTGGCGCAGGTGCTCGGGGATCTGATCGAGGAGGGGACGATCACCGCGCAGCCGGTCGAGCCGCTCACCCATCTACTGTCGGGCGCGATGAACGAGGCGGCACTGTGGCTGGCCGCCTCGAAGGACCCCGCCGACCTCGACGACACGCAGAACGCCCTGGTGGCGATGTTGCGGGCCCTTCGGGTGACCTGACACGGGCCGGTGCCCCGCCACGCGCGCACGCGGCGGGGCACCTCGTCGGTGCGGGTGGGTGGGCGGTCAGGCCACGTCGAGGGGACGGCCCGCGCGGTGCGCGCAGGCGTAGCAGCCGCCCTGACCGCGGCGGAGGTTGTTGAGCGCGGGCGTGCCGATGTGTACGC
>NZ_LIRK01000377.1 GCF_001419765.1 Streptomyces torulosus
ACTCGACGGTACTGGGCGGCGCCCAACCCACTGAGGTGGGTGGTTTCCCCGGTTTCCTGGTCGAGGTTCAGACGAACTACACCGTCGGGGACTCGATCATCCCGGGCACCGAGAGCCTGCCGGCCGAGGCCCAGGCGACCGCGATCGTCCAACCCCGTTGCGATGTCGACCTAGACGCTGATCCCGCGAAGCCGGTGACCCTGGACTGCGACGGTGAGCCGGTGGACATCGACCCCGACAATTTCGATCCGGACGACCTTCCCGACCCGTCCGTGATGTTCTCTGTGCGTCTGGCCGAGTGAGAGGAAGCTGTGTCCATGAAGTTCCGGTACACCACAAGGGGCCGCGCGGCTCTGACCGCGGTGACGATCGCCACCGGGCTGGTCCTCACGGTGGCCGGCTGCGGCGGGGGAGGGGACGACGACAGCCCGCCGAAGAAGGACTCTTCGGCGAAGCCCTCCCAGGACGACAAGGATGAGGCCAGGGAGGAATCCGAAGCCCCTGCCACGCAATCCGTCCTGGCCGAGGTCAAGGCCGGTGGTCTGACCCTCAAGGTCACGTCGGCCGCCCGTGACGGCGGTGGCTTCGTCACGGTTGAGGGAACCGTGACCAACGGCACCGGCAAGCCGTGGGTCGGCGCGGAGTGGCGAGGTGACGAAAGCGAACTGGTCAAGAACGGCGGGTCCATCGCGGGCGCCAATCTCGTCGACCCGAACGGGAAGAAGAAGTACCTCGTTCTGCGCGACACCGAGGGGCGGTGCCTGTGCACGAGGTTCACCGGCGGCGTTCAGACCGGCGCGACCACGGACTGGTTCGCCCAATTCCCCGCACCCCCCGAAAACACCACCTCCGTGGACTTCCAAGTCGGCTCCATGCCCCCCGCCACCATCGAGCTCTCCGAGGGCGAGTGACCATGGCCGCTCTCACCCCACGGGTCACCGCCGCCCTCGCGGTCGTGGTCGCGCTCGCCCTCGCCACCCCGGCGGCCCACGCCGACGACGACCCCAGCGAACCCCCGGGCTCCGTCACTACCTCCCCACCCCCGGAGGTGGACGCGAACAGTCCAGGGCTGAAGCTGGCCGCAGGGGCGACGCTCGCGCCCGCCAAGGTGCTGGACATCAAGTCGGTCGTGGAGGATCTCGGCGGCGAGGAGCGCCGCGAGGACACCAACGAGAACGTGACGTTCGCGCTCCAGGCGGAGGTCCTCTTCCCCAAGGACAGCGCGAAGCTGAACCCGCAGGCCCGCTCCCGCATCGAGGCGATCGCGGCGGAGATCAAGGCGCAGAGCGCGACCAAGGTCCGCGTGTTCGGCTTCACCGACGACCTCGGCTCGTACGCCCACGGCCTGACCCTCTCCAAGAAGCGCGCCGAGGCGGTCCACGACATCCTGGCCGGTGACCTCGACGGTGACGTCACCTTCGAGGTGCGCGGCTACAGCGAGGACTACCCCATCGCCGACAACTCCTCGGAGGAGGGCCGCAAGAAGAACCGCCGAGTGGAGGTCTCCTTCCCGAGGACCGGGTCGGGGACCGGCGACGAACAGAGCTGACGTCCGACCGCCCGCCTGATCTCCGGCCCGGCGCCGTCCGCGCCGAGCTGCGCTGACGCTCCTCCCTGCGCTGACGCTCCTCCCCGCCACACCTGCGGCCGGGAGCTGTCCCCCTGATGGACGGCTCCCGGCGGAGGCGCTCACGGGGGGCTACTCGTTGTGCAGCACCTTCGCGATGGTGAGCCGTGCCGCCGACCTCGCCGGGATCAGCGCGCCGAGGACGGCGATCGTGACGCCGGCCAGCATCAGCGCGGCCAGTTGGGGCAGGTGCCAGACCTGTTTCGTGAACTCCGGGAACACGATCACGCCGACGTTGTCCACGACCAGCCGGTGCGCGACGATGCCCAACGGGATTCCCAGCAGCCCGCCGACCACGCCGAGGGCCGCCACGGACGACATCGTCATCGTCATGACCTGGCGGGGGGTCATTCCGATCGACTTGAGCATGCCCAGGTCGCGCCGCCGTTCGCGGATGTCGAGCAGGACGGTGTTGAAGACGCCGAGCGAGGCGACGACGGTCAGCAGCACGGTGAACACCGACGAGAAGCCGACCACGGTCGTGGTGACGGTGTTGTCGGGTCGCAGCACCGCGGGGCGGAGAGCCGGGTCGGCGGCCCTGATCGCGTCGACGTACTTCCGGACGTCGGCGCCCTGGGTGAGCCGGACCGTGTACTCGGCGGCCTGGAACGAGGAGTCGAGGCGCCGCAGGGTCTGCCAGTTGGAGTCCAGCGCCTTGGCGTTGCCGTCCGAGAGCCGGCCCACGATGGTCACGGGGGTCTGCTCGCCGTTCAGTCGGACGGTGATCCGGTCGCCCACGGACAGCCCGTGCTGGTTGAGGAACGCTGGCCCGGCCGCGGCCTGCCCGGCGCCGTCGGGCCAGTGCCCGTCGACGACATGGGTGGCGAGGTCCCGGGTGTCCCCGCGGTAGAAGTTGGCGTACACGGGTTCCGTGTGTCCGGCGAGGCTCACCCTGGTGAGCCCGCGGACGGTCACCCGGTCCGCTCCGGGCAGGGACCGCAGCCGCTGCTCGGTCTGCCGGTCGGACAGGCGCCGGGTGGTGTCGCCCCCGGCGGTGGAATCCGCCTTCGCCTCCACACGCACCCGGGTGGCCCCGTCGTCGTCGACGAAGGCGAGCAGGGTGCTGGTCAGACCGGTCGTCAGGGTGACGGTGGTGACTCCGAGGACGATGGCCGCCATGGTCAGCAGCGAGCGGCCCGGCCGCGCGAACGGCCGGCCCAGGCCCAGGCTGACGGCACGGGGCAGGCGCGTTCCGCCGAGCCGGCGCTGGACGCGCAGCCCTCGTCCGGTCCGCGGCGAACTTCCCGCGGTGATCGCCTGGGCGGCGGGAAGCCGGTGGGCGCGTACGGCGGGGATCAGGGCGGTGACGACGACGAGGGCCGGCATCCCCGCCAGGCACAGCACGGACGGCCACCAACTGGTGCCGATCTCCGCGCCGCCCGTGTCGATGCCGGCGAAGGCCACCCGCAGGATGGGTCCCGTCGCCGCGTTCCCGATGAGGGTGCCGAGGACGCAGCCGATGACCGCGGGGACGGAGACCATCGTCAGATAGACCGCCATCACCTGGTTCGGGGTGAAGCCCAGCGCCTTGAGCACACCGATGTGCCGATGCCCGGAGACCACCGCCCCGCTGACGACATTCCCCACGATCAGCACGGAGATGAGGAGACCGAGGACGCCGAACAGCGTCATGAACGGCACATAGGCGTCCGCCTGCGCGGCGAAGGCCCGCTTGAGGGCGAGGTAGGACTGTGCGGTCACCAGTGAGTCGGCGGGCAGCCGGGCGGTGGCCGTGGTGAGGCCGGCCCGCAGCTCCCGTTCGGTCGCGGCGTCCGAGAAGCGGAACAGCATCTGGCGGGTGGCCGGGCGCAGCCGCTCCATCTGCTCGGGTGAGACCCAGCCCCCGGCGGACTTGCTCATGCTGGTGGCGAAGCCGACGACGGTGAGGGCCGGACCTCCACGGGGCCTGAGTTCGGTGCCGAGCGAGTCCCGGCCGGGTGTGCCGGCGACGGGCCAGTTGACGACGATCTCACCGGGAGCGGTGGCCCAGCGGCCCTCCAGGAGGTGGATGCGGTCGACCGGTCCGTCCGGTTCGGGCCGGCCCACCACGGAGAGGGAACCGGCCGGCATCCACAGCCAGTCCTCGGGCATCTCGAGAACGGCCTGCCCGAAGGGCCCGGCCGCGGCCTCGACCCCCGGTCGGCGGGCCGTGGTCGCGAGCTGCGCGGACGACACCCTCGACGCGTCGAACGACGCCACCGTGTGGGCCCCGCGCTGCTGCGCGAACGCGTTGTCGAAGGGGGCCGACGCCGCGGCGAGGAGCCCCAGCCCGAGCAGGATCGTCGTGGTGGAGCACAGGACCACGAGCCCGATGACGAACGTCTGGAGCCTGCGGCGTTTCACGGCCGCCCGCGACGCCCTCCACACGGCGCTCATACGGTGGCCTCCACAGCGCTCTCGCGGGCCACCCGGCCGTCGGCGACCTCGATCAGCCTGCTGGCGCAGCGGGTGGCCAGGTGCGGGTCGTGGGTGACGATCAGCAGTGTCTGACCGATCTGGTTGAGGTCGATCAGCAGGTCCATGACCTGCTCGCCCGAGCGGCTGTCCAGCGCGCCCGTCGGTTCGTCGGCCAGCAGCAGGGCCGGACGGTTCATCAGGGCCCGGGCCACGGCGACGCGTTGCCGCTCGCCTCCGCTCAAGGCGGCCGGGTAGGTGTCCTTGCGGTCGGCGATGCCGAGTTCGTCGAGGAGTTCCAGCGCGCGGCGGCGTGCCTGCCGGGCGGACGTGCCGATCAACTGGGCGGCCAGCGCGACGTTGTCCAGCGCGGGCAGGTCGTCGATCAGGTTGAAGAACTGGAAGATCATGCCGATGTGCCGCCGCCGGAACAGCGCCAGCCCGGTCTCGTTCAGCGCCCCCAGGTCCTGGCCGTGGACCTGAACGGTTCCCGACGTCGGGCGGTCCAGGCCCGCGACCATGTTGAGCAGCGTGGACTTGCCGCAGCCCGACGGTCCCATCACCGCCACCGCCTCCCCGGCGCGGATCTCCAGGCGGACGCCGTCCAGGGCCGTCGCGTCGCCGTACTCCTTGCGGACGTCGTCCAGCCGCACGACGGTTCGTGAGGGGTGGTTGTCCGGAACAGTTGTCATGGCACGAACCTAGAAGCGCCGGGACGGGCATGACGTCCCCCGCCGGATGTAACCGGTCGCGCGGGTCATCCTGGGGATGTAGGGATGTGGATCCGCAGCATGACGCGGCGGGCGGGCCGGGCTGCCAAGCTTGTGCGGGTGGGGAGTTCGGGGTTGATCTGGCTGGTCGCGGTGTCGGCGGCGGCGTGCGCCGCAGTGGTCGTCCTGAGCGTGGCGCTCGTGCGGGCCCGGCGGCGGCATCGCGCAGCCGTCGAGGAGGGCGGCTGGTTGCTGGAGCGGGAACGCGAGAGCGCCGCGCGGACAGCGGTCGACGCCGAGCGGGCCAGGATCGCGGCCGAACTCCACGACATCGTCAGCCACAACGTGAGCCTCATGGTGGTGCAGGCCGGGGCCGCCCGCGAGGTACTGGCCACCCTGCCCGACGAGGCCGAGGCCGCGCTGACCGCGGTCGAGAGCGCCGGGCGGACCGCGATGACCGAACTGAGGCACCTGCTCGGCCTGCTCGCCCCGGCGCAGAACGGGGACGACGAACCGTACGGCGGGGACCTGGCCCCTCAGCCGAGCCTGAGCCGGCTCAGCCCGTTGATCGACCGGATCGCCTTCGCCGGACTGCCCGTCGAGGTACGGATATCCGGCGATCCCCGCCCCCTGCCGACCGGGATCGACGTCACCGCCTACCGGATCATCCAGGAGGCACTGACCAACGCCCTCAAGCACAGCCACGGAGCGAAGGCCGAGGTGACGGTGCGGTACGCGGAGCACTGGCTGCGCGTCGAAGTCCTGAACAGCGGCCCGAGCGTCCTGTCGGACGACGCCCCCGCGCCCCCCGTCCGCCCTCCCGCGGAGCGGACCCGGGGAGCGGGACGCGGGCTCATCGGTCTGCGCGAGCGGGTCGCCGTCTACGGCGGTCACCTGGACGCGCGGCGCCGCCTGGGCGGCGGGTACCGTGTCCGCGCCCGAATCCCCCTGGACCGGCCATGACCACACCCACCGGCCCCGCCCCCCGGGTGGTGATCGCCGACGACCAGGAACTGGTCCGCACCGGCTTCCGCCTGATCCTGACCGCTCGCGGCATCGACGTGGTCGGCGAGGCCGCGGACGGCGCCGAAGCCGTCCGGACCGTGAGTCGACTGCGTCCCGATGTCGTCCTCATGGACATCCGCATGCCGCACATGGACGGCCTGGAAGCCGCCCGCCGGGTCCTCGCGCAGACCCCCGGCTGCCGAGTGATCATGCTGACCACCTTCGACCTCGACTCGTACGTCTACGCGGCCCTCGCCGCCGGCGCCAGCGGCTTCCTGCTCAAGGACGTCACCCCGGCCCATCTCGCCGCCGCGGTACGCCTGGTCGACACCGGCGACGCGCTGCTCGCGCCCGCGATCACCCGCCGCCTGGTGGAACGCTGGGCCTCCGGCGCCGGACGGACCGCTCCCGGACCGGCACACCCCGCCGTCCACCGTGACCTCACCGTCCTGACGCCGCGCGAACGGGAAGTGCTGACCCTCATGGGGCGGGGGCTGTCCAACGCCGAGCTGGCCGGGCACCTGACACTGAGCGAGGCGACGGTGAAGACCCATGTGGCCCGGATCTTCGCCAAGCTGTCCCTCCGCGACCGGGCCCAGGCCGTGGTCCTCGCCTACGAGACAGGGCTCGTCGCGCCCGGCGAGTCCGCCGACCCCGACCGTTGACCGCCGACCGCGTCTTCCCGTTCAAGCCCCGCCGCACGCGGTGCCCCGGCGATCCGACCCACCCCGCGATGCCATATCCGTGCGACCGGCCCTTCCCCGCGCCATGCTCGTCCCAGGTCGACACCGAGAAGCGCGGGAGCCCACACATGCGAAAGATCGTCCTGATGATGTCCCTGTCCCTCGACGGGTACATGGAGGGCCCGAACCGTGAGCTGGACTGGCATCTCGTCGACGAGGAGCTGCACACCCACTTCAACGACGTCCTCAGGGACATGGGCGTCTTCCTGGACGGCCGGGTCTCCTACGAGCTGATGGCCGACTACTGGCCCACGGCCGACCGGGACCCCGACGCGCCCGCTCCCGTCGCGGACTTCGCCCGCATCTGGCGTGAGAAGCCGAAGCTCGTGTTCTCGCGGACGCTGCACCGCGCCGAGTGGCACACCACGATCGTGCGGGACGTCGTCGTGGAGGACATCATGGCGCTGAAGGCGCAGGAGGGTGGCGACCTCGCCCTCGGCGGCGCCACCCTCGCCGCCGAGTTCATGCGGCACGACCTGGTCGACGAGTACTGGCTCTACATCCACCCGGTCATCCTCGGCCGGGGCAGGCCGCTGTTCTCGCAGGCCGAGGAGTTGCCGAAGACCGACCTGCGTCTGATCGAGACCCGCACCTTCGGCAACGGCGTCGTCCTGCTCCGCCACGGAAGGAACTAACCGGCGCCCCCGCCGGACCGAGCCTCGCCGGACGGAGTCTCGCCGGACCGGGCACCGCCATCGGACGGCGCTCCACGGCCGTGCGGCTCCTCGTCCCCGTACGGTCTGCCCTGTGCGTACGCCCGCAGGGACCCCACCACCGTGTTGGTGACGGCGACCAGCGGCACCGCGACCACCGCGCCCCCGATCCCCGCGATCATCCCGCCCGCGGCGACCGACAGGACGACGGCGAGCGGGTGGACGCGCACGGCGCGTCCGAGGATGAACGGCTGGAGGATGTGCCCCTCGATCTGCTGGACCGCGAGGACCACGACGAGGGTCATGACGGCGGTGAAGACGCCCTGCGTCACCAGCGCCACGACCACGGCGAGGGCGCCCGAGACGACCGCGCCGACCAACGGGATGAAGGCGAACAGGAAGATGAACACGGCGAGCGGGACGGCCATCGGCACATCGAGGAAGTAGATGCCGAGGCCGATGAAGATGGCGTCGATCAGGGCCACTATCACCGTGCCGCGCACGTACGCGGTCAACGTCCGCCAGGCGCGGGGCCCGGCCGCGGAGACTCCGGGGCGGGCCTCCGCCGGGACCAGCTTCAAGGACCACTGCCAGATCCGCTTGCCGTCGTAGAGCAGGAACAGCGTGGAGAAGATCGTCAGGAGGATGCCGGTGAGCGCCTCGACGATGACGGTCACGCCCTCCAGACCCGCCGTGGTGATCGTGTCCGTGTTGTCGCTGATGGCCTCGCGGAGGTTCTGGGCGATGTCGTTGATCTGGTTCTCGGTGACATGGAACGGGCTGTCGAGCAGCCAGCGCCGCAACTCGTCGATGCCGTCCTGGACCTGGTCGGAGAGGTCGTCGATGTTCTCCATGACCTGCCAGGTGACGAACCAGCCGATGAGCCCCATGATGACGAAGCCGAGGGCGGCGGTCAGGGCCGTGGCGAGGCCGCGCGGTACGCGGTGCCGGGTCAGCCGGGCCACCGTCGGCTGGAGCAGCGCCGTGATGAGCAGCGCGCTGGTGAAGGACAGCACCAGGAGTTGGACGGAGCTGATGATCCGCATCAGCACCCAGACGGTGCCCGCGAGGACGAGCAGCCGCCAGCCGGCCTCGGCCGCGACCCGCATGCCCCAGGGCACCGCGGACGCCGGGTCGGGGCGCGGGCGGAGGACGGCGGTGGGAGCGTCGGCCGGACCGCCGCCGGGGGAGCCCTGCGATTCCACCGCGAGTTTCTCGGGGTCATCGCCTCCGGACGCACGCGAGGAACCCCCCGCGGATCCCGAACCCGCTGAGGATCTGGACCCCGCCGAAGCCCCGGAACCCGTTGAAGACCCGAAGGACCCCGAAGACCCGTAGGACCCCGAAGATCTGGAGGACTCCGAGGACTCGGACTCGATCTCCGCGCGGCGGCGCTCCAACCGCTCGCCCCAACCGCTCAGGCCGGAGCCGATCCGGCCGAGCCACCCTGGCACCCGCGACTTCATTCGTCCTCTTCCCCCGTCGCCCCTGCTGTCCACCATTCACCCCGGAGGTCGCGATTCCTCCCGGGGGTTTCGACCGTACATGGCGGAAGCCCCCCACCGAAGAACGGTGGGGGGCTTCCGGGGGTCGAGCGGCCGACGAGGCCCCGCCGGCGAAGATCGCGGCTGGTCATCGGCGGTGCGGCGGGCCTAGTACCAGTGGTTGGCCTGCCAGAAGGACCACGCCTCGCAGGGGCTGCCGTAGCGCGATTCCATGTAGTTGAGGCCCCACTTGATCTGCGTGGCCGGGTTGGTCTGCCAGTCGGAGCCGGCGGACGACATCTTGGAACCGGGGAGCGCCTGGAAGAGACCGTAGGCACCCGAGGACGGGTTGACGGCCTTGTAGTTCCAGGTGGACTCGTGGTTCACGATGTTGCTGAAGCAGGTCCACTGGTCGCTCGCCACGACCGCCTTCGCCATCGCCTGGATCTCGGCGACGGAGTAGGAGCTCTGCGTCGGGGCGTCGCCGAGCGAGCTGGCCGCCTGGGCCTTCGTCTCGGCTTCTTCCTTCGCCTTGCGCTCCTGCTCGGCCTTCTCCGCCTGCTTCTGCTTCGCGATCGCGTCCTCGGCCGCCTTCTTACGGGCGGTCTCCTCGGCGTCCTTGCGGGCGGTCGCGTCGGCGGCGATGGCCTGGGCGTCGGCCTGTGCAGTCAGGGATGCGGTCTGCACCTGGGCCTGCTGACCCACGGGTATGTCAGCGAGCAACGTGGTGTCGTTCGCGACCGCCTCGGCGTCGTCCGTGGTCTGGGCGGTGCTGCCCGAGGCAACTCCGACGACACTTCCGACTGCGGTGACCGCGGTGGCCGAAGCCACTGCGAATCCCCGGACCGAAATCCGGCTCACACGGTTTCCTTCCAGCATCGCCCGCCTCGGTGACCCTGGCGGACGCAATCGTGCCCCTGGCGCTGGCCTCCCAACTGCGGGGTCACGGAGGCGCGGGCCCGGTGGGCAACTCCCTTGCGGGGAGCGCCGCGTGGTGCTCGGGCGGCATACGACGACGCTATGGAGTTGACCGTGGTGTTGCTGTGGTTCCGTACCGCTGGGGGTACGGCTGTGTCGTATGCGGGGCCTGACAGGAGTGAGACTCTGCCGTAACCGGGCGTCGCAAGGCAATTCATAGTTGCGTGTGAAAGCTCACACCTCGTTTGGCCCCAGGGATTCACGGAAACGCCCACACGCCGAAGCGCCGCCCGGCTAGGCTCATCGCCTTTGCCGGACGGCGCCAAGAGGTCCATCGGTGACCGGACTTGACCAAAAATGGTCAGATCGTCCGGAACCGGCAGAACCGTTAAATCTGCCCGTCCTCCAGCATTTCGGTCACCAGGGCCGCGATCTGGGAGCGTTCGGACCGCGTCAGCGTGACGTGGGCGAAGAGCGGATGGCCCTTCAACTTCTCCACCACGGCGACGACACCGTCGTAGCGACCGACGCGCAGATTGTCGCGCTGCGCCACGTCATGGGTCAGAACCACCCGCGAATTCGCCCCGATCCGGGACAGAACGGTCAGCAGGACGTTCCGCTCCAGCGACTGGGCCTCGTCCACGATGACGAACGCGTCGTGGAGTGAACGGCCGCGGATGTGCGTGAGCGGAAGGACCTCCAGCATCCCGCGCGCGGTGACCTCCTCGATGACCTCGCGGGAGGTGACCGCGGAGAGCGTGTCGAAGACCGCCTGCGCCCAGGGGCTCATCTTCTCGGCCTCGCTGCCGGGCAGATAGCCGAGCTCCTGCCCGCCCACCGCGTACAGCGGTCGGAAGACCATCACCTTCTGGTGCTGGCGCCGTTCGAGCACGGCCTCCAGGCCCGCGCAGAGCGCGAGCGCGGACTTGCCGGTGCCGGCCCGGCCGCCCATCGACACGATCCCGACATCCGGGTCGAGCAGCAGATCCAGCGCGATGCGCTGCTCGGCGCTGCGGCCGTGGATGCCGAAGGCCTCACGGTCGCCGCGGACGAGCCGGATGTTGCCGTCCGCCGTCACCCGGCCGAGGGCCTTGCCCCGCTCGGATTGGATCGTCAGACCCGTGTGGACGGGGAGGCCGCTGACCTCGGGGACGTAGACCGTCCCCTCCTCGAAGAGGATGTCCACCTGGTCGCCCGGCAGGGTCACCTCGGACATCCCGGTCCAGCCGGAGGCGTCCGTGATGGCGAGTTCCGCGCGGTACTCCTCGGCGAGGAGGCCCACGGAGGACGCCTTGATCCTGAGGGGCAGGTCCTTCGACACGACAGTCACGTCGTAGCCCTCGGCCTGCAGATTGCGGGCGACCGCCAGGATGCGGGAGTCGTTGTCCCCCAGGCGGTAGCCGGTCGGCAGGACGCTGGGGTCCGAGTGGTTGAGCTCGACACGTACGGTCCCGCCGAGGTCCCCGATCGGGATGGGGGCGTCGAGGCGGCCGTGCCGTACCCGGAACTCGTCGAGCAGACGCAGGGCCTGCCGGGCGAAGTAGCCGAGTTCGGGATGGTGCCTCTTCGCCTCCAGCTCCGTCACCACGACGATCGGAAGCACGACTTCGTGCTCGTCGAAGCGGCTCAAAGCGTTCGGGTCGGCCAGCAGGACGCTGGTGTCGAGGACGTAGGTGCGCCGGTCTGGCTTGTGGCGCTTTGTGCTGGTCACCACGGAAGGACGTACCCCCTCGGATGAGGTCGGGGAGCGACGGGTCTGAGCTGGGCCGGTCGTCGGCGCCGTTGCACGGGCCGGTGACCGGCCCTCCGCTGCTTCGTCCGTGCTGTGACCGCACGATCGGGCTGGTGCAAAGGGCCTCCCGGGCGGACGGCCCCGAGCCGTCCGCTGAGATCCGACACCCGTGGTTCGGGTGTCGACCTGACTGGCTTATGCCCTCGAACATGCGCCGCCATGCCACGCCGTACGGGGGCGCCCCGGTGAACTCCTCGTTACGTCTGCCGCGAAGGGGGCGGCAGGCACCTCATCGGTAACGCGGGGGAAATGCGGAGGTTCAGCCTCCGTAGCGCCGGTGTCGTACGGCGTAGTCACGCAGCGCGCGCAGGAAGTCGACCTTCCGGAAGGCCGGCCAGAAGACGTCGCAGAAGTAGTACTCGGAGTGCGCGGTCTGCCAGAGCATGAATCCGGACAACCGCTGCTCGCCACTCGTACGGATCACCAGATCCGGGTCGGGCTGGTCCCCGGTGTACAGATGGCGGCCGATCATGTCGACGTCGACGCTCTCGGCGAGCTCCTCCATCGAGGTGCCCTTCTCCTGGGCGTCGAGGAGCATGGACCGTACGGCGTCGGCGATCTCCTGGCGGCCGCCGTACCCGATGGCGACGTTGACCAGTATCCCGTCGACGTGCGCGGTGGCCTCCTCGGACTCCTTGAGGGCCGTCTGGAGCTGCCCGGGGAGCTGGTCGAGGGTGCCCACGTGGTGCACCCGCCAGCGGCCGTCGGCGGCGAGGGAGCGCNNGCTCTTCCTGGGGGCGGCCGAAGTTGTCGGTGGAGAACAGCCAGAGGGTGACGACCTTCACGTCCGTCTCGGTGCACCAGCCGAGGAACTCCTCGATCTTGTCGGCCCCGGCCCGGTGTCCCTGCGCGGTGGTGGAACCCGCGGCCTTCGCCCAGCGCCGGTTGCCGTCCATGATGACGCCGATGTGCTTGGGCACCTGGGCGTGGTCGAGGTGTCCCTCGACCCTGCGTGCGTAGACCTTGACCAGCAGGCCGCGCAGTGTGTCGCGCAGGTTCACGTGAAAGCCCCTCCGGTGTCGCGGCAGTCCCCTTGGTTGCCAGAGCCTACCGGTGGTGGAGGCCAAGTCCGCCAAGGGGTGTTCGGGGGTGGGGGCCC
>NZ_LIRK01000378.1 GCF_001419765.1 Streptomyces torulosus
AGGGCACCCGGCCGCCCTGGGACACGGCGGTGGCCACGATCGGAGTGAGGGCGCCGCCGACGACCCCGCCGAGGTTGTAGCCCACGGCGGCTCCCGTGCAGCGCACCCGGGGCTCGTACAGCTCCGGCAGATACGCGGCGATGACGGCGAACATCGTGACGAACGCGAGCATCGCCACCAGGAAGCCGAGGAACATGAGCAGGGGCTCGCCGGTCGACAGCAGCGCGACCAGGGGGAACATCCACAGCACGGTGGCGGCGCAGCCGGCCAGGCACAGGGGGCGCCGTCCGTACCGGTCGCCGAGCACGGCGGCCAGCGGGGTGAGGGCGCCCTTCACGACCACGGCGCCCATGACGCACGTCAGCATGACGGTACGGCTCACCCCGAGCCGCTCGGTCCCGTAGGCGAGGGACCACGTCGTCACCGTGTAGAACACCGCGTACCCGACGGAGAGCGCCCCGGCCGTCAGCAGGACGAGCCGCCAGTGGTCGCGCACCACCTCGGCGAGCGGCACGCGCGCGTGGTCGTCGATCTCCAGGAACCGCGGGCTCTCCACGAGCGACGCACGCAGCCACAGCCCGGCCACGGCCAGGACGCCCGCCGCCCAGAACGGCACCCGCCATCCCCAGGAGGCGAACTGGGCGTCCGTCAGTGTCGCCGCCAGCGCCAGCATCACGCCGTTGGCCAGCAGGAAGCCCACCGCGGGGCCGACCTGCGGGAAGCTCGACCACAGCCCGCGCCGCTCGGGCGGCGCGTGTTCCGCCGTCAGCAGCACCGCCCCGCCCCACTCCCCGCCCAGCCCGAGCCCTTGCAGGAAGCGCAGGACGAGCAGGAGGAAGGGGGCGGTGACACCGATCGAGTCGAAGGTGGGGACGCAGCCGACGGCGACGGTCGCGCCCCCGGTCAGCAGCAGGGACGCGACGAGGACCGGGCGCCGCCCGTGCCGGTCCCCGATGTGCCCGAAGAGCATCGAGCCCAGCGGCCGGGCCACGAAGCCGACCCCGAATGTCGCGAAGGCCGCGAGGGTGCCCGCCAGCGGCGAGAACGTCGGGAAGAACAGCGGCCCCAGGACGAGGGCCGCCGCCGTCCCGTAGACGAAGAAGTCGTAGAACTCGATGGCCGTCCCGGCGAGCGAGGCGGCCGCGAGTCGCGGCATGGAGGGCGGTTCTCCGTTGCGTGCACTGTGCATGCAGCGTCAACCACCCACCGTGACAACTGGTTACGGGGGCGCGCGGAGGCCCGCTCGACGTGCTGTGTCCCGGGGGGCGTCAACCGTGGTCAGTAGCTCACGGTTATGCGCCGGGCGGGACCGTCGACCCTGACCGCACCGCCGTAGGGCATGACGACCTGCGGATCGGTGTGCCCGAGGTCCACGTCGAAGACGATCGTGGTGTCCGGGGCGTACACCCGCATCGCGCGCAGCACCGCCTCCCGCTGGCCGGCGGCGTAACGCTCCGCGTCCTCGGGGGTGTTGGGCTTCTCGAAGGACCAGGTCTTCGGGCGGCCCATCAGGAGCGCGGAGAAACGCCCGAGCAGCCCGCGCTCACCCATGTTCCGCAGCGTCCGGAAGACCTCCTCGCCGCTCGGCAGTTCCTCCGAGGTCTCCAGGAAGAGCACGCCCCCGTCGAAGACGGACAGGTCGCGCGGCACCTCGCGGTCGGCCATCAGCAGCCAGCCCAGGATCTCCAGACAGCCACCCCAGGCGCGGCCCTCCACCACGCGGTCCGCGTTCAGCCAGGTCCATCCGGCGCCGGGCCGGCTCTCCGGCTCCGCGTCGAAGGTCGCCGGGTCCGCCCAGTCCCGCTCGATGTCGTTGAAGCGCTCGGCGGGCCGCAGTTCGTACGGCCCCGAGGTGAACAGCGCGGCGCGCAGCGACTCGGCGGTCACCGGGTTCATGGCGCCGGGCCTGCCCAGTGAGGTCATCACGGTCCCGCCGTGGTAACCGACGATCCCGGTGTTGTACAGGAACGCCAGCAGGTTGGTGTTGTCGCTGACCCCGAAGAACGGCTTGGGGTTGGCCCGGATCAACTCCCGGTCCAGCAGCGGCAGGACGGTGATCTGGTCGTCGCCGCCGATGGAGGTGAACACCGCCTTCACGTCCGGGTCCGCGAAGGCCGCGTGGACGTCGTCGGCCCGTTCCCGAGGTGTCGACCCCATCCTTCGGGTCGCCGGGTACTCGACCGGTTCGAGCCCGTACTCCTTCCGCAGCCGCTCCAGGCCGAGTTCGAAGGGCCGGGGGAACAGTCCGGGCAGACCGGCGCCGGGTGAGACGACGGCCACCCGGTCGCCGGGAGACGGCTTGGGGGGATACATAGGCATGGTCATGACGGGAGGCTAGGGCCTCTCACCAGGGCGTCGCATCGTGATAAACCGGGTCCGAGCAGCGGCCCCGGCGGGCCGCCCACCCGAACGGACCGGAGGAACCGTGCCCCGCAGCCTCGCCAACGCCCCGATCATGATCCTCAACGGGCCCAACCTGAACCTGCTGGGCCAGCGGCAGCCCGAGATCTACGGTTCCGACACGCTCGCCGACGTGGAGGCCATGTGCGCCAAGGCCGCGGCCGCACACGGCGGCACGGTCGACCTCAGGCAGTCCAACCACGAGGGCGAGCTGGTCGACTGGATCCACGAGGCACGGCTGAACCACTGCGGAATCGTCATCAACCCCGGCGCCTACTCGCACACCTCCGTGGCGATCCTGGACGCCCTCAACACCTGTGACGGCCTGCCCGTGCTGGAGGTGCACATCTCCAACATCCACCAGCGGGAGACGTTCCGGCACCACTCGTACGTCTCGCTGCGCGCCGACGGTGTCATCGCCGGCTGCGGGGTGCAGGGCTATGTGTTCGGCGTGGAGCGGGTGGCCGCGCTGGTGGGCGCGGGCACGGCCGAAGCCTGACGACCGCGCGACCGTCGAGGACGGCGACCACCGCCTCGCAGGCGGCCCGACTCCACGATCCACCGCCTCACAGGCGGCCCGACTCCACGATCCGTCGCAGGAAGCGCCGGGTGCGCTCCTGCCGCGGGTCGCCGAAGATCGCCTCGGCGGTCCCGCGCTCCAGCACCACCCCGCCGTCCAGGAAACAGACCTGGTCGGCGACATCGCGGGCGAAGCCCATCTCGTGCGTGGCGAGGACCATGGTCATGCCCTCGTCCTTCAGGTCCCGGACGACGGTGAGCACCTCGCCCACGAGCTCCGGGTCGAGGGCGGCGGTGATCTCGTCGAGGAGCAGCAGCCGGGGCCGTACGGCCAACGCGCGGACGATCGCCACGCGTTGCTGCTGCCCGCCGCTCAGCCGGTCCGGGTACTCGCCCGCCCTGGCGCCGAGCCCCAGCCGGTCGAGCAGCTCACGGGCCCGCTCCTCCGCCTCCGCCCGGCCCACGCCGTGCACCCGGCGCGGGGCGAGGGTGATGTTCTCCAGGACGGTCATGTGCGGGAACAGGTTGTACGACTGGAAGACCACACCGATACGGCGCCGTACCGCGTCCTGGTCCACCCGCGGGTCGGTGATCTCCTCGCCGTCCAGCCAGATCGCCCCGTCGTCGATCTCCTCCAGCAGGTTGGCGCAGCGCAGCAGCGTCGACTTGCCGGACCCGGAGGCGCCGATCAGGGCCGTCACGGTGTGCGGGGCGACCTCCAGGTCGACGTCCCGCAGGACGGGCGAACCGCCGAAGGTCTTGCGGACGGACTCCATCCGCAGCACGGGGGCGTCGGACACCTCGGACACCTCGGACACCTCGGCCGCCTTCGGAGCGTCGCTCATATCGTCCCTCCCTGGGCCCGCCGCCGGTCCGTCCGGGCCGTGACCCAGTCGGTGAGGCGGGTCATCGGGATGGTCAGGGCGACGAAGACCAGTCCCGAGACGATGTACGGCGTGTAGTTGAGGCTGCGGCCCACGATGATGTCGGCGGCGCGCACCGCGTCGATCGCGCCGCCGATCGAGACCAGACCGGTGTCCTTCTGGAGCGACACCAGGTCGTTGAGGAGCGGCGGCACCTGACGGCGCACCGCCTGGGGCAGCACGACGTGTCGCAGCGCCTGTCGGTTGGTGAGGCCCAGCGAGCGGGCCGCCGCGCGCTGCGAGGGGTGCACGGACTCGATGCCGGCGCGGAACACCTCGGCGACGTACGCCGAGTACGTCAGCGTCAGCGCGGTGCCGCCGAGCAGGACCGGGTCGACGGTCACGCCCTGGAGGCGGAGCGCCGGGACCCCCAGGACGACGATCATCAGATTGATGATCAGCGGGAGACCGCGGAAGAAGTCGGTGTACGCGGCGGCCAGCGCCCGCACTGGGAAGAACACCGGGCCGCGCAGGGTCCGCGCGACGGCGATGAGCATGCCGAGAACGAGCACGGCGGCACCGCACACCAGCAGCAGCCGGACGTTGAGCCAGAGCCCTTCGAGCACCTTGGGCAGCGCCTCGCGCGCGTACTCGGCGCTGAAGAACGTCTCCTTGGTGCGCGGCCAGCCGGGCGCGTTGACGACGACCACATAGAGGACGACGGCCGTGACGAGGGTCGACAGGGCGGCGATGCCCGTGGCGCGCCGGGACCGGGCGCGCTTGTACCGCTCCCGGTCGAGCCGTCGCGCGGAGGGGACGTAGCCGTCGTCCCCGCCGGGCATGCCGCCGTCGTCGTCCGCGCCGTCCCGGCCCGACTCCTCCTTCACGACGGTCACTTGAGCACCGGGGCGTCGACGGCGTCGGAGAGCCACTTCTGCTCGATTTTCGCCAGGGTGCCGTCCTCGCGCAGGGCGTCCACGGCCGCCGTCACGCACGGCGTCAGGGCGCTGCCCTTGTCGAGGACCAGACCGAACTGCTCGGGGGTGCCACCCTTGTTCTCGAACTGGCCGACGATCGTCGCGTCCGTCACCTCGGCCGCGGTGATGTAGAACGCGGTGGGCAGGTCGACGACGATCGCGTCGATCTGGCCGTTCTTCAGCGCGGACTTGGCCTGGTCGTTCTTGGCGTAGGCGGCGGGGTCCTGGCCGGGCTTCACCACGTCGTCGATGTAGTCGAGGCTGGTCGTGCCGACCTGGGCGCCCAGGTGGAGGCCCTTGAGGTCGGCGACGCTCTTCGCCTTCGCGGCCTTGGAGCCCTTCAGGGCGATGACGGCCTGGCGCACGTCGTAGTACCCGGACGAGAAGTCCACGGCCTTCTTGCGCTCGTCGCTGACGGACACCTGGTTGATGTCGAAGTCGAAGGTCTTCTCACCCGGCGCGAACGCCTTGTTGAAGGGCACGGACTGCCAGACGACGTCCGCCTTGTCGTAGCCGAGCTGCTTCGCCACGGCGTACGCGACCGCCGACTCGAAGCCCTCGCCGTTCTTCGGGTCGTCGTCCTTGAACCAGGGCTCGTACGCGGGGGAGTCGGTGGCGACGGTGAGCTTCCCGGACGCCTCGGTACGCAACTCGCCCTTGGCACAGGCCGCCCCGGTCGCCGAGGCGGAGGCTTTGCCGGACGTGTCCTCCTCCGGCTGCGGGGCGCACCCGACGGCGACCGTGGCGAACAGGGCGACGGTGGCGGCGGAGACGGCGCGACGGGACGGGCGCGGGGCTCGAAGGGCAGGACGCATGGCGCGAGACTGACAGCGCCACGTCTCGTTTGTCGAGGTCACGTCGGCAATTGTCCGCATAGTGGGAACGCGTGTTGCAATCCTGTGAACCCTCGTCAGGGGGCCCGGGCGGCGCGTGCGCGCGGACGGTGGAGAGCGCTTGCGCGGAGCACGTGCGGACGGTGTGGGGGTCACGGGCGGGGCCGCCGGCCGAGGGCGGGGATTGGGAGGCCGGCGGCCCATCCGCGCGGGAGCCGTCATCCCGTGCGGACCTGTCCTCCAGTGGACTACGCCAGGGCGTGCGCCGGGAGCGCGCGCGTGACACCGGCGTGTGTGTTCGATTCACACGGGGCGCGTGAGAGCGCGCCTCGCGCCCCCGTCGTACGGCTCGGCAACTGCCGTACGGCACACGGGCGTTCACCAACCCCCGCGCGCCAGTCTTACATGCGCCGCTCACGTGCTTCTCTCTGCGCGTCGGTCTCGTCGTCCGGGATGTGCACCCCTACCTCGGGGGCGGCCACGCCGGACGCGTGGGCCATTCGGTACACGAGGAGCTTGGGCCCGGGTTCGCCTCCGGCGCGGCCTTTCGCCGCGGGGCGAGCCGTCCTTCCCCGCGCGGTCGGGCGAGCCGTGTGCGGATGGTCTCGGTCGGGCGGTCGAACCGTGCCGCGACTCGCCTGAGGGCGCCAGCTCCGAACTCCCGCACCAGACCGATCGCGCCTGCTGAACGACCATGATCGTTCTCGCCGGGATTTCCTGTGCCCCACCTACTCAGACCCGGAAACGTCACCGTTCCGGTCTCCTCTCGTGTCCTGTCCTCCCTAGGTCCACATGCGCGCCGCAGGCGATTGGTGTACTTCTCGAAGGGAGAGAAACGCACCACGCTCGGCCCGCCGGCGACGTTCGGACGGCTCGTCCCCGGACTCGTTCACCGTCATGTCCAGCTTCGTACGAGACGGAGGCCGCCGCCATGCAACCAGTCGTCACCGTGGGCCTCGACGGCTCACCAGAGAGCCTCACCGCCGCCCGCTGGGCCGCCGACGAGGCCGAGAAGCGCAAGCTCACCCTGCGGCTGCTGCACGCGTGGCCGATGCTCGTGCCGGAACCGGCCCGCGGGCCCTCCGAAGTCGACCAGAACTACTGGGCGAAGCGTCTGGTCCACACCGCGCAGTCGGAGCTGCAGGCACGCCATCCGGGCCTGACGGTCGTGGGCAGCCTGGTCGCCGAGGACGCCCGGGAGGCCCTGCTGCGGGCGGCGTCGGATTCCGAGATGCTCGTGCTCGGCTCCCGGAGGCTGGAGACCTTCTCGAGCTACTTCCTGGGCGACGTCAGCCTCCCGGTCGTGGCACGCGCCGACCGGCCCGTCGTCGTGGTCCGCACGGTCCCGGAAAAGGAGCACCCGCCTCCCGCAACCGCGAGCCGCGTGGTCGTGGCGGTGGAACCGCGCGGGTCCTGCGACGAGTTGCTCGACTTCGCCTTCCACACCGCCGCCGCGCGGGGCGCTCCCCTGCTGGCCGTCCTCGGCCGCAGCGTGCCGCTCCACGCGCGCACCCCCTGGGGTGTGGACCACGACGCCACCGAGGAGATGACGAGGAACGGCCAGAAGGAACTGGACAAGGCGCTCCGACCCTGGCAGGAGAAGTACCCGGGGGTGGACGTGTCCGACAGTGTCCGTCTCACGAGCCCCGCCAAGGCCGTCGTGCAGGCCACCGCGGACGCCGGGCTGCTGGTCGTCGGCCGGCGCGTGCACCGGCACGCGCACACGGGACCGCTGCTGAGCCACGTCGCCCACGCCGCCCTCCACCACGGACGCTGCCCCGTGGCTGTCGTCCCCCATGCCTGAGTCCGACTTTCACCGCTCCTCAAGCTGAGCTCTGGTGGTTGCGCAGGGTGGAGCGGACACAGCCGTGCACGGCCCGCGGATCGGCCGACCATTCGTCGACGTGCTGTGGCGTCCACTGCCACGGCATTGCGTCGGCGTGCATGGTGATACCGAGCAGCTCGCCGACGAGGGCATCGAGCTCGACGTCCAGGCGGATGTGTCCTGTGGCCGCGCGGAGGACCATCATGCGCGCGCGGAGGACCATCATGTGCGCGCGGAGGACCATCATGTGTGGGAGCCGCAGACCCTCCCTCTCGCTGGCACCGACCTACCAGCCCCGCTCGTGCCACGCGCCGAGGTGAGGCCGCTCGGCGCCGAGCGTGGTGTCGTTGCCGTGGCCCGGGTAGATCCAGGTCTCGTCCGGGAGTACGAAGACCTTCGCCTCCAGGCCCGACATCAACGACTCGAAGTCCTGGGGACGTGTTGTCCGACCAGGGCCGCCCGGGAAGAGGCAGTCCCCGGTGAACACATGGGGATGCCCGTGCGGGTCGTCGTAGACCAGGGCGATCGAACCCGGCGTGTGGCCCACCAGGTGGCGCGCGGTCAGCTCCACGCGCCCCACCCGGATGGTGTCGCCGTCGTCGACGAGCACATCGGTCGGCACCGGGATGCCCTCGGCGTCGTCCCGCCCCGCATACGTACGAGCTCCTGTGGCCGCCACCACCTCGGCGAGCGCCTGCCAGTGGTCACCGTGCTGATGCGTGGTGACGACGGACGCGATGCCGTCGTCACCGATCAGCGTGAGCAGGGTGCCGGCGTCGTTCGCGGCGTCGATCAGCAACTGCTCGTCCGTGGCCCGGCAGCGCAACAGATAGGCGTTGTTGTCCATCGGTCCCACCGCGACCTTGGAGATCATCAGGCCCGGCAGCTCGTGCACATCCGCAGGGCCGCCGACCTTCACCGCTCCGCTGTACGTCATGGCTGTCAGTCTAGGTCGCGGAGGGACGCGCGGTCGCTACAGCGAGGGCAGGGACGGCAGGGTGCCGCCCTCGACGCGCAGGGCGGTGCCGTCGCGTCGTCCGGCGAGCCAGCCGAGGAGGTCGGCCTTGCGGCCGGTGACCATGAGCGAGTGGCTGCCGCTCTCCAGCTGCTCCGGGGTGAGGCCCTTCACGGCTCCGGTGAACAGGAGCCGCCCGTCGTCCTGCTTGATCGTCACCGCCGGGACAGCGGGGTGGTCGCGGAACCGCTCGGTCAGGAAGTTGATCTCGCGTTGCGTGAATTCCTCCGGCAGGTCCTCCAGCTCGTACCCGATGCCGAGGTCCACGTGGTGCAGCTCCACCTCGATCCAGCGCCGGAACGGCACCCGCGACGCCGAGTCCGTGACGCCGTTGCGCAGCTCGACCGTGCGCGACCAGTCCCCGGGGACGGAGGCGGCATCCTGGAAGCGGTTCGCGCTCTCCCGCAGGTCCGTGAGGTGGTCTTCCAGGGGTCGGGGCGCGTCCCGCTCGATGTCGGCGTCCCGGGCCTCGCCGGACACGTACATGGGACGCCCCTCCAGGACGTTCACGATCGCCTCGGCGTTGCGGGCGAGGTGGGCGAGGACATGGCCGCGGGTCCAGCCGGGCAGCCGTGACGGCTGGGTCACAGCCGCGTTGTCCATCTTGGCGACTGCGGTGAGGAGCCGCTCGGTCGCTTCCCGTACAGAGTCCAGGTCACGCGCGTGAAACGTCATGACGCCGACCCTAGCTTCCGCCACTCCTTCGGGTGAAGGTGGTGGACCCCGGACTGAAATCGAATGCACGTGCTATATGGTCGAGTCCTGCGTCGGGCATGCTGGAAGGCCCGGGATTGTTGTGGAACGGGGAAACAGGACCGGCGCTGTCAGTGGCTCCCCCTAGTCTGAGAAGGACGGGGGCTCCGCTCCTGTCACTTCACTCAAGAAAGGTGCGGACCGGCGTGGCCGACCGTCTCATCGTCCGTGGCGCGCGCGAGCACAACCTGAAGAACGTCTCGCTCGACCTCCCACGCGACTCGCTCATCGTCTTCACGGGCCTGTCGGGGTCGGGCAAGTCCTCGCTGGCCTTCGACACGATCTTCGCGGAGGGCCAGCGCCGGTACGTCGAGTCGCTGTCCTCCTACGCCCGGCAGTTCCTCGGGCAGATGGACAAGCCGGACGTCGACTTCATCGAGGGCCTGTCCCCGGCGGTCTCCATCGACCAGAAGTCGACCTCGCGCAACCCGCGCTCGACGGTCGGCACGATCACCGAGGTCTACGACTACCTCCGGCTGCTCTTCGCGCGCATCGGCAAGCCGCACTGCCCCCAGTGCCGCCGCCCGATCTCCCGCCAGTCGCCGCAGGCCATCGTCGACCGCGTGCTGGAGCTGCCCGAGGGCAGCCGCTTCCAGGTGCTGTCCCCGCTGGTGCGGGAGCGCAAGGGCGAGTTCGTCGACCTCTTCGCGGACCTCCAGACCAAGGGCTACAGCCGCGCGCGGGTGGACGGCGAGACCGTCCAGCTCTCCAGCCCGCCCACCCTGAAGAAGCAGGAGAAGCACACCATCGAGGTGGTCGTCGACCGCCTCACGGTGAAGGACTCCGCCAAGCGCCGGCTCACCGACTCCGTGGAGACCGCCCTCGGCCTGTCCGGCGGCATGGTCGTGCTCGACTTCGTCGACCTCCCCGAGGACGACCCCGAGCGCGAGCGCATGTTCTCGGAGCACCTGTACTGCCCGTACGACGACCTGTCCTTCGAGGAGCTGGAGCCCCGCTCCTTCTCCTTCAACTCGCCCTTCGGCGCCTGCCCCGACTGCACCGGCATCGGCACGCGCATGGAGGTCGACCCGGAGCTGATCGTCCCGGACGAGGACAAGTCGCTCGACGAGGGCGCCATCCACCCCTGGTCGCACGGCCACACCAAGGACTACTTCGGCCGCCTCATCGGCGCGCTCGCCGACGCGCTGGGCTTCCGGACCGACATCCCCTTCGCCGGCCTCCCGCAGCGCGCGAAGAAGGCCCTGCTGTACGGCCACAAGACGCAGATCGAGGTCCGCTACCGCAACCGCTACGGCCGCGAGCGGGTCTACACCACCGCCTTCGAGGGCGCCGTCCCCTTCGTCAAGCGGCGGCACAGCGAGGCCGAGAGCGACGCCAGCCGGGAGCGCTTCGAGGGCTATATGCGCGAGGTGCCCTGCCCCACCTGTGAGGGCACCCGTCTGAAGCCGATCGTCCTCGCGGTCACGATCATGGAGAAGTCGATCGCCGAGGTCTCCGCGATGTCCATCAGCGACTGCGCGGACTTCCTGGGCGAGCTGAAGCTCACCGCCCGCGACAAGAAGATCGCCGAGCGCGTGCTGAAGGAGGTCAACGAACGGCTGCGGTTCCTGGTCGACGTCGGCCTGGACTACCTCTCGCTGAACCGCGCGGCCGGCACCCTCTCCGGCGGTGAGGCCCAGCGCATCCGCCTCGCCACCCAGATCGGCTCGGGACTCGTCGGCGTGCTCTACGTCCTCGACGAGCCCTCCATCGGTCTGCACCAGCGGGACAACCACCGGCTCATCGAGACCCTGGTCCGGCTCCGCGACATGGGCAACACGCTCATCGTCGTCGAGCACGACGAGGACACGATCAAGACCGCCGACTGGGTCGTCGACATCGGCCCCGGTGCCGGTGAGCACGGCGGCAAGGTCGTGCACAGCGGCTCCCTGAAGGAGCTGCTGGCGAACACCGAGTCGCAGACCGGGCAGTACCTCTCGGGCAGGAAGGCCATCCCGCTGCCCGACATCCGCCGCCCGCTCGACCCGACCCGCCGGCTCACCGTGCACGGCGCCCGGGAGAACAACCTCCAGGACATCGACGTGTCCTTCCCGCTCGGTGTCTTCACGGCCGTCACGGGCGTCTCGGGCTCCGGCAAGTCCACGCTGGTCAACGACATCCTGTACACCCACCTCGCCCGCGAGCTGAACGGCGCGAGGAACGTACCGGGACGGCACACGCGCGTGGACGGCGACGACCTCGTCGACAAGGTCGTGCACGTCGACCAGTCGCCCATCGGCCGCACCCCCCGGTCCAACCCGGCGACCTACACCGGCGTCTTCGACCACATCCGCAAGCTGTTCGCCGAGACCACCGAGGCGAAGGTCCGCGGCTATCTGCCCGGCCGCTTCTCCTTCAACGTCAAGGGCGGCCGCTGCGAGAACTGCGCGGGCGACGGCACCATCAAGATCGAGATGAACTTCCTCCCGGACGTCTACGTCCCGTGCGAGGTCTGCCACGGCGCCCGGTACAACCGGGAGACCCTGGAGGTCCACTACAAGGGCAAGTCCATCGCCGAGGTGCTGAACATGCCGATCGAGGAGGCCACGGGCTTCTTCGAGGCCGTCCCCGCGATCGCCCGTCACCTCAACACCCTGAAGGACGTCGGCCTCGGCTACGTCCGCCTCGGCCAGGCGGCGACGACCCTGTCCGGCGGCGAGGCGCAGCGCGTGAAGCTCGCCAGCGAGCTGCAGAAGCGCTCCACCGGCCGCACGGTCTACGTCCTGGACGAGCCGACCACCGGTCTCCACTTCGAGGACATCAGCAAGCTCCTCAAGGTGCTGTCCGGCCTGGTGGACAAGGGCAACACGGTCATCGTCATCGAGCACAACCTCGACGTCATCAAGACCGCCGACTGGATCGTCGACATGGGTCCCGAGGGCGGCGCCGGCGGTGGTCTCGTCGTCGCCGAGGGCACGCCCGAGCAGATCGCCGGGGTCCCGGCCAGCCACACCGGCAAGTTCCTGCGCGAGATCCTCGGCGCCGACCGGATCAGCGACGCCTCACCGGTGAAGGCGCCGCGCGGGTCCACGGCCAAGAAGGCCGTCGCCGCCGGGTCGACGGCCAAGAAGACCGCCACCGCCCGCACCACGAGGACCACCGGGTCCACGGCGGCCAAGAAGACGGCCGCGGCCAAGAAGACGGCCGCGGCCACGAAGAAGGCGGCTCCCGCGAAGAAGACCACGAGGGCCCGCAAGGCCTGACCCTGCCCGACCCGGAAGAACAGCGTGCCCCGCGGGAACCTCCCCGCGGGGCACTGCTCGTTCCACCACTTCCTGGGCGGATCAGTCCCCGCCCACCTCGGACGCGTACGGCGCGTCCGCGCCCGCTCGGGAGCAGGTGACCGCGGCCGCGCGGGCGGCGAAGCGGAGCAGTCCGCCCCAGTCCTCGGCGGTCAGGGCCGCGAGCGAGGCCGCGGACAGGGCGTCACGCACGGACAGGCCGTGCAGGAGGGCCGCGTTCACCGTGTCACCGGCGCCGATGGTGTCGACGACATCGACCTTCTCGCCCGGCACACGGTGCTCGGCCCCGCCGCGCGTGTAGGCGGTCAGCCCCTCCCCGCCCCGGGTCACCACGACGGCCGAGGGGCCGCAGGTCAGCCACTGGTCCGGGGTGCCGCCCAGCCACTCGGCGTCCTCCTCGGACAGCTTCAGCAGCGACACCGAGGGCAGCCAGCTCTTGAAGCGGGCGCGATGGGCGGCCGGGTCGGCGATGAGACCGGGCCGGATGTTGGGGTCGAGGGAGGTGAAGACGCCGCGTGCGGCCGCGCCGTGCAGCAGCTCCTCGTACGCGCTTGCCCCCGGCTCCAGGACCAGTGAGCAGGTGCCGAAGGAGACGGCGCGGGTACCCGCGGGGAGCTGCTCGGGGGCCTCGAACAGGCGGTCGGCGCTGCCCTCCACGTAGAAGGAGTAGCGGGCGGAGCCGTCCTCGCCGATCGAGGCCAGCGCCAGCGTCGTCGGCTCCGGGCCGCGCTGCACCGAGGTCACGTCCACACCGGCCTCGCGCAACCCGGTCAGCAGGGCCTCGCCGTAGGCGTCGTACGACACACGGGAGCAGAACGCCGTGGGGGAGCCGAGACGGCCCAGGGCGACCGCCGTGTTGTACGGCCCGCCGCCGCGCGCCGGCCGCAGATCCACGAGCGGACCCGAACCCCTGGGGACCAGGTCGATCAGGGCTTCACCGGCGACGACGATCACGAAGGGGTCCTTTCTGGGAAGTCTCCGCCGGAAGGTACCTCAGAGGTTTTCGCGCCGGGACGGGCGACCCCGACCGAGGCCCGGGGGAGGACACTCCGGCCCGCGCCTCCGGCCTGGGCAGGGAGGAGGACACCCCGGCCCCCCGTTCCCCTCACTCCCACTCCCAGCCGATCCCGAGGACGCCCGTGCGTACCCGGGGCTCCACCAGGTGCACCGAGCGGTGCCGTCCGCTCAGGGGGAGGGCCTGTCGCCCTCCGCGCGCGGAGGCCGGCGAGTGCTGGCTGAACCGGTGGCAGCGCACCGGCAGCGCCCGCTCGTCGAACCGCACCTGGAGGGCGTACTGCCCGCCCCCCGACCGGAAACCGCGGACGTACTCGGTGCACACCCCGGCCGTGCCGTCGTCGACGCCGTAACGGAACAGGAACGTGTCGCCGCTGCGCAGCCGGGTGTCGAAGAGGAACTCGGCGACCAGGACCCCCGTGTCGTCGTCCCAGCGCACCCGGCCCCGGCGGCAGTTCTCCAGGGCGCGGACCGCCATCCGCTCCGGGGCGCAGCCCGGGTCGCCGTGGTGGACGGCCACATAGCGGTCCACGCCGTCCCGGTGCGCCCGCACGATGTGCTGCGACTCGCGGCCCTGCAGCTCCCGGTGCGCGCCGACGCGCACCCGCTCGTGATGGCCGATGGTGTGCACCCCGCCGTCGAGCGGCGACCCCAGCTCGCCGAGGAGCCGCTCCAGGACACCCGAGGCATCGACGAGGGAGCGGTAGGAACGGCCGGTGCCGCGGCCCGGCCCGGAGGGCTCCTCGGACCGGGCCAGCAGACGGATCAGCGACTCGTCCGGCAGTTGGAGGATCTCCTCCAGGGCTCGCACCGCCCGCAGCGACTCGGGGCGCTGCGGGCGCCGGGCGCCCTGCTGCCAGTAACTCAGGCTGGTCACCCCGACCTTGACCCCGTGGCGCGACAGATGGTGCTGCACCCGCTGCAACGGCAGGCCGCGCGCGGCGATCGCGGCGCGCAGCGCCACATGGAAGGGGCCACCCCGCAGGGCCGACTCCAACTCCGCGGTGGCGACGTTCGCGATCGCCGCGACGTCGGCGTGCTCTGTGGCGTGCCGCATGGAGGAGCCCTTCTGTGAGGTGCGCGTCGGCTGGTCGGACCACGCGTGGGCCGGTCGGGGCGCCCCGCGGACGCGCGGAGCTCTCGGCGACCGTCCGTCTTCACATCCGTAGGACGGCGTTCCCCGCCCTGAGTTCCCCCGCATTGAAGCGTGTTGACAAAGTCCCGACAACACCCGGGGCGGGACATGGCCGGACACCGACGGCAAGATCCTCAGCGCTCCGGGGACCCCGGACCGGGCCCCAGCAGGTCGCGCAGCGCCTGTCCCGAGAGCCTCGACTTGTGAAGGAATCCGCGCGCCGGAGCGGCCGCGACCAGTTCCCGGACGTCCTCCAGGGGGTGCGCGGACGTCAGGACGATCACGGCCGACGGTGAAGTGCGGGCGAGCACCGGCGCGAGGTCCAGTCCGCTCTCGCCGGCGAGGTCGAGGTCCAGCAGCACGACGTCCGGCGCCAGTTCCGCGGTCCGCGCGAGAGCCTCCGCGCCGGTGGACGCCACGCCGACGACCAGGATCCCGTCGCGTTCGAGGAGGGTCCGGGCGGCCTCCAGGAATCGGGCACTGTCGTCGACGATTAGACAGCGCGTGGACATGCTGACAGCCTCCCCGGGCCGGTGACGGAACCACATCCCGGTCAGCCGGAAAGTGTCCCCCCGGCGCGTGCCCCGTTACGTGGAATGTGCTGATGTCCCTTGCCGATTCGATCCGTTCCCACTCACCGAGGGAATCGAACAAGCCACGGGGAGTAGCATGTCGCTGCCCTGGGGGCCGAATGGCCCGGTCGAATGGGAGTAATACGCGATGAACGCGTCGCACTACGGCGTCGGGAGACGTCAGATCCGTCGTGGCCTGGTGGCGGGAATGTCGGCGGTGGCACTGTTACTGGCCGGATGCAGCGCCGGTGACGAGGAGGACCGGCAGGGCGCGGACGGCAAGGCGGCGGGCGACACGACCTGCGACGGCAGGATCGACGGCACCGTCCACATCACCCTGTGGTTCCACGCCGGGCAGAGCGGTGAGCAGAGCACCCTGCGCAGCCAGGTCAAGGAGTTCAACAAGGCCCAGCGGCAGGTACGGGTCGAACTGGTGACCCTGCCCGAGCAGCGCCCGTACACCGAACTCGTCCTGTCCGCGGCGGCCAGCGGAGACCTCCCGGATCTCCTCGACTTCGACGGTCCGAACCTCTACAGCTACGCCTGGTCCGGCAAGCTGAAGCCGATCGACTCCTGTGTGCCCGCCGGGGTCCGCGAGGACCTGCTGCCCTCGGTCCGGCAGCAGGGCACGTACGACGGCCGGTTGTGGGGGGTCGGAACCTTCGACTCCGGGCTCGGTCTGTACGTACGGCCCTCGGTGCTCCGCAAGGCCGGGATCCGGATCCCGAAGGGCACCGGGGACGCCTGGACCGCCGACGAGCTGACGGGGATCCTGCGCAAGCTGCGGGCCGAGGGGTACGAGGCGCCCCTCGACCTCAACTTCGTCGACTCGGCGAGCCCCGACGAGTGGAACACGTACGCCTTCGCGCCGGCCGTGTGGTCGGCCGGCGGCGACCTCATCGACCCCAAGGGGTTCCGCACGGCGGACGGCTTCCTCAACGGCCCCGAAACCGTGAAGGCGCTCACCACCCTGCAGAGCTGGGTGAAGGAGGGATACGTCGACCGGGACAGGAACAAGAACGCGTTCGTGAAGGGACGCACCCCCCTCTCCTGGATGGGGCACTGGAAGTACGGCGAGTTCAGCGCGGCGCACCCCGGGGACGTGGCGATCGTGCCGCTGCCCGACTTCGGCGCCGGCACCGCCACCGGGATGGGCTCCTGGCAGTGGGGCATCCCCTCCGGCGGCGCGGACGGCGATGCGGTGTGGCGGTTCCTGGAGTATCTGCTGCGGCCGGAGCAGGTGTTGCGGATGAGCGAGGCCAACGGGGCGATCCCCGGGACGGAACGGGCGGTCGGCCTCTCCACGAAGTTCGACGAGAACGGTCCGGAGCGGCTGTTCATCGAGCAGCTGCGCGGCGGTGTCGCCCGGCCCCGGCCGCAGACCCCCGCGTACCCGGCGATCACCAAGGCGTTCTCCCGCGCGGTCGCCGACAGCGTCTTCGCGGGGGCCCCGGTCGAGAAGACGCTGGACGCGGCGGTCGAGGACATCAACAAGGACCTGGCCGCGCACGACGGTTACCCGCAGAGCGAGCCGTGACCGCCGGGGTGCCGAGGGTGCCTGGACCGTCGCCCGGATCAGCGGGATGCTGAGGACACCGCGCGGCCCCCTCCTGGGGGCCGCGCGGTGTCCTCA